>CAIKLM010000155.1 GCA_903828235.1 uncultured beta proteobacterium | reverse complement strand
TGCCCCGTCTTGACCAGCCTGACGGCCTCCAGCTTGAACTCCTGCGTGTATTGACCACGCACCTGCTTGTTGCTCATCTCGTAGCTCCTGTCTTTGATTCCATCATCAGCCAAGAACTACGTTTTTCGGGGGCAAGGTCACAATCATGGCCATGGTGATCACTCCTCACACCCCGCTCCGCTGTGGATAAGTCGGGCAGGGTAGGTTGAACACCTGGGTCAGATTTCGGTCGGCACGATCCTCGTAAGTGGGTCAAATTTCAGTCGGCGCCAACAATCTCGCCTCAGCGCACCTGCGAAGGGCAGGTTTCCGGCGACGAGTCTGGACCGCTCGTTGGCTCAAGTCGGCCAGTTCCTACCGCTGGCCGTAGGCAGCTTACAGACATCACACTTGGCCATGATCACGCAGTCGGCGCTCAAGACACACTGGCCTGGACGTGGGCGTCGGGATGTCAGCGCAAGCAAGCGTGTACCCACCGGTTGGCTCTTGCTGTCGACCATCTGATCGCGAGAGGGCGCGTTCCGCGTCGGCGCAGGACGCCAGCAAGGCCAGTTCAGCGGTTCCGCGACGTATAGGCTCAAGCCCTGGCCCGCAGCTCGCGACAACGGCAGTGCTTGAGCGCGCCCAGCAGTCCCAGACCTCCCAGCATCAGGGCGTAGCTCTGCGGTTCCGGCACCACGGCAGCTTGAACAAAGACGTCGAACGTTGAGTTGCCTGGGAAGAGCACGCTGGCCAGGTTCTGAACGCTGCCGTCGGCAACCAGTCCACCACGGAAGGTGCAAGTGGCCACGGTGTCGCAAAACTGGGCGCGGACATCGCTGACAGATTTGTCCTGCGTCCAGAGGCCGGACTGGACGAACTGGGTGTACAGGCCAAAGGTCTGGGCCGACACCATCACGAAGCTGCTGAATACGGTCTGCCCGGTACCGGGCGCATACAGGCCGGCGATGAAAACGCCGATCGGGAGGGCATCGACATTCCGCAGGTCGCCGTAATAGCCCTCGATGATCGCGTCATCCAGCGGCCAGAGCACGTCAGGCCTGTTGCGGCTGAGCATGAAAGGAGAGGAGAGGTTCGTCTCCAGCACCACGGGTGCCGACGGATTGGCAGGCTCCAGGTACGAGATGAACGACGACTGGGAGTGCGCAGCGATAGGCGTCAACAGCAAGAGGCCGAGCGCGACACAGATTGCAGATGGGTGAGCATTGAAAGGACGCATGGCGATTCCCTTTCCCATCCAGCGGATGTGTGGACGACACGATGAACTGCGTTCAGTATTCGCCGACCAGGGAGTCGAAGCAATCGCCTCGGGCGAAATCGAATCTACAACTGTTGATCTGAGTCAAGGAAGATTGCCGGGGTCTTTGTCACGGCGCGGCGTGAGAACTGATGAGGTGCAGCCGCGGCCGCGGCACCATCAGAGCCAGCCGCGGCATGAACTCCAGCGCAGACAGCGCCAAGTAGGTGGTGCCGTCCCGGCCAGGGCCGTGCCGGAGGCCAATTGCATCGCGCGCCGCAGTGATGGATGAGTAACCCGGCAGGGTCCACGCCGCGCGGCATCGAACGTGGCAGGCCGCAACCCCAACGCTGACAGGCGGCTTCCTGTCGCGGCCGCGTACTCACACTCTCGGCCAGTTGCTGTCGTTGGACGCAAAGGGACGAGCGACAGCAAAGCGTACAAAGCCGAAGCTCATCGAACTTCAGACCCAGACTGGTCTTGGTCGATCAGGACTTGCATACGATTGGCGGCGGGCGCTGAAACCTGACCTTGGTAAGGTCCGTGAGCGTATGTCTGCTGCATCTCGCAAGACGGCTTTCGACGCGGCTTGACCTTGCCAGTGGGTAAACCATCTGACAGCAATGGCCAGCCGAGGACAGCTACGAGCTGGTCGCAGCGCGAGCGATGAGGGAGAGAACCATCAAACCGATGAACTTCGCCAGCAGACGCCTGAATGTCTCCTCCGGGTAGTGGCCTGCAAGCCGGTCCCCGATCCGATAGAACAGCAAGCTGATCATCACTCCCAGCGCCAGGGGCAGGGGAGACACCGGCCAGGCAGACGCCGACAGCAGGCTCACCTGAACGGCCTTGCCGAAGAAGAAACCCAGGTTGAGTGCGATGAGTTGTTGCCGTCGCGTCAGGCGCGCCAACTCCCCGAACATCACCATGAAGGGCGCTCCCACGTTCAAGGCCGACTCCGTGATGCCCGCGAGCGCGCCGAACAGAGGCGCAGTCCGACGCGCAGCCATCGACACGTCGGTCCTGAAGCGCTGCAGGCCCCAAGGCAACGCGATGCTGAAGGCCAGCAGCGCAGCCAGCAAGAGCAGCGACAGGCGTTCGGACAGCGCCACATGTACCCACACGCCTGTCACTGCACCGACGACGATGCCGGGCAACAACTGCCACGAAACACCGGAGTGGCGCAGGTCATGACGATTGACGACCAGCCAGTTGCCGGCCAGGACCAACAGCGGGACCGCCGCGAGGAGAACCGCAGCGCGGTAGTCCAGGAACAGGGCCAGCAACGGCGTAGCGATCATGGCGAAACCCAGGCCGAAGACGCCCTGTGCAAAGGCAGCTCCCGCCAGAATGGCCAGACTTGCCAGCACTTCGACGGTACTCACAGGCCAGGCCGCCGCAGAGGCCGACAGGGTGAAGTCACTCCAGCTGGACCCTGGCGTCCACCCGGTCACCGGCCTCGGCCAGCCGTGCAACGGCATCTGCCAGATCGCCGTATACCAACGTCCGTTGCTCGACGACCGGGCGGCCAGCGACGAAGACCGTATCCACATCGGCCGCACATGCACTCAGCACAAGGTGCTGTATGCCGTCACGCAGGGGCACGGCATGGGGTTTCATCACGTCCACCAGAACGATGTCCGCCTGGCAGCCAGCAGCTAGGCGGCCGAGGTCAGGGCGCTGCAGGGCCTGCGCCCCGCCCACGGTGGCTGCATGGAAGATCTCCGCCGCACTGACCGCTTGCGGGGAGCCCTCGGCCACTCGGCACAGGGTTGCCGCCATGCGCATCTCGTTGAACATGTCGAAGGGGTAGGTGTCCGTTCCCAGGCAGACCGGAATGCCGTGGCGTCGGTACTTGGCGAAGGACCGCATCGCCGTGCCCTGCCGCGCCTTCACCCATGGGAGGTGGCACAGATGGGTACCGCTGTCGCGGAGTCGTGCGAGTTCGGCCGCATGGCAGTCGTCCACATCGCCAGACTCGCTGAAGAACATGCTGTGGCCCAGCACCAGGTCCCGACCCAGCAGGCCCACCCGGTCCAGATAGTCCAGAGTCGTGCAGCCATGCTGCTGCCGGATTCGCCGGAACTCAGAAGGGGACTGACCGGCGTGCAGTTGGATCGGGTAGCCAGTGTCGTCTGCCACTTTTCGGGTGGCGCGCAGCAGTTCGGGCTCGCAGGTGTCGACCTGGCCCGGGGCCAGCATTGCGCGCAGACGGCCTTCGTGGCTGGCTTCGATGTCGCCGAGAAGCTCTATGCAGGTGCGCATGCGGGGCAGTCCGTCACCGTCATAGGCGAAGTAGGCGGGGGCGCCGTCGGCACCCAGCTTCCAATAGCGGCTGCGGTAACGAGGCGCCAGGTAGCAGCGCAGGCCCAGCCGCCCGGCGATGTCACCCACCGCGCGAGGTGTCGCCATGTCGCCCTGGTCCCCCATCTCTGCATCGAAGCCGAGTTCCACGACGGTGGTCGATCCCGACAGCAGAAGTTCCGAGAAGGCGCACTCTGCTGCAGCCAGCTGGTCTTCAGCCATTGCAGCGGCGCGAATGGCAGGCAGCAGTCGATACAGGGCAGTCACGTTACTTGCAGCGCCGGTGGTCGCAGACGCTCCATAGTCGTCCAGCCAGCCGCGCGTGAACGCCGTGTCGGTAACGTGCAGGTGCGCGTTCACGAAACCCGGCAGCACCAACTTGCCGCTGGTGTCGATGATCTGGTGCACAGGCGCGTCCGCCCGCTCTGTCCACGCGGGGCCGGCGTATTCAATCCGGTCACCGCAGAACACGACATCGCCGCGCCGAATGTGCACATGTTGTGTGCCGTCGAAGGCGATGACCCCGCCGCCCCGCAACAGCGTGCGCATGGGCTGGGCGCTCACACCACGATCCGGCTGCGAACCCGCAATGCCGCCTCGTTCAGCCTGCTCACGGCAGAAGGCATGTCCACGTTCAAGACCACGCCGTCCTGCACCACGGTGCGCCCGTCGATGATGACCCGATCTACGTCATCGCCATTCGCGGACAGCACGAGAAACTTGAAGGGGTCGTAGACGGGCGAGGCCTTGAAGGTGTCGGTGCGAACGAGCACGATGTCGGCCTTGCAGCCTGCGGCCAGGCGGCCCAGATCTGGCCGGCCCAGGCCGTCGGCGCCGCCTGTTGTGGCCATCGTGAAGACCTCATGCGAGGACGCCACGTCCACTGCATGTTCGACGATGCGGCAGACGGTAGCTGCCATGCGCATGTCGTTGAACATGTCCAGCGGGAACGTATCCGTGCCCAGTGACTGGCGCACCCCCATCTGACGGTACTTGTGGATGGAGTTGATGACGCCGCCGCGGCGTGCCTTCACCCACGGAAGGTGAACGACCGTGGTCTGCGAATCGCGCAGCGCAGCCACTTCATGGGCGCCCAGGGACCCCAGATTGCCATCGGCCGTCATGATTTGCCCATGACCGATCATGCAGTCCGGGCCCAGCAGCCCCGTATGCTGCAGGTACTCGACGGTGGTCATGCCGTACTCGCTGCGCAAGCGCGCGAATTCGTTGGGCGACTGCCCTGCATGCACCTGGATCGGCAGGTGGTTCGCATTGGCCACGCGGCGGGTCTCGCGCAGCAGTTCTGGATCGCAAGTGTCGATCTGACCCGGTGCGAGCATGGTGCGCAGCCGGTCGTCGAAGCGGCCGTTCCATCCCGTGCAGAAGTCGACGCAGTCGCGAAAACGCGTGCGTCCGTTCTCGCGGTAGGTCTCGTACCAGACCTGTCCGCCAGGCGCATGGCCGTAGTGCATCGCCCTGAAGCGCGGTGCCGAATAGCAGCGCAGTCCGACCTGCATGGCGCGCTCCGCCACGCTGGCGGTGATGGCGATGTCCCCGTCGCCGCCCACCTCGTAGTCGTAGCCCAGTTCCACGACGGTGGTGGAGCCGGTGCGAGCCAGCTCGGCGAAGGCGCATTCCGCAGCCAGCACCTGGGCATCCGGGTCAATCGCATGGCGCACCGCGGGCAGCATCTTGTACAGCGTGCCGTAGTTGGTCTCGCGGGCTTCACCGCTGAGGTTGCTCGCCTCTTCAAGATAGCCCTTGGTGAAGAGTGTGTCGGTGGCATGCAGGTGCGTGTTGACGAGCCCCGGAATCACAAGACGACCGCGGGCGTCGACGCGGGCGCTGCCCTCGTCGCGCGGTCGGCCGTCTTCGGGACCGACGTACTCGATCGTGTTGTCCGAGAAGACGACCAGAGCATCCTGCAGCACCACGTGATGGCCACCCTGCCAGGCGATGACGGTGCCATTCTCGATGTAGGTTTGTCTGCTCATGTCTTTGGGCTCCTGCCGCTGGAAGGCGATGACCGCAAGCTCAGACGGCCAAGCGCCCAGCACCGACGCGCGGGTCGGGCCGGCCACCGTCGCTGACGGCCATAACCACCAGAATCTCGTCGGGCCGTGGCGCGTCCTCCACGCCCAGGGTCAGGGTGTCGAGCTCGTTGAAGCTCCAGACGTTGTCCTTGTGGCCCAGCGGCACGTCGATGCGCGCACCCGCGCTGGCCACTTTGGCCGTCGAAGGGATGATGGCCTCGCCACCACCAACGGCCAGCCGCATGGCCTTGCCCAGCTTGGGATGCAGCACGGCCGCAGCGTGTTCGATGTCGCCGTGCACGCCGACGATGGCGGCCTTGCCATAGGCCACCACCGGGCCGTCGAGCTGGGCCACCGCCTGGGGCAGCCAGCGTTCGGCCAGCAGCGGACTGAGATCGATCAACGCCGAGAGGTCGCGCATGAACCGGCCCGACATGGGGTTGGCGATCACCAGAGCGACGGCGGCCCGCGTCACGGTGCGGACCGCTGGCGAACCGGCTTCCGCCAGCACGGTCTCTTTGACGAGCACGACCTTGCGCGGACTGGGGGTCATGCGCCAGTTCCCGGCGCGCCGGGCGGGACAGCGGTGGCGGCCTCGAAACGCCCGCCCAGCGAACGCAGCCATCCGTCGGCGCCGGCACGACCGACCAGAGAGATGCCGAAGGGCAGCCCATCCGGCCGCAGGGCCGCGGGCAGGGCCAAGGCGCACAAGTCCAATGGTCCGACGCCATAGGTGTAGTACCCGACTTCGGCGTTTCGCTCGATCGGCGACGCCAGCAGCTCTTCAACCCGGAAGGGGCGTGCGACTGTGGGCGTCACGACCACATCGAGTCCAGCCAGCTGCTTGGCTAGCTGATGCCGCAGTTCGCGTAGGCGGTACTGCGCTCTGAATGCATCGATGGCGGTGTAGTCGCGCGCACGCCGCAGGATGCTTGCAACGGGAGGCACGAGAGCCTCGGGCAGCCGATCCAGCACCTCACCGTAGCTGGCGGCACGCTCAGCGACGAAGGCACTGTCGAAGATGAGCGAACCCGCTTCGATGAAGGTGGAGAAGTCGATCTCGCACAACTCGCCGCCCATGGACTGCAGTCTTTGCACGGCTTGTGCAAAGCACTCTGGCGACTGGATGTCGCCGAACCATGCAAGCCGATCCGGAATGGCGAAGCGAAAGTGCTTCACTGGCGGCGCGTCGAGCGCGATCTGGTCGGCGTCCGTGCGGCTGAGGGGGTCGAGCCCATCAACGGCAGCAATGACCTCCAGCACCTGATAGGCGTCTTCAACGCCGTGAGCGAACACCGGTATGCAATCGAACTGTGGGTTGTTGTAGACCAGACCCCGGCTGCTGACGAGACCCATCGTGGGCCGCAAGCCGACGATGTTGTTCATGGCTGCCGGCACACGGCCCGACCCGCCTGTGTCCGAACCTAGGGAAAAGCTGACCAGCCCTGCGGCGACGGCCACGCCCGAACCGGAACTCGAGCCGCCCGGGATGACGCTCGGGTCGAACACGTTCAAGCAATGGCCACCTACCGCCCGCGTGCCGTTCAGGCCGGTGGCGAACTGATCCAGTGTCTGCTTGCCCACGAATAGCGCGCCGGCGTCCAGGGCAAGTTGTACCGCCGTGGCAGACGAACTCGGGTACCGGCCGAAGCCTGCACAGCCGCATGTGGTGGGCATGCCAGCCACGTCCACGTTGTCCTTCACACCGAAAGGCAATCCGTACAGGGGCAGGTTGTCGATGTCGGCACGCCGGTCACGCAGGGCCACGGCTTGCGCGCGGAGAAGGGCCGGCTCGACGGTCTGAACCCAGACCCGATCGTTGCCGCGCGCAGCCATGCGGCGCAGCACCTCCTCGACCACATCGACAGGGTCGATGTCGCCACGTCGGTAGGCCGCGGTCAACGCGGTGGGGCGAAGGGACAGGGTCGTGAGTCTTGGTTCGTCAGTCATGTTTCATTCCGGCTGGATGCCGGCAGCCCGGGCGGCGTCGCCCCACTTCTTGTGTTCGGACTCGATGAAGCGGCCGAAGTCCTCGGGCGTGCCGCCCAGGGGCTCGAGGTAGCTGGCCTTCAACCGCTCCTGCACGTCGGGCGACCTCAAGGCCTTCAGGAACTCGGCATTCAACCGGGCAACGACCGACGGAGGCGTGCGCGCCGGCACCAGAGCGCCAAGCCACCCATAGGACTCGACGCCAGTTATGCCCAGCTCTGCAAGCGTCGGTACATCAGGCAGCGCAGCTTCGCGCTGCGAGCCCAGCACGGCCAAGGGTGTCAGCTTGTGCTTGCCTTCGCGCAAGTGAGAGATGAAGTTGGCTGGGTTGGTTGCACCGTACTGGATGTGCCCGCCGAGCAGGCTGGTCATCATCGGCCCCGGCCCGGTGAAGGACACGTGTTCGATGGTGATGTGCCCGCGTTGTTTGAGGATCTCGATGGCCAAGTGAGACAGCGAGCCCACGCCCGGCGAGCCGTAGTTGTACGCGGCCGGGTTGGCCTTGCTGGCCGCGGCCAGTTGCTTGAAGTCCCGCACCGGGGCCGACGGGCCGGCCAGCAGGACGTTGGACCAGCGCACCAGCAGGCTCACCGGTGCGAAGTCGTCACGCTTCCAACGCAGGCTCTTGAACGCAAACTCGTTGGTGGCGATGTTGGGGGCCTGGATCAGGATGGTGTAGCCGTCAGGCGCTGCGCGTGCAACGTGCTCCGTGCCCAGATTGGTGGACGCACCGCCCCTGTTCTCGACGATCACGTTCTGCTTGGTGGACTCCGACAGCTTGGGCGCCAGCAAGCGCGCCAGGATGTCCGTGGCGCTTCCGGGTGGGTAAGGCACCACCAGCGTGATGGGTCGAGTCGGATAGTCCTGAGCCCAAGCCATCGCGCCCGGCCAAGCGAGCGTCATGGCTGCGAGACACCAAAGACGCCTTGAAATCGATCGGCGCGGAGCCAGCATGGGAAAGCCTCTTCGTTGCCACGGGAAAACGCCCGCCTAGAAGAAGTGTCTCGGCTCGGCTTTCCCCGGACCAGCAACTAATTGCAGCTCGCGCCCGACGCGCGCCTTCAACGCAGTTGGGCCAGCCGTTGCGGCTGGGTCACGCGGATCCCGCCATCGGATTCCTTGACGATCAAGCCTTCCTCAGCGAAGCGTGCCAGGGTCTGCGAGACCCACTGGCGCGTCGAGCCGATCATGCTGGCCATCTGACCGTGGCTGAGCTGGGTGCATGAGCCGACCTCACGCGCAGCCAGCATGGTCAGCAGTCTCGCCAGACGTGTGCGCATCGACTGTGTTGCCAGCAGCTGCAGCAGTGCACAGTAGCACTGCGACTTGTGCACCAGTGCGTCGATCAGCGCCAGCGCCAGTTCAGGCCATTCCAACGCCAGGGTGCGCAGCTGCGGGCCCGGCAGCCACAGGCAGCGGGTCGCCGACTCCGCCGCCGACGTCCACGCGTGGCGACCGCCGCCGAACATCTGTGGCGCACCCACATAGTGCCCGGCCGTCCAGTAGCCCAACGTCAGCTCGCGGCCGTCTTCGGACAGGTAGCAGGATCGCACCAGTCCTTCATCGATGAGAAAGACGCCGTCGTGATGATCGCCCTGCCGGAAAAGCAGATCACCGGCGGCATAGTCGCGGCGACGGCCGAGCGCCAGGACGGCCTGCCGCGCGGGATCACTCAGGCGAGCGAGCAGATTGGGCGGAAGCGCAGCGTTTGCGGCTTCGGCGGCCAGCAGCGTGGCCTGTTGAAACTGGGCGCCGCTCTGTTTCCGGGTCGTGGCTCTGGCCGACATGACCGCCGATTGTGACCCGTATGCCCTCTTTCTCAAGCTGCCCCGGGGGGCACGTTGCGATCCACGCGGAGGCGGTAGTGATACGAGTCGCCTCGATGGAACAGGTGCTCGCAGACCAAAGGGTGGCCCTTGTCGTCACAGGTGAGGCGGGCGACATGCAGCAGCGCTGCCCCTGGTTGCAGACCCAACAGACGAGCTTGGCCTTCCTCGGCGAGCTGTGAGCCGATGACCATTTCAGCGTGGCCGAGCCGCAGCCCGAGGTCCTGCTCGAGGATGACGAAGAGATCGCGGCCAGTCAGGTCATGCGATGCCAGCCGGCGTCCTATCGGCAATGCGAAGTAGCTGATGTCCAGTGACACCGGCTCCTTGTTCAGGAATCGCACCCGGGTGATCTCGCAAACTTGGCTGCCCCGTTTGGTGCCCATGCGCTCTGCCACGGCGGCGGGAGGCGCGATATCGCGCACGCTGACCAGTTTGTTGAAGGTCTGATAGCCCAACGGCCGCATGGCCTCGCCAAAGCTTTGCAGTCGCACCAGGTCCTGCGTGGCGTGCGGGCGCGAGACGAACGTGCCTTTGCCGTGAAGGCGGTAGATCAGCCCCTCGTTCTGCAGGTCTTGCAAGGCCTGTCGGACAGTGATGCGGCTGACGGCGAACAGCGCCGTCATCTCGTGCTCCGAAGGCAACTGCTGGTCGGGCAGCCAGCTGCCGTCCAGGATGCGGGCACGCAGCGATTCCCGCACTTGAGCGTGAAACGGCAAGGCGGCTGCACCGACCATGCGCCGGGCGGGCTTCAGCCGAGGCTGCGCGCTCAACGCTTGCCCTCCCAGTGAACCCACCGCCGCCCAAGGGTGGCAAGGGACCTGTCGCTGATCAGCCCGATCGCGCCGATGATCGCGATGCCTGCAAACACATGCGCAGTGCGGAAGAAATTGCTCGCATCGAGCACGATGAAGCCAAGCCCGCGGTCGCCTCCTAGCAGTTCCGATGCCACCAGGATCGACAGCGCGGTGCCCAGCGCCACCCGCAGGCCGGTCACGATCTGTGGCAACGCCGATGGCAGCACGACATGTCGGAAGATCTGGATCCGATTGGCGCCCAACGTCTGCGCTGCACGCAATGCGTCTTGTCCGCAACTGCGGGCGCCGGCCTGGGCATTGATCATCATGATCAGGAACACCGACAGAAAGATCAGCAGAATCTTGGACATCTCGCCGATGCCGAACCAGAGGATGAACAAGGGAATCAAGCCCAGCGGCGGAATCGGGCGCAAGAGTTCGGACGGCACCAGCCAGAGGGCATCGATGGGCGCCACGCGTCCACGCAACATGCCGATGGTGATGCCCAGCAGCGATCCAGCCACAAAGGCCGTGCCTACGCGCATCAGGCTGGCACCAATGTGCGTTGCCAGGCCAATGCCGCCATAGCCCTGCGTGACCATCTCCTGCAGCGTGGTGAACACGTCAGCCGGGCTGGGGAGCAAGACACTGCGCACCCAACCCTGCTGCGTGGCCAGCACCCACACCCCCAGCAGGAACAACGGCGATAGAGCCGCCAGGACGAGGTAGGCAAGGCGTTCGCGTCGCTCAGTGGAATTGCCCGGGACCGGGCTGGAGGTGGAGCTCATCAAAGGCCTCAGTGTTCTTTGCCGGGCGCATGACGCATGGCACGGTAAACACGTTCACGAACAGATAGAAACTCGGCGTGCAGGCGGTTGTCGCTCTGCTCACGGGGCAGCGGCAGGTTCACCGCGAATTCGTCAAAGGCCCCGAGGCGGCCCTTCAACATCAGAAAGATCCGGCTGCCCAAGAACACGGCCTCGTCGATGCTGTGGGTGACAAAGAGAATGGTGCAACCGGTTGTGGCCTGAATGCGCAGGATCTCTTCCTGCAAAGTCTCGCGGGTTTGCACGTCCACGGCGGCAAATGGTTCGTCCATCAGCATCACGCTGGGGCCGGCGGCCAGCACGCGCGCCAGCCCGCAGCGCTGACGCATGCCGCCAGAGAGCTGGTATGGGTACGACTTCTCGAAGCCTGCCAGCCCGACCAATGCAGCCATGCGGCGGGCAACGTCCTGCTGCTCAGCCCTTGGACGCCCGGCACAGCGCAGGCTGAAGGCGATGTTGTCCTCGACCGTCATCCAGTCGAAGAGTGCATAGGATTGGAACACCACCCCACGGTCCGGTCCCGGACCGGCAATCTCACGCTGGTTGCACAAGGCCACGCCCGCGCTGGGCTTGAGGAAGCCGGCCACGATGTTCAACAACGTGGTCTTGCCGCAGCCCGAGGGCCCCAACAGAGCGACCGTCTCGCCCGCCTTCACCGAGAACGACAGGTCCTGCAGGACCGGGCGACTGTCGTACGAGAGGCCGACCCGGTCGAACCTCAGCACCTCGCGCGGCGTTTCGGTACACCCGGGAATCGCAGCGTCGAAGTCGGGCTGTCGGCGGGCGCTCTCCAGTTCGGCATCAGGCATCTTCGGCACCCAGAAGCCGCAGCATTGCCAACGCCATGACCTGGGCGGCCGGCACCGCCTTGGGCGTGTGGATGTACTCGTTGGTGGGCGGCCACCCGTCTTCGCCGGGCCCGAAAGTCACCGACGGAATGCCGGCATGCGAGAAGCGGATGGTGTCGCAGTAGGCGTTCTTGCGGTAGTACGCCGGCGCCTCGCCCAGGACCTGACGGTAGGCCTGGGTCAAGGATGCCACGGGCTCCTGCGTTGTGGGTACCTCCAAGGTTGCGGGAACGAACAAGGAGTTGGGCACCTGTCGCACGCTGGCGACCAGCGTGGGATCGGCTGCGGCCAGCCGATCGATCTCGCGTTGTACGTCTTGCAGGATGGAGTCCATCGTCATGCCGGGGACGAGACCCACCACCGCGGCAATGGCGGTGCATTCCGCGGGTGTGAACTGCATCTCTCGCGGGACCCCCGCGCGCAGCCGGGTGAAGCACACCATCGGCTGCGTTCCTCCATAGAGCTCAGGCTTCGGATGGGTTAGCGGGAGCTTCTCGAGCGCGCCGATCAACGTGGCCATCTTGCTGATGGCGTTCACGCCGGTATCCGGCCGCCACAGGTGTGACTTGGTGCCTTCGGTGCGCAACTCGATCAGGCAATTGCCCGAGTGAGCCACGGCAATGCCGATGCCCCACTCACCCGATGCGCGTGTCCAACCACTGGGCTCGGCCGTGATCTCGTAGTCGGCGGTGATGCCCAGTTCTTCCAGCAGGTAGATGGCGCCGTTGGGGCCATGCTTCTCTTCGTCGACCGTGTAGATGCACTTGAGCGTGCCGTGCAGTTCGACGCCGGCATCGCGCAAGGCCTTCACGGCCAGCAGGGTGCAGGCCAGGTTGCCCCGCGTGTCGGAGGTGCCTCGGGCATAGAGCCGGTCGCCGGTGACGGTGGGTGCATAGGGGTTGCCTCCAGTGGCGGTCCAGCCCGTTGGATCACCCGCGGGGTAGACATCCAGGTGGTCGTTCAAGATCAACGTGGGCCCTGGCTGCGCCCCATTCCACGTGCCGATGACGTTCGGCCGACCCGGTTGCTTGGCATGCAAGCTGACGTCCAGACCGAGTTGCCGCAGCTTGTCGGCCACCAGCAGTGCGATCTTCTCTTCGGAGCCGGAGGGCATGTCCGGGTCCAGCGGGTTCTCCGAATCCGGCTGGCCGGTGACGACCAGTTCCTGAGTCAGCGCCAGCCAATCTTCATGGCGGATGCTCTGCACGATCTGGCGTTGCAGGGGCGTCAAGTTCGGGAATTCTGCGGTGCTCATGGTGGTGTCTGTCGGTGGTGAAAGGTCGGCCCTGTGCTTTACTTCTTCTCAGCGCGCAGGAACTCCTGAAGCGGCCGGGTGTTGAACAGCCGCGTCCAGTCAGATGGGGCTGCGCTGATGCGCTTTTCAGACACCAGGAAGGCACCGATGCCCTGCAGGTGCTTCATCAGGCGGGAGTCGAGCTCCTTGCCCGGTGGGCCCATGAAATCGGCCGTGAGCAGTTGCTCGAAGCTCGGGTGGCTGGCGGTCTGTCGGGCGATGAGGGCATCGAACTCCTGTGCGGTCTGGCCGACCCGCTTGGCCTCGTGTTGGCGCACATCGCCAGGGTTGCTGGCATAGGCCTTCTGCGCGTCTCGCCAAACCTTCAGGAAGGCCTGGACGGTCTCGGGGTTGTCCTTGGTGAAGGCCTGGCGCGCGACCCAGATGCCGCCGGTGATCATGCCCAGGCTCTGGGTGCTGGCGATCGGGCGCGCTCCGGCCTTCTCCATCAAGCCCACGTTGGGCTCCCATGTCAGCGCCGCATCCACCTGGCCCGCCACATAGGCTGGGGGCATGTTGGCCGGCGAGAGGTTGACCATCGTCACGTCCTCCTGCTTCAGGCCGGCTGGCGCCAAGGCCTTGAGCAGGTGGTTGTGGCTGGTCGAGCCGACGGACACGGCCACCTTCTTGCCCTTCAGGTCGGCCAGCTTCTGGATGCCGGAGGCCGGGTTCACCACCAGGCGGACGTTGGTGAAGTCCAAGCGCTCCATCATCAGGATCTCGATGGGCATGCCGTTGGAGTAACCGGTGACAGCCGGGAATTCACCCATCCACGCGAAGTCAATTTCGCCTGCGGCCAGGGCCGGCAGCATGGCCGGACCTGCAGGAAAGGGTGTCATCTTGAGTTCGATGCCCTGCTTGGCGAATTGGCCCGTCTGGCTGGCGTACATCAACAGCACGTTGATGTCGCCGGTTTGGAAGCCAATACGCAGTGGTTTGCCCTGGGCCTGGACGCCGGCTGAAGCCAGCATGCACAAGACCGAGAAGATGAAGCTGAACAGACGTTTGCTCATGTGAACCTCGGGTTGAGTTTTTGGGATGGCGTTCAAGTTGTTATAACAAGTGACTAGCCAATTTCGTGCCAGTGCCAAGACGCGCCCAGCGGCGTCTTCTGAGGGGCTTTCTCGGGGTGCTGCGCTGTCTGGTGCACCAGCTCACGTGGCGGCCAGCGCCTAACAGGTGCAAGCGCACCTTGGACGTGCTTAGCGCGGCAGCCCGATCAGCACCGCCACCAGCAAGGCCACAGCCAGCCAGAGGGTTTCGACGAGCAGCAGAACGAACGGCCGCCAGCCGGTCTGGAACAAGGCCTGGAAAGATGTCTTGATGCCCAGCGCGGCGATGGCCACCACCAGGCAGTCGCGCGAGACCTCGCTGACCACGGGCAGCGCCGCAGGCGGCAGGGCGTGTACCGACTGCAGCAGCACCAACAGCATGAACAGCCACAGGAACCAGGGCACCAGCTTCAGCAGTCCTGGTCTTGCATCGGAGCCGTGGTCTTCTAAAGCAGGGCGGAAGGCGGTAGCCGCAGCCACCACCACCAGCGCGAGCAAGGCCACACGGAACAGCTTCACCAGGGTGGCCGTGTCGCCGGTTTCGGAGCCCAACAGGTAGCCCGCAGCCACCACCTGCGCTACATCGTGGATCGAGCCGCCTAGAAACAGACCTGCCTGCGCGGGCGACAACTGCAAGGCGTGCGCGATCAGCGGGTAGACGAGCATCGCAACGGTGGAAAGCGCGGTGACCGCCACCACCACCAAAAGCGTGAACCGGTCCTGCTCGCGACCCCGCGGCAGCACAGCTGCGATGGCCAATGCGGCAGACGCACCGCAAATGGCGGTGGCCCCGCCGGACAAGAAGCCCTGCGCTGGGCTCAGCCCGAGCCGGCGGGCCAGACCGACGCCCACAAGCACGGTGCTCAGCACGCAGGCCATCACCGCCCCTGCGGTGCCCCAACCCAACGCGGCGATCTGATCCAAAGTGATGCGTGCGCCCAGCAAGGCCACCCCCAGTCGCAAGACCAAGCCTGTGGCCAGTTCAACCCCGGGTCGGATGCGCTGGTCGGCATAGAGGAAGTGGAAAGCCACGCCCAGCAGCAAGGCATACATCAGCTGCGGGCCACCGTGCAAGCGCGAGATGAGGCTGGCGGCCATGGCGATGACCGCGCACAGCAGCAGCCCGGGCCAGCGTGCAGCCAGCCAAGCTAGCCAACGGGCAGCCAGCCTGCGCGGCCCGCCTGGCGCCAACACCTGGGGCCTTTCAAGCCGCTCTTGCACTGGCGGTTCGGGCGCCTGCGTGTCCCCGGCGGTCATGGCAGTCGGCTACTTCTCGACGAAGGCGCGTTCGATGACGTAGTCCCCCAGCTCGCCCTGGCGTGGGCTGATCTGGAAGCCGCGCGCGTCGAGCAGGCTGCAGCTGTCGGCCAGCATGGCCGGGCTGCCGCAGATCATGGCGCGGTCGTGAGCGGGGTCGAGTGGCGGCAGGCCGATGTCTTCAGACAGGCGGCCGGAAGCAATCACCTCGGTCAAGCGGCCCTGGTGGCGGAAGGCTTCGCGCGTGACCGTGGGGTAGTAGATCAGCTTGTCGCGCACCAGTTCGCCCAGGAACTCGTGCTTCGGCAAGCCGTTTTCGATGAATTCGGCGTAGGCCAGCTCGCTGACCAGGCGCACGCCGTGGATCAACACCACCTTCTCGAAGCGCTCGTAGGTTTCGGGGTCCTGGATGATGCTCATGAACGGCGCCAGCCCGGTACCCGTGGACAGCAGGTACAGATGCCGCCCCGGGCGCAAGTCGTCCACCACCAGGCTGCCTACGGGCTTGCGCCCGACGATGAGCTCATCGCCCGGCTGCAGGTGCTGCAGACGCGAGGTCAGCGGGCCGTTGGGTACCTTGATGCTCAGGAACTCGAGGTGTTCGTCATGGTTGGCGCTGGCCACGCTGTACGCGCGCAGCAATGGCTTGCCCTCGACGGGTAAGCCCAGCATCACGAAGTGCCCGTTGCGAAAGCGCAGTGCAGGGTCGCGGGTGGTGCGAAAGCTGAACAGCGTGTCATTCCAATGATGAACGTTCAATACACGTTCGAGGCCGGAGTGGGACATGGTGTAGGTTGGCTGCAAGACGCGCCCAGTTGGCGCAGGTAGACAAAGGGGTAGATGCCGCGGTCATGGCCATCGCTGAAGCCAAGGGTCAGGGCCTGCTCGCCCACCGGCTCGATGCACACGACGCGCAGGGTGGTGTCTGAAGGCGGCACGCCGGCGCCGTGCCGCCGTTGCTGCTCGCAGGTGGCGCAACGGCAGCTTTCGCGCAGCAGGCCGTGGCCCAGGCGGCTAAGCGTGCCGTCGGACCAGGCAATTTCCAGCACCCCACTGGCGCGGTGGTCGGTGATGGCCGTGGGGATGGCGGGACTCATGGCGATGGCAGACCCAGTTGCTCGAGTGCTTGTTGACAGACCATGGCCTACAGGCTCAAGAGCCTTGCCACCACACCCACCGGCGCGACAGCCAGGCAAAGCCCCGGTCGGCCAGCGAAGACAAGGCGCCAAGCACCAGCAGCCCGCCCATCATCTGGGCCGTCTGCATGTTCTGGTGAGCAATCTCGATGCGGTAAGCCACACCCGAGAAGGTGCCTGCCAGCTCCGCTGCCACCAGCGTGTAGAACGAGACACCCACGGCCGTGCGCAACCCGACCAGTACCGTGGGCAGCGCCGCCGGCAGCATCACCTGAAGCAACTGCGCCCGGCGCGGTGCACCCAGGCATTGCGAGGCCCGCAGCCAGATCGGGTCGACCCGCTGGATGCCCAGGTGTGTGGACACCCAGACCGTGAAGAACACGCCCCAGAACACCAGAAACCACTTGCCCCACTCAGACAGTCCGAACCACAGGATCACCAAAGGAACAAAGGCGATGGGCGGAATCGGCCGCAGCAACTGGAACACCGGTGCCAGCAACCCGGCCGCCAAGGGTGTGGAGCCCGTCAGCACACCGGTGGCGATGCCCACCAGGGCACCGGCCATGAAGCCGATGACGATGCGCGACACGCTCATGCCCAGGTCGCGCAGCAATGGGCCGTCGGTGAGCCAGGTCCACAGGGCCTTCAGCACCGCGGTCGGCGGTGGAAAGAGGCTGGCATTGACCCAGCCCGACATCGACACCAGCTGCCACACCATGAAGAAGAGCGGCAGCGAAAGCCAAGCCGCCAGACGTGGTGCGTCGGGCTTCGCCGAAGCCATCGTCGAACTCACAGACCGGCCAGCTTCACGCGCGTCGGCGCAATGCTCTTGAGCGGCTCGGCAACGATCACCTTCCGGAAGTCAGGCATCGTGGCGCCAGTGGGCGCGTTGCCGCTGGACAGCCGCCATGCGGCGTGCTGGTTCAGCACATTCAAGGTTCGGTCATCCAGGACCACGTCGTAGACGAAGTTGTCATACACCGCAGCCAAGTCCTCGCGCTTCATGGCCACGAAGTCGGCAATGATGCCGATGCTCTCTTCGCGGTTGGCCTTGATCCACTCCTCAGCCTCGATCAGTGCTCTCAGGAAAGACTGGACAGCCGGCCTGCGCTTGGTCAGCAGGTCCTGCATCACCACGATGTTGAAGGTCTCGGCATACACGCCGCGGGTGTCGATCTCAGCCACCTTTGCGCCCAGCGTCTTCTTGCCGTTGGTGATATGCGGCTCCCACGTGTTGTAGGCGTCGATGCTGCCGCTGGCCATCGCGTTCACCATGTCCTGCGGTCGCAGGTTGATCAGTTGCACATCGTCTTTGCCAAGGCCAGCCTTCTTCAGCAGCGCCAGGCTGTAGACCTCGCCACCGGTGCCGGCGGTGTAAGCCAGGCGCTTGCCTTTCAGGTCCTGGGCCGACTTGATGCCCGCGGAGGCGGCCGTGAGCGTCTTCAGGTCCGAGTGGTTGATGCGTGCCAGGAAGGCGATCTTCTGGCCAGACATGGCGGCGGCCGTCGTTGGCGCCTCGGCAGTGGTCGCAATGTCGGCGCCACCACCCACCACGGTGTCCAGGCACTGCTTGCCGGTGGTGAAGTTGGCCACCGTCACGTCCAGGCCATGTTTCTCGAAGAACTTCTTCTGCTTGGCCACGATGGCCACGCCGGAAATCGGTGATTGGTTCTGTGCCAGAGTGAGCTTCTCTTGCGCCATGACGGTTGGGCACAGACCCAAAGCGGTAAGGCAAATGACGGCTGACAACAGTCGTCGTTGGAACGTCAGCATTTGGGTCTCCTTCAAGATCTGGGGTTGAAGCGGGTCGGAAATCGAAGTGCGGGGGCTGCACAAGTCAGTCACGGGCTACACCAGCTGCTGCACACCAGAGGGGCCGACCTCGGTCGCAAAACCCTCCAGCCCGCCAGCGTCCAGCTCATGGCCCATGGCCGCCAGGCTCTCCTCGCGGATCAGGTTGCGCAGCTTGTGCAGGATCTGGATGAACTCGACCGAGGACATCATCTCGGCGGTGCGCGGGCGCGGCAGCGGGATGGGCAACTCGGCCTTGATGCGACCGGGGCGGGCGGTCATCACGAACACGCGGTCGCTCAGGAAGATGGCTTCTTCGATGTCGTGGGTGATGAACAGCACCGACAGGCGAAACTTCTGCCACATGTTGGTCAGGATCTGCTGCATCACCACGCGGGTCTGGGCGTCCAGCGCGCCGAAGGGCTCATCCATCAGCATCACCTGCGGGCTGGTGGCTAACGCACGCACGATGCCCACGCGCTGCTTCATGCCACCTGAGAGCTGGTCGGGGTAGTGGTTTTCAAAGGCCAGCAGGCCCGCCAGGCCGAGCAGCGTGCGCGCCGTGGTTTCGCGCTTGTTGGCCGCCACGCCCTGCATCTTGAGCCCGAACTCGACGTTCTTGCGCACGCTCATCCACGGGAACAGCGAGTACTGCTGGAACACGACGCCGCGTCCGGGCCCGGGCCCGGTGATGGGCACGCCGTCCAGCAAGGCCTGACCTTCGGTGGGCGGCGTGAACCCGGCCACCACGTTCAACAGCGTGCTCTTGCCGCAACCCGAGGGGCCGATGATCGAGACGAACTCGCCCGGTGCGACGGTGAGGTTCACGCCCTTGACAGCCACCACTTGGCTGGCACCCTGTCCGAAAGACATCGACAGGTTCTTCAGCTCAATCTCTCCGCGATGGGCGGGTTTGCTGTTGAGGTCGCTGGCATGCGCCGGCGATTTCAAGGCGCTGTTCATGGTTGGCCTCCAGGTTTGCTGTAGACGAGCCAGGGCATGCACCAGCGGCCGGCTGCCCGGATCAGCCAGCTGCAACCCAGGCCCAGCACGCCGATGGTGATCATGCCCAGCACGATGTCGGCGTAAGAGATCAGGGAGTAGGCCTCCCAGGTGAAGTAGCCCACGCCGAACTGGCCGGAGATCATCTCGGCAGCGATCAGCGACACCCAGGCCACACCCATGCCCACCGCCAGGCCGGTGAACACCTGCGGCGCAGCGCCGGGCAGCACCACTTGCGACATCAGCTGCGGTTCACGGGCACCGAGGCACTGGCCGGCTCGCAGCAGCACCGCATCCACCGCCTGCACCCCTGACACGGTGTTCAGCAGGATTGGGAAGAACGCACCGATGAAGGTGATGAAGATAATGCTCACCTCGTTGTCGGGCCACAGCATGATGGAGATGGGCACCCAGGCAATGGCAGGAATCGGGCGCAGCGCCTCGATGGCTGGAAACATGAGCTGGCGCAGCAAACGGTACCGGCCGATGAGCAGGCCCAAGCCGACCCCCAGCACCGTGGCCACTGCAAAGCCGATGGCGATGCGCCGCAGGCTCATGCCCACGTTGGTGATGAACTTGGTGTTGTCCATCGCCTTGCCCAACTGTGTCGCCACTTCCATCGGCGTGGGCAGGTTGGTGAAGCGGATGTAGAAGTCCCAGCGGTAGGTCGTAGCCAGGTGCCAGAACAGCACCATGGCCAGCAAGGAGCAGGCGCCCAGCAGGCTGCCAACCCCATGCTGCATCAGCCACGCGCGCAGCTGTGCCCCGCGCGCCCTGGTCGCGCCCTGATGCGCGATGCCAGGCCGTGCTGCCGTCTCCGCAGCCTGCACCGGCGCCAAGGCGATGACAGCCGCTGCCTTTGGTGCATGCGGCAGATCCGAAGCGTCAGCCGCCGAAGGCGCCGGCACAGGGTCGGCCGCACTCGCGTCAACCGACAAGGGGCGCAAGGGCGAGGTGCTCATGGAAGCCTACCCGTCGGGTCAGAAAGGCACTGTCGCCAGGGCCACGGCCTCGGCGTAGCCCACCAGCTTGCCGCCGATGCTGGTTGCGTGTGCCTCGGCGTCCTTCTTCAACAGAAATGGCACGATGACTGGCTTCTTGGGGTCGGCCGCGTTCGCTGCATAAAACGCCTTGTCGGCAAACACCTTGATGCCCAGGGCCTTGTCGTACACATAGGCCACGCGCAACTTCTTTCCGGACGCCTGCAGCTTGCCGATGGCTGCCAGTGTGCACAGCGTCGAGGCGTGCGGCTGGATGGCAACGCCCTCGGCCCAGACCTCGCCGGCCTCTTTGGGCCGGGTGACAGCGGTCTTGCACAGCGGGTCGGTGCCTGTGATGTCGTAGTTGGCGAGCGTCTGCTTCTGGGCGTCGTAGTCTTGCTTCACGGCGGCAAACGCTTGGCGCACAAAGGTCTCGTTGACCCAGGCGTTGATGTCCAGGGGCTTGACACGGTTCAGCCGGGTCAGCACCTCATGGCCGATCTTGATGGTGTCCAGCCAACGCGGCTTGATGCTGGGGTCCAGCGTGTGGATGCCGCCCGGGCCCAGGTAGAGGTAGGCCACCTCCTTCTCGATCTTGGTCCACTCCTCGATCTTGGCGGCGGCGGCGGTGGGGTTGCTGCGCACCCAGGCGTTGGCTTCCATCAGCGCCCGGATGTAGGCCACCACCACCTCGGGGTACTCGGTCGCGAAATCCTTGCGCACCACGACGCCGTGGAAGGTGGGCACCTTGGTTTCTGCGCCGTCGAAGATCTTGCGGGCGAAGCCGCGGTAGGGCAGAAGGTCGGCAAAGGGCACGAAGTTGGCGTGCCCGTCGATCTTCTTTTCCTGCAGGTTGGTGGTACCCACTTCAGGGCTCTGGCTGGACAGGTTCCAGAAGTTCTCAGGCCATCCACGTGACTGCATCGCCTGCAGCAGCATGCCGTGCGCTGCTGAGCCGAAGGGCACCGAAACGTTCTTGCCCTTCAGGTCTGCCAGCTCGAAGTAGGGCGAGTCCTTGTGGACCACCAGGCCGTTGCCCGAGCCGAAGGCGTTGTAGGCAATGATGGCCACCAGCTGCGTTTCGTTGCCGGGCTGGCTTTGACCCGTGGCGCCGTTCACCAGCAGCGGGTAATCACCCATCATGCCGATGTGCAGCTTCTTGGCCATCATGCCGTTGGTGATGGGCGGTCCGCTGGTGAAGTTCTGCCAATCCAGCTTGAAGTTGATGTCCTTGTACTTGCCTGTCTTGGGCAGGTGCTTCTCGATCAGCTTCAGCTCTTTCAGCACCACACCACCGGTCACGGTGTTGGTGGTGGTGTTCTGGGTGCCAATACCGATGACTACCTCCTGGCGTGCCCAGGCGGGCAGTGTCAGGGCGACGGTCAGCATCAGGGCGGCGCTGTGGCTCAAGATGGTGTGGTTCATGAACAGGTTCTCCGTGCGATGGGCTGGGCAGGCGGGAAATGTGTTCGTCTCCATCAGGGCCAGGACGGGTGCCACCTGAGGTGGTCTGCGCGGCGTCGGTCAACGCCGCTGTCTAGGCTGTAATGCTGGGGGTCAGGTAGGCTGGCTAGGTGTGCACCTCCAACAGGTACTGCAGCTTTCCTTTGGCGTCAGCCCACTGCTCGGCGTCTGGCAGCGGCGTGCCCGCCTGGCTGATGACGGGCCAGGTGGCGGCATAGCGCGAATTGATCTCGATGAAGGCCTGCTGGTCGGCGGGCACGTCGGTATCTGCCACGATGGCACTTACCGGACACTCGGGCACGCAGACGGCACAGTCGATGCATTCCTCGGGGTCGATGACCAGAAAGTTGGGGCCCTCGTGGAAGCAGTCCACCGGGCAGACACTGACGCAGTCGGTGTACTTGCAGCGGATGCAGGCTTCGGTGACGACGAAGGTCATGCGGCGCCTCCCGGTTGCCGGGCCTTCTGCGCCAGGCCGATGGCCGTGAGCGCCAGGCGTGCGAGCTTGCGCACATCCGGATCGCCGTCGCCGAGCGCGGCTTCCAGCGGTGCGATGGCGCGCGTGTCGCCGATTTCGCCCAACGCGATCACGGCTTCCTTGCGCAGGTTGCTGATGGTGTGCGTGAGCGAGTCCACCAGGCTGGGCAAGCCGGCCTCGGCCTTCAGCAGGCCCAGGCTGCGCGCGGCCTTCACGCGCACCTGCCAGTAGTCGTCCTGCATGGCGCGAACCAGGTCGGCAATGGCCAGTGACAAGCGCAGCTTGCCGATGGTCTGCGCGGCTTCTTCGCGCACCATCCAGGCGCCGTCGGCCAGCGCCCGCGTCAGCGCTGGGAGGACGCTGACGCTGCTGGCGTAGCCCAGCGCGCCAACGGCGATGCGGCGCACCTCGGCTTCGGGGTCGTTGGCCGCCACTTCGGCCAACTCGCCGATGGCCGCCGGGTCTTTCAAGTAGCCCAGCACGCCAACGGCCTCACGGCGCACGCTGGCATCGGGGTCGCGCAGCGACTGCAGGGCTGGGTCAAAGGCCGCAGGGGCGCGTAGTGCCCGCACCGCATGCAGGGCCAGCGCGCGCACCGCGGGCGGTTGGCCCGTTAGCAGGGGCAGCAGTGGCGCGGCCGACGCAGTCTCCTTCAGTTCAGCCAACACCGTGCCGGCGGCCTTGCGAACCTCGGTATCGGCATCCAACAACATGGGAGCCAGCGCCTTGACCACCTCGGGCTCTTCGATGCCCTCGAGGGCCTTGATGGCTTCGATGCGCACCAGAGCGTCGCTGTCGGCCAGACAGGGCAGCAACAAGGGAACGGTGTCGTCCTCGTCGCTGTAGGGCAGGTCCATCACAGCCAAACGCCGCACGGTGGCGTCAGGGTCGGCCAAACGCAGGGCCATTGCAGAAGGCGCAGTCATGGCGGGCCCCGTCAGCGCAGCAGGTAGGGAATGTCCACCGACACGGCGCCGGTGGGGCAGTCCTGTTCGCAGGGCATGCAGTACCAGCATTCGTCGAACTTCATGTAGGCCTTCTTGCTGGTCAGGTCGATGGCCAGCACGTCCAGCGGGCAGACATCAACGCAGACGGTGCAACCCTTGTCGGCAATGCACTTGTCGGCGTCAACGCGCACGGGTACCTGGGTCAAGGTGGTGGCGAGTGGCATGGGCTTCTCCAGAATTGGGGGTGAACAGCGGCCGGTGCTGACAGTCAGGCGGCTTCGGCCGACGGCGCCACGCGCAGCCGCTGGTAAGCGGTACGCTCTTCGTCGTCGACGGGCACGATGTAGGGCTCAATGGCCTTCTTGCGCAGCGCCATCTGGCCGGTTTCGTCACGGCTCAGCAGCGAGTGGCAGAACCAGTTGGCGTCGTCGCGCTCGGGGTGGTCCACGAAGTGGTGGTACAGGCCCCAGCGGCTCTCGGTGCGGAACAGCGAAGCGCGCGCCGCCATCTCGGCGCAATCAAGGATGGAGTGCGCTTCCATGGCGCGCATCAGCTCATGCGGATCAGCTGCCGACATCGCCTGCAGGTCTTCGCGGATCTCGGCGAAGCGCCGCAGCCCGATCAGGTACTTGCTGGTGATCTTGGGCGGTTGCAGGTAGTCATTGACCAGCCGGCGCGTCTTGTATTCGATCTGGTACGGCGTGAGCCCGCCGCTGCGCTGCAGCGGGGCCAGGATGCGTGCCGCTTCTGCGGCTTCGGCCTCGTCGTCGTGGGCCGTCTGGCCGACCTCGGCGCAATATGCTGCGGCGTTCTCGCCACACAGCTTGCCGTAGACAAAGGCACCCAACATGTAGTTGTGGGGCACGCTGGCGCAGTCACCCGCCGCGTACAGGCCCTTGACGGACGTCTCGCCGCGAGCGTTGACGTGAATGCCTGAGGCGCTATGGCCGCTGCAGAAACCGATCTCGGAGATGTGCATCTCGATCATCTGCTTGCGGTAGTTGGTGCCGCGGCCTTCATGAAAGCGGCCGCGGCTCGGGCGCTCGTTGCTGTGCAGGATGGTCTCGATCTCCTGGATGGTCTCTTCAGCCAGATGGTCGAGCTTCAGGAAGACCGGGCCGTTGCCGCTGAGCAGTTCGTTGTAGAACTCCTGCATCATTTGGCCGCTCCAGTAATCGCACTCGATGAAGCGGTCCCCTTTGGAGTTGGCCGTGTATCCCCCCAACGGGCCCGTGACGTAGGCGCAGGCTGGGCCGTTGTAGTCCTTGATCAATGGGTTGATCTGGAAGCACTCCAGGTTGGCCAGGTCGGCACCGGCATGGAAGGCCATGGCGTGGCCGTCGCCGCAGTTGGTGGGGTTTTCGTAGGTGCCCATCAGGTAGCCCGAGGCGGGTAGGCCGAGGCGCCCCGCTGCGCCCGTGCTGATCACTGCCGCCTTGGTACGGATCACGACCAGTTCCGCGGTACGGCAATCGAAGCCCATCACGGCAGACACCTCTCCGCTGGGGCCCGTCAGCACGCGCGTGACGACGACGCGGTTGGTGATCTCCACCCGCGCACGCTTGAGCTGGCGGTAGAGAATCTTCTTCATGTGATGCCCCTCCGGCATGGGCAACACATAGGCGCCCAAGTGGTGCACCTTTCGCACGCTGTAGTCCCCGGTCTCGTCCTTCTCGAACTTGACGCCCCAGCGGTCCAGTTCCTGGATCATGTCGAAGCTGCCGCTGGCGTAGGCCATCACCGCTTCCTGGTCGACGATGCCGTCATTGGCGACGGTGATCTCCTTGACGTACTGTTCTGGTGTGGCGTGGCCCGGGATGACGGCGTTGTTCAGGCCGTCCATGCCCATGCTGATCGCGCCGCTGCGCTTGACGTTGGCCTTGTCGATGAGCAGGACGCGCAAATTCTTGTTGGCCTCTTTGGCTTTCACGGCAGCCATGGGGCCGCCGGTGCCTCCGCCGATGACGACCAGGTCGAAGTCCATGTAGATGGTGTTCATGCTGTGGCTCCTAGGTGCGGTCGATGCGCAGGCGGTACTGAAATGCATCGCCGCGGTAGTAGAGGAATTCGAAGTCGACAGGCTGCTCGTTGGCATAGGTCAGACGCTCGATGCGCAGCAGAGGCGAGCCCTCTTCGATGCGCAGATGACGCGCCAGGTCTTCGTCGGCTGAGATCGCCTCGATCTGCACGTCGGCATGGGTCAATGCCAGGCCGTAGTCGTTTTCGAGGATCAGGAAGATGTCGCGCGTCGGCAGGTCTTCTTGCGCCAGGCGCTTGCCCAGTTCGGGGCGGAAGTAGCTCAGGTCCACCGAGATCGGCTCCCGGTTCAGGAAACGCAGGCGCTGGATTTCGAAGACCGGCGCGGCCGGCTTGAGCATCAGGCGACGGGCCACGATGTCCGTGGCGGCCACCCTGCGCATGCTGAGCACCTGGGAGAACGTTTCGTAGCCAGATGACGACATGGCCTCGCCGAAGCCCTGCAGTCGCGAGAGATTCTGGAAGGCTTTCGGCTTGGCGACGAAGCTGCCCTTGCCGGGTACCTTGAAGATCAGACCTTCCTTCTGCAGGTCACCCAGTGCCTGCCGCACGGTGATGCGGCTCACAGCGAAGGCCTCCATCATCTGGCTCTCCGAGGGCATCTGGCTGTGCGGTGCATAGGTGCCATCCAGCACACGCCGGCGGATGATTTCCCGGATCTGCGTGTGCATGGGTACCGACGACATCGCAACCACCTTGTTCTGTACGGTGTCCTGGGATGGCGTCTTGCGAACAGCATTCATGGATCTGCAGCCTGTTATGACAGGTCGTGATGAGCAAACGCCGTGCCAGCCACGCATAGACAGCGCTTCCCGGTCGCTTCCCAGCAGAACCATTGCCATGGCGCTCTTCGGCGAATGAAATGTTCGCGCTACGTCAGGGCAAGTCGACCCAAATCGGTGCTGTTGCCGTGGTTGCAGGCGGCAGTTGAGTGCATGGAGTCGGCGGAGAGGTTGCGCCTCCGCGATCTGCCAGACAAGCGCGGCTAGAGCATGGCGATTACCTGCGGCCGCTGGACCTCGCGCAGCTGACCTTCAGGGTGCACGCCGTTGCCAGACCCAGCGACAGCATGGACGCCGTCAGCGTGAGTTGCCAACGCCGGGCTGAATGGCCGCGACCGCTGCGATGCCGATCCCCCTCCGCTGTATGCCTCGAAGCACGTGGTCTACGACTCGGCCACCGAGCGCGACTTCGCCGACGCCCTGGAGAAGGACGACGACGTGGTGCTTTACGCCAAGCTGCCCGGCTGGTTCAAGGTGCCCACCCCGCTGGGCAACTACAACCCCGACTGGGCCGTGCTGGTGAACAAGGACGGCACCCGGCGCCTGTACTTCGTGGTCGAGACCAAGAGCAGCCTGTTCACCGACGACCTGCGCAACAAGGAGAGCGCCAAGATCGAGTGCGGCAAGGCGCACTTCAAGGCCCTGGCTGTCGGCGACAACCCGGCGCGTTACTTGGTGGCGCGGTCGTTCAGTGACGTGATGTCGCCCGGTGGATTCTGAGTTCTGTTGAAAGGTGAGTCGCCTGCTTGGCCTCGATAGAAACCCGCATTCGCGGCATCCAGGCGACGGTCATAACGGGGATCCGTAAGGTCTCTCAGGCGCAGCACCGCCGATCACCCCAGTAGCAATCTCATCTCGAATCGCTGGCCGATCCAAGGAAGCGCCTGAATCCAGTCGCCAGGAAATCTGAGGGCACGCCAACCAGAGCCCGCCGATTCCATCATGTGACATTCTCCCGACGGACTTTATTCATCCCCGACGGACTTTATTTGTCGGAGTCACAACCGTCTAGCCTGAAGAAGCTCACTCGACGGTGACGCTCTTGGCCAGGTTCCTCGGCTTGTCCACGTCCGTCCCCCGCGCGCAGGCCGTGTGGTAGGCCAGCAGCTGCAGCGGCACCACGTGCAGGATGGGGCTGAGCGCGCCGTAGTGCTCGGGCAGGCGGATCACGTGCACGCCGGGCTCGGGCTCGATGCGGGTGTCGGCGTCGGCGCACACGTACAGCTGGCCGCCGCGCGCGCGCACCTCCTGCATGTTGCTCTTGAGCTTCTCCAGCAGGTCGTCGGCCGGCGCCACCGTCACCACCGGCATCTCGGAGTCCACCAGCGCCAGCGGGCCGTGCTTCAACTCGCCCGCCGGGTAGGCCTCGGCGTGGATGTAGCTGATCTCCTTGAGCTTGAGCGCGCCCTCCAGCGCGATCGGGTAGTGCCGCCCGCGCCCCAGGAACAGCGCGTGGTGCTTGGGCACGAAGGCCTCGGCCCAGGCCACCACCTGCGGCTCCAGCGCCAGCACCTTCTGCAGCGCCGCCGGCAGGTGGCGCAGGTTGGCCATGGCCGCGGCCTCGCCCGCCGCGGGCAGGCGGCCGCGCTGCTTGGCCATCACCAGCGACAGCAGGTACAGCGCCACCAGCTGCGTCGTGAAGGCCTTGGTGCTGGCCACGCCGATCTCCACGCCCGCGCGGGTGATGAAGGCCAGCCGGCACTCGCGCACCATGGCGCTGGTGGCCACGTTGCAGATGGTCAGCGTGCGCGTCATGCCCAGGCCGCGTGCGTGCTTCAGCGCCGCCAGCGTGTCGGCCGTCTCGCCGCTCTGGCTGATGGTCACCACCAGCGTGGCCGGGTCGGGCACGCTCTGGCGGTAGCGGTACTCGCTGGCGATCTCCACCGTGGTGGACACGCCGGCGATCGCCTCGAGCCAGTCGCGCGCCGTGCTGCCGGCGTAGTAGCTGGTGCCGCAGGCCAGGATCAGCACGCGCTCCACGCCCTCGAACACCGCCGCCGCGTCGTCGCCGAACAGGCTGGGGTCCAGGCCGCCCACGCCGTCCAGCGTGTCGGCGATGGCCTTGGGCTGCTCGAAGATCTCCTTCTGCATGTAGTGCCGGTACGGGCCCAGCTCGGCGGCGCCGCTGTGCGCGTGCACCGTGCGCACCGGCCGCTCGACGGCGCCGTAGCGCTGGCTGGCGGCGTCCAGGCGGCTGATCCAGACCTTGCCCATTTGCAGGTCGACGACGTCGCCCTCTTCGAGGTAGATGATCTGGTTGGTGACGCCGGCCAGCGCCATGGCGTCGCTGGCCAGGAAGTTCTCGCCCTGCCCCACCCCCACCACCAGCGGGCTGCCCTCGCGCGCGCCCACCACGCGGTGCGGCTCGTCGCGGCAGAACACGGCAATGGCGTAGGCGCCCTTCAGCCGCGGCAGCGCGCGCTGCACGGCGTCGAGCAGGTCGCCGTCGTACAGGCTGTGCACCAGGTGCGCGATCACCTCGGTGTCGGTCTGGCTGGCGAAGACGTAACCCTTGCCCTGCAGCTCGCGGCGCAGCTCCTCATGGTTCTCGATGATGCCGTTGTGCACCAGCGCCACCTTGCCGCTGGCGGCTTCCTTGGCGTCCTTGCCCTGCGTGGGGCCGGCGCTGAAGTGCGGGTGCGCGTTGTGCACCGCCGGCGCGCCGTGCGTGGCCCAGCGCGTGTGCGCGATGCCGGTGCCGGCGCTGATGCCGTCGGCCGCCGCACCGGCCTCGAGCTCGGCCACGCGGCTGGTGCTGCGCGCGCGCCGCAGCTCGCCGCCCTGGTGCACCGCCACGCCGCAGCTGTCGTAGCCGCGGTACTCCAGGCGCTTCAGGCCCTCGATCAGGATGGGGACGATGTTGCGCGTGCTGACCGCGCCGACGATGCCGCACATGGCTGCCTCCAGGGGTTCGAGGGTGGCGATGCTAGGCGGGCCCGGGTGAACGATGGATTCATCAGGAGCAACTTCTTGGTTGAAAGTTGCAAGCGTGAGAAGATGCAATGTTTTCGATCGTCAATGGACTTGTCTTGAAATCTTCTGCCATTCTTCTGGATGACACCGATCGGCGCCTGCTTGAACTTCTGCAATCCGACGCCTCGCTCACCAACCACGCCCTGGCCGAGGCGGCGCACACCAGCCCGGCCACGGCGCTTCGCCGCGTGCGCCGGCTGACGGACGCGGGCGTCATCGCGCGGCAGGTGGCGCTGCTGAACCCCGACCGCATCGGCCACGGCCTGACGGCCCTGGTGGAGATCACGCTCGACCGCCAGGGCGCCGAGCACCTCGACGCCTTCGAGCAGCGCATCGCCGACGACGACGAGGTGCAGCAGCTGTGGCGCGTCTCGCCCGGCCCGGACTTCGTGCTCGTGGTGCACTGCGCCGACATGCCGGGCTACCAGGCGCTGGCCCAGCGCCTGTTCACGCAGGACGCCAACGTGCGCAACGTGAAGGCCTACTTCGCCGTCAAGCGGGCCAAGTTCGACCCGCGGCTGAAGCTGCCACGCGCCTGAACGGCGGAGACAGCGCCTCGCCCGGGCCCCATGGGAAACCCCTCTTCCGGACAGGGGCACGCGGGCGGAGCATCCCAAGGGTGAACCCTGACCCCAAACACAAACAGGAGGACCCACCCATGCAGGTTGCATTCACGGCGCGCAGGCGCCTCTCGTTGCTGGCGCTGGCTGTGTGCAGCGTCTCCGGCAACGCCCATGCCGGCAGTGCCGACCCGTCGCAGATGGGCAACGAGCGCGGTTCGGCGCTCGTCACGGCCCCGGCCATGACGGACCAGCTCATCATCCGCTACCGCGACGCCAGCGCCGGACACTTCCGCGCCACGCTGCAGAGCATGGCGCAGGCGCATGCGGTGCTCAACCAGGCCGGCGTGCAGATGCAGCCGCTGCGCCGAACCGCCGACCTCGCCCACGTGATGCGCCTGGACGCGCGCGTCGACGCACGGCGGCTGGCTGACATCGCCCGCGCCATGCAGGCCGCCGATCCCGACATCGAGTACATCGAGCCCGACCTGATGCTCAGGCCGCTGCTCACCCCGACCGACTCGCGCTACCTGGAGCAGTGGCACTACTACGAGGCCACGGGCGGCCTGAACGCGCCCACCGCCTGGGACAGCAGCACCGGCAGCGGCGTCGTGGTGGCCGTGCTCGACACCGGCTACCGGCCCCATGCCGACCTTGCCGGCAACATCGTGGCCGGCTACGACATGATCATCGACACCGCGGTGGCCAACGACGGCGACGGCCGCGACGGCAGCGCGCTCGACCCAGGTGACTGGACGATCGTCGGCGAATGCGGCGGCGGCTCGGGGGCGTCCAACAGCTCGTGGCACGGCACGCACGTGGCCGGCACCATCGCCGCGGTCACCAACAACGCCGCAGGCGTGGCGGGCGTGGCCTTCGGCGCGCGCGTGCAACCTGTGCGCGTGCTGGGCAAGTGCGGCGGCTACACCAGCGACATCGCCGACGGCATCACTTGGGCTTCGGGCGGCAGCGTGCCTGGCGCGCCGGCCAACGCCACGCCGGCGCGCGTGATCAACATGTCGCTCGGCGGCGGCGGCGCCTGCCCGACGACGACGCAGAACGCCATCAACGGCGCGCGCTCGCGCGGCACGGTGGTGGTGGTGGCGGCCGGCAACAGCAATGCCAACGCCTCCAACTTCACACCGGCCAGCTGCGCCGGCGTGGTGACGGTGGCCGCCACCAACCGCAGCGGTGGGCGGGCCTACTACAGCAACTTCGGCACCGCGGTCGACGTGGCCGCCCCCGGCGGCGACGTCCGGAGCGCCGCCACCAACGGGGTGCTGTCGACGCTGAACTCCGGCACCACGACGCCGGGCGCGGACAGCTATGCCTGGTACCAGGGCACCTCGATGGCCTCGCCTCACGTGGCCGGCGTGGCGGCTTTAATGCTGGCACGGAACCCGTCGCTCACGCCCGACCAGGTGGAGTCGATCCTCAAGAGCACGTCGCGAGCCTTCCCGGTGGCCTGCTCGGGCTGCGGTTCGGGCATCGTCAACGCGGCCGCCGCAGTGGCCGCCGCAGCGGGCGGGGGCAGCAGCACCGTCAACGAGGTCGAGAGCAACAACACCCTGGCCACGGCGCAGGCGATCAGCACCACGCCCGTGACGGTCAACGGCCGCATCGCCAGCACCACGGACACCGACTACTACCGCCTGTCGCTCAACGCCGGCGCCACGGTCGCGGCCACGCTGCGGCCGCCGGCCACCGCCGACTACGACCTGTACATCTACAACGCCAGCGGCACCGAAGTGGCGCGCTCTCGGAACGGCACCGGCCTGGCCGACACCGCGAGCTGGCGCAACGCCGGCACCGCGGCCACCACGGTGTATGTGCGGGTGCGCTACTTCGCTGGCGGGTCGGGCAACTACACGCTGGCGCTCTCGCGCTGAACGGCGCGGCGGACCAGCCGCCCCGCGCGTGCCGGCCATGCAGGCTTGCATGGCTGCCATGCCGGCGCGCGGCTGGTCAGGCGGTTGCCGTCCAGCGAGCATGGCGGCTCGTTTCACCAACCCGACAGCCGCCGCCATGAACAACCGCCTCCCTCCTGCGGGCAACATCCCCTCGCTTCCGCCGCGCCGCGCCTTCATCCGGCTGGTCGGCGGCGGCGCCGTCCTGGCCGCCGGCCTGGGCTCCACCGGCTGCGCCAGCGGCCTGCCCGAGGCCGCCGTGCAGCCCTGGCGCACGGCCACGGCCGAATCCGAGCTGCGCCGCTTCATGCTGGCGCATGCGCTGCTGGCGCCCAACCCGCACAACCGCCAGCCCTGGATCGCCGACCTGCGCGAGCCCGGCCGCATCCAGCTGGTGTGCGACGGCGAGCGGCTGCTCCCCGAGACCGACCCCTTCGGCCGCCAGATCCTGATCGGCTGCGGCGCGTTCATCGAGCTGGCCGTGATCGCCGCGGCCGAGCGCGGGCACGCGGTGACGGTGACGCTCTTCCCGCAGGGCGCGCCCGCCGCGCGCAGCCTGCCGGCCGGCACCGTGGTGGCCACGCTCACGATGGGGCCGGCCGGCTCGGCCCCGCGCGACCCGCTGTACGCCGCCATCGCCCGACGCCACACCGCCAAGACCGCCTACGCCGAGGGCCGCCCGCTGCCCGCGGCGCTCGCGTCGGCCTGGGTCGAGGCGGCGCGCCGCCACGGCCTGCAGGCCGGCACGGTGACCGCGGCCGAGCCCTTGGCGGCGCTGCGCCGCATCGCACGCGAGGCGTACGAGATCGAGGCCATCACGCCGGCCACCTGGCTGGAGTCGGCGCGCCTGATGCGCATCGGCCCCGACGCCATCGCCCAGCACCGCGACGGCATCAGCATGTCGAGCCCGATGATCCGCATGCTGCACGCCACCGGCCTGTTCGACCCGATGCAGGTGCCGCAGCGCGGCCAGAGCAGCCTGCAGCGCGTGATGGACCACTGGACGCCGTACGAGACCGGCAGCGGCTTCCTGTGGCTGGCCAGCACGGGCAACGCGCGCGCACAGCAGGTCGATGCCGGGCGCGCCTACGTGCGGCAGCACCTGCTGGCCACGGCGGCGGGCGTGGACATGCACCCCGTGTCGCAGGCGCTGCAGGAGTTCGACGTCATGCGCGGGCCCTACGCCGCCGTGCACCGCGCGCTGGGGGTGGACCCGGCCCAGGGCACCGTGCAGATGCTGGCGCGCGTGGGCTACTCCGTCGCACCCGCCGGGCCCTCGCCGCGCCGTGAACTGGCCACGATGCTGCGCACCTGAACGCGCGCGATACTGAACCGATGCCCGAGCGCCCACGTCCTGCAGACCCCGTTCGCGCGGCCCCGCCGGCCGGCCCGCAACTGAGCGACTGGAACCTGCTGCGCTCGTTCATCGCCGTCTACGAGGCCGGCACGCTCACCGAGGCGGCGCGCCGGCTGGCCACCACGCAGCCCAGCGTCGGCCGCCACCTGCGCGAGCTCGAGCGCGCGCTGGGCGAGGCGCTGTTCGTGCGCCAGCCCGGCCGGCTCAAGCCCACCGAGCGCGCGCACGCGCTGCATGCCGCCGTCTCGGCCATGAAGGCCTCGGCGCGCGAGGCCGAGCGCCTGTTCGCCGGGGCGCGGCACGCCCTGGTGGGCACGGTGCGCATCGCCGCCTCGGAGGTGTACGCCACGCAGGTGTTGGCGCCGCTGGTGGCGCGCATGCTGGCCGAGCAGCCCGAGCTGGAGATCGAGCTGTCGGTGTCCAACCGCGCCGAGAACCTGCTGCGCCGCGAAGCCGACATCGCGGTGCGGTTCTTCAGGCCCGAGCAGGAAGGCCTGATCGCGGTGCACGTGGGCAACACCGAGCTGGGCCTGTACGCGCACGAGTCGCTGCTGCAGCGCCACGGCGAGCCAACGGGCTTCGAGATCCCCGAGGGTGCCTTCGTGGCCGGCTTCGACCGCGAGGCCACGCCGCTGGCGCCCATGGTGCGCGGAGAGCCGCCGGCCCGGCCCATCCGCTTCCGGCTGCGGTCCGACTCGATCCTGGCGCGCCAGGCCGCCGTCGAGGCCGGCATGGGCGTCGCCGCCTACCTGGTGGACGTGGCCGCCACGCGGCCCGGCCTGCGGCGCGTGCTGGCCGACCGCTTCGGCCAGGTGCAGGAGGTGTGGCTGTGCGCGCACGACGAGCTGCGCCGGTCGGCGTCGATGCGCTACGTGTGGAACCAGCTCGAGCAGGCGCTGCGCGAGCGGCTGAGGCCGACTTCAGCACCGGCCTGAGCGCGGATCAGGACGACTTCAGTATCGCCAGGCCCTTGAGGTACTCGCCCTCGGGGAAGGTCATCGTCGTCGGGTGGTCGGGCGCACCCTCCAGGCGCTGCAGGATGGCGCCGTCGACCCCAGCGTCCAGCGCCGCGCCGGCCACGATCTTGTGGAACAGGTCGGCGCCGACGCCACCGCTGCAGCTGAAGGTGAGCAGCAGCCCGCCCGGCGCCAGCAACTGCAGGGCCAGCAGGTTGATGTGCTTGTAGGCCCGCGCCGCACGCTCGGCGTGCGCGGCGGTGGGCGCGAACTTGGGCGGGTCCAGCACGATGGCGTCGAAGCGCTCGCCGTCGTGCAGCGCCCGCTTCAGCAGCGCCGGCACGTCGGCCTCGGCCACGCGGCTGGCCGACTCGTCGAAGCCGTTGAGCCGCACGTGCTGCTGCACGCGCGCCAGCGCGGGGCCGGAGCTGTCGACGCTGAGCACCTCGCGCGCGCCGCCGGCCAGCGCCGCCACCGTGAAGCCGCCGGTGTAGCAGTAGGCGTTGAGCACGCGGCCGACGCCGAAGTGGCGAACCCAGCGCGCCAGCAGGCCGCGGTTGTCGCGCTGGTCGAGGTAGAAGCCGGTCTTGTGGCCCTCGGCCACGTCCAGCGTCAGCCGCCAGCCGTGCTCGGTGATGGTGGCCGCGGTGTCGCCGCCGCCACGCAGCCAGCCGGTGACGGCGGGCAGGCCCTCGAGCTCGCGCACGCTGGCGTCGCTGCGCTCGTACAGGCGCGTGCCGCCGGTGGCCTGCAGCAGCGCGTCGGCGATGGCCGGCTTCCAGCGCTCGACACCGGCACTGCCGAACTGGGCCACGAGCAGGGCATCGCCCGGCCCCTCGCCATAACGGTCCACCACCAGCCCGGGCAGGCCGTCGGCCTCGCCGTGCACCAGGCGCACGCCGGTGCTGGCCACGCCCAGGCGCTGGCGCAGCGCCACGGCGCGGCCGATGCGCCGCGCGAACAGCGCCGCATCGATGCGCTCGGCCTCGTCGAAGCTCCAGCAGCGCACGCGGATGCGGCTGGCCGGGCTGAACGCGCCCCAGGCCAGGAAGCGGCCGTCGGCGGCCTCCACGCGCACGGTCTCGCCGGGGTCGGCGCGGCCGCGCGCCACGGCGCCGTCGAACACCCAGGGGTGGCGCTTGAGCAGGCTGCGCTCGCGGCCCTCGTGCAGGCGAATGCTCTTCACGGCGCCGCAGAGGTGCGGCCGCTGCGGCCTGCGCTGCCGGCGAGCGGGGCGGGTGTCATCCTGGAGTTCCCTCGGTACGTGAGGCTGCGCATTCTTGCAGCCGCCGCCGCCGCTGCGCGCACCCGGGTGCCGGCAGGCCTCAAGTCCTGCGCGCCGCCGCCGAAGGCCTGCAGATGGAGCCCCTGGAGCCCACCCGGCCGACGGCATGCTGCACGTCGATGTCCTGACGGCCTACCTGATCTCCGGCGTCTCGGCGCTGGCCGGGGCCGCCATGCTGCGGCTGGCCCGCCCCGACGAGGAGCGGCTGCGCGGCGCGCTGGGCTGGTGCGCAGCGGCCCTGGTGACCTTCGGCCTCGGGATGGTGCCGGCTGGCCTGGGCCCGGTCATCGGACACCCGACGTTGCAGCTCACGATGACCTTCGGCACGCTGTGCGGCATCGTGCTGCTGGCGCACGGGCTGGGCCTGATGCAGGGCCGCGACCCCTCGGCCGGCGTGCTGGGAGCGCTCGTCGCAGGCCTGGTGCTGGGCCTGCTGCTCGCCCAGGAAGCCGGGGCGATGGTGCTGGGCCGGGCCTACGCCGCCATGCTGGCGCTGTGCACCACCTGGGCCACCTGGCAGAGCCGGGGCTTCGTCGCCAGCCCGCGCAACGCCACCGAGCGCGTGTTCGGGCTCGTGCTGCTGCTGGTGGTGTCTTCGAGCTGGCTGCGGCTGGCCTACACGATCGCCTACGACGGCCCGCCCCGCATCGACCAGCTGTACCTGCCCGAGGCGGTGCTGCCGGCGGTGGCGGCCACCTACGGCGTGCTGCCCATCGTCTTCTCCACCTTGATGCTGGGCCTGGTCAACGCGATGCTGCAGCAGCGGCTGCATCGCCGGGCCAGCACCGACGAGCTCACCGGCGTGCTGACGCGGCGTGCACTGCGCGAGACGGCGCCTGCCCTGGTGGCGGCCGAGCTCGGGCGCGGCGGCTCCGTGGCCGTGCTGATCCTGGACATCGACCACTTCAAGGCCGTCAACGACCGCTCCGGCCACGCCTGTGGCAATGAGGCGCTGCGCCTGGCGGCGGCCACGTTGCAGGCGCAATTGCGGCCCGACGCGCCGCTGGCGCGCTACGGCGGCGAGGAGTTCGTGGCCATCGTGCCCGTCGACGGGCTGCCCACGGCGCGGGCGGTGGCCGAGCGGCTGCGCCTGGCCGTGGAACAGGCCCGGTGGCGGGCGATACCCGGGCTCCACACCGGGCTCACCGTCAGCATCGGCGTGGCCATGGCCGGCCCCGGCGAGCCGCTCGACGCCGCCCTGGCCCGCGCCGACGACGCGCTGTACCGCGCCAAGCGCGACGGCCGCAACCAGGTCCAGGTCGGCCTGCAGGCGGCCTGAGGCGCCCCGCGGCGCCTTGGCGGCGACTACCGCACGTCCGCCTGCGCGCGCAGGAAGGCGTGCAATCGCTCGCGCGACTGCGCGCGCGCCTCGGGCTGGCCGCCGAAGCGCACGCCCTGGCCGGGGCGCACGCCATTGGGCACTTCGCGCAGCACGGTCCCGGCAGCGGTGCCGTCGAAGCCGTGCACCGCGCCGGGGTAGGCGTGGAAGACCACCGCCGCGCCGCTGGCCTGCGCGGCCAGTTGCCGGCAGGGCTCGGGCGGGGTCCAGTCGTCGTCCTCGCCAACCTGCAGCAGCAGCGGCGCGGCGGCCAGGTAGCCGGCGCGCAGCTCGGCTCCGCAGCCGGGGTAGAAGGCCACGGCCAGGGCCGGCCGCAGAGTCAGGCGCCGCACCTCCGGGTGGTTGAGGTTGGTCGCCGCCAGCACCGTGCTGCCGCCGTGCGACCAGCCCAGCAGGCCCAGGCGCTGCGCATCCACGCCCGGCTGCCGGGCCAGCCACTGCAGGGCGCCGAGCGCATCGCGCCGGCGGTGCACCTGCGTGACGCGGCGCTCGGCCAGGCGCTGCGTGCACAGCTCGCTCTCGCCGCGCGGCGAGAGCGAATCGATCACCAGCGCGTGCACGCCAAGCGCGTTGAGCCAGGCGGCGTACTCCAGCATGCGCTCCGAGAGCCGCTGCCCGCGCGCTGCATACGGCCCGCCGCAGCCGTGCAGCAGCACCAGCGCAGGCCGCGCCGAGCCCTCGCCGGACGCGGCCGCCGCGAACCAGAAGCCGGGCAGCCGCACCGGCTCGCCGCCGCTGCGGTCCAGGCTGGGCAACTCCACGCGCTCGGGCACGGGCGCGGGCCCGTTCGCCCACGGCGACGTCGGCAGGACCAGAGCGACCGCCAGCAGCGCACGCCGTGCGCAGCGGCCTGCGTGCGCCAGGAACTGCGGCGTTGGCGGGGCAAGGCGTCCTGCGGGCACCGCGGCATTGTCCACCGCGAGGCCTCGGCCGCGCGACCCCGGCCGCCGCCCCGGGGCCTCAGGCCGGCTGTGCCGCGCCCGCCCGCGTGCCGCGGCGCGCGGCCTGCAGCCCCGTGAACGCGAAGTCCACCTCGGGCACCAGGCCGCTGACGATGCGCGCGATGCTCTTGCCCGAGCCGCAGGCGTGCGTCCAGCCCAGCGTGCCGTGGCCAGTGTTCAGGAACAGGTTGGGCAGCTTCGAGCGGCCGATGATGGGCACGTTGCTCGGCGTGGCCGGGCGCAGGCCGGTCCAGAACTGCGCCTGCTCGGTGTCGCCCGCGCCGGGGAACAGCTGCTCCACGCGCTTGACGATGGCCTCGCAGCGCACGCGGTTCAAGTCGCGGTCGTAGCCGTTGAGCTCGGCCGTGCCGGCGATGCGCAGCCGGTTGCCCAGGCGCGAGAACACCAGCTTGTACTCGTCGTCGGTCAGCGACACCTGGTGCGCCAGCGCCTCGTCCTTCACCGGCATGGTCACCGAGTAGCCCTTGGCCGGGTAGATGGGCAGCCTGATGCCCAGCGGCGCCGCCAGCATCGGGCTCAGGCTGCCCATGGCCAGCACGTAGGCGTCGGCGCGCAGGCGCTGGAAGCGGCCCTCGCTGTCGGTGGCCTCGACGTGGTCGATGGCGCCGCCGGCCGTGCGCAGCGCCGTCACCGTGTGGCTCATGCGGAAGACGACGCCGTCGTCGATGCAGCGCTGCACCAGCTCGCGGGCGAAGCGGTTGGCGTCCCCCGATTCGTCCTCGGCCGTGTAGGTGGCACCAGCCAGCTGCGGGCGGATGTGGCGCAGCGCCGGCTCCAGCGCCACGGCCTCGTCGGCGCTGATCACGCGGCGGTCGCAGCCCAGCGCGCGCATCTGCGCCGCGGGGGCCTCGGCGGCCGCGAACTCCTTGGGGTTCGTGTAGAAGTGCAGGATGCCCTGCGTGCGCTGGTCGTAGGCCAGGCCGCGCTCGGCGCGCAGCGCCTGCAGCATGCTGCGGCTGTAGGTGCCCAGGCGCACGATCTGCTCGATGTTGTGGCGCGTGCGGCCCGGCGTGCACTCGCGCAGGAACTGCAGGCCCCACAGCCACTGCCGCATGTCGGCGCGCAGGCGGAACAGCAGCGGAGCGTCTTCGCGCCCCAGCCACTGCAGCAGCTTCAGCGGCGCGCCCGGGTTGGCCCAGGGCTCGGCGTGGCTCACCGAGATCTGGCCGCCGTTGGCGAAGCTGGTCTCGGCCGCGGGCGTGGCCTGGCGGTCGACCACGGTGACGTCGTGGCCCAGCTGGCGCAGGTAGTAGGCCGAGGTGACGCCGAGCAGGCCGGCGCCGAGGATGATCACGTTCATGCCAGTTCTCCCGTGGGGTTCAGGAAGCGTTGCGCCAGCCGCACCCAGAAGGCGCTGCCGACGGCGATGTTGTCGTCGTTGAAGTCGAATCCGGGGTTGTGCACCATGCACGAGCCCGGGCCGTCGCCGTTGCCGATGAGCAGGTACGAGCCCGGCCGCTGCTCGAGCATGAAGGCGAAGTCCTCGCTGCCGGTCAGCGGCGGGCCCTGCAGCGTCACGCGTTCCGCGCCCAGCAGCTCCAGCGCCACGGCGCGCGCGAACTCGGTCTCGGCGGTGCTGTTGACGAGCACCGCGTAGCCCGGCCGCCAGGCCACCTCGGCGCGCACGCCGAAGCTCGCCGCCTGCGCCTCGGCCAGCGCGCGGATGCGCTGCTCAAGCAGCGCGCGCACGCCGCGGTCCAGGGCGCGCACGCTCAGCTCCAGCGTCGCGGTGGCCGGGATCACGTTGTTGGCCTGCCCCGCGTGCAGCGCGCCCACCGTCACCACCGCGGCCTGCAGCGGGTCGACGTTGCGCGACACCACGGTCTGCAGCGCCATCACCAGGCTGGCCGCAGCCACGATGGGGTCGGCCGCGTGCTGCGGCATGGCGCCGTGGCCGCCGGTGCCGGTGAGCGTGATGGTGGCGTAGTCCGACGAGGCCATGGCCGCGCCGTCGCGCAGCACCAGGTGGCCCTGCGGCACGCCGGGCATGTTGTGCATGGCGAACACGGCGTCGCAGGGGAAGCGCTCGAACAGCCCGTCGGCCATCATGCGCAGCGCGCCGCCGCCGCCTTCCTCGGCCGGCTGGAAGATCAGGTGCAGCGTGCCGTCGAAGCCGCCGTCCTCGGCCAGGCGACGCGCAGCGGCCAGCAGCATCGCGGTGTGGCCGTCGTGGCCGCAGGCGTGCATCAGGCCCGGGCGCTGGCTGGCCCACTCGCGGCCGCTGGCCTCGTGGATGGGCAGTGCGTCCATGTCGGCACGCAGCCCCAGGCGGCGCACGCCCTGCCCGCGCACCAGCGTGCCCACCACCCCGGTGCCGCCCACGCCGCGTGTGACGGCGTAGCCCCAGCCCTCGAGCTTGTCGGCCACGAGCGCCGCGGTGCGGTGCTCCTCGAAAGCCAGCTCGGGGTGGCGGTGGATGTCGCGCCGCAGCGCCACGAACTCGCCGACCCGGGCGTGCAGGGCATCGAGCAGGTAGGTCACGGGGCGGGCTCCGGGGAGGGGGGCGGAGGGCTTACTGCGGCTGCAGGTTGATCTGCCGCGCGATGCCGCGGTAGCGCGCCGTCTCGGCCTCGAAGAAGCGGGCCGACTCTGCCAGGCTCATCGGCGCGGCGGCGGCTTGCGTCTGCGCGGCCAGCTGCGAGCGCACGCCGGGGTCCTGCAGCGCCTTGCCGATCGCGGCGTGCAGGCGCTGCACCACGGGCTCGGGGGTGTTGCGGGGCACCATGAAGCCGGTCCAGATCTTGAACGCGAAGTTCTTCAGCTCGCGGCCCTCGCTGGCCGTGGGCACGTTCTTCAGCAGCTCCGAGCGCTGCGCGCCGAGCTGGCCGATCACGCGCAGCCGGCCCTGCTCGGCCAGCGCACCCATGCCGGCGCTGTACACCAGCACGGCGAAGTCCACCTGGCCGCCGGCGATGTCCTGCAGCAGCGGCGCGTTGCCCTTGTAGGGCACGTGCGCCAGCTTGATGCAGGTCTGCGCCTGCGCCTGCTCCAGGATCAGGTGGTACAGCGAGCCGATGCCCACGCTGCCGTAGGTCAGCGGCCGGTCGGCCGACTTGCGCGCCAGCGCGATCAGCTCGTCGACGCTGTTGACGCCGAGGTCCTTGCGGGTGACGAACACCATCACCGCGTCGGCCACCGGGTGCACCAGGCGGAAGTCTTCGGCCTTGAGCTTGACGGCGGCATTGGCCAGCGGCGACAGGATCACCTCGTTGGGCGAGCCCTGGAAGATGTACTGGCCGTCGGCCGGCGCCGACAGCACCTTCTGCGCACCCAGCGCGCCGGCCACGCCGCCGAGGTTCTCGACCAGCACCTGCTGGCCCAGTTCCTTGCCCAGCGGCGTGTTCATGATGCGGGCGATCGCGTCGGACGGCCCGCCCGCGGGGTAGGGAACCATCAGGTTCACCGGCTTGGTGGGCCAGGCTTGGGCGAGGGCCGTGGTGCTGACGGCCAGCAGGCCGGCCAGGGCACACAAACGGCGGATGCTTCGAGGCAGCGACATGACAGGAACTCCGGTTGGGGTGGCGCCGAGGCGGCGGTTGCAGGGTCTGCGGATCGCATCGTTGGGCAGCCGGGCCTGAACGTCCAATGCATTGTTCTTTGATTTACGATGCACTCAACTCATCAATGAGGAGAGCGCCCGATGACGCTGGTCCAACTGCGCCACCTGCTGTCGCTGGCCCGCACGGGCTCGTTCAGCCGCTCGGCGGCGGCGCTGTTCATCACGCAGCCCGCGCTCAGCCGCAGCATCGGCGCGCTCGAGTCCGAGCTCGGGCAGCGCCTGTTCGACCGCGTCGGCCGCCGCAGCGAGCTGACGCCCTTCGGCCGCGAAATGGCCGAGCGCGCCGGCGAGCTGGTGCTGGCCGCCGACGACCTGCGCGAGCGCGCGCGCCGGCTGGCTCCGGCCCCCGGCGGCGGCAGTGGCGACGAGGGCACGCTGCACGTGGGCCTGGGCTCGGGCCCGGGCTCGATGCTGATGACGCCGCTGCTGCTGCAGTGCGCGCTGCAGCACCCGCGGCTGCAGCTGCAGGTGGCTCGCGCCGCCACCGAGCAGCTGGTGCAGGCGCTGCGCGAGCGCACGCTCGACGCGCTGGTGGTGGACGCACGCTCGCTGCGCCCCGCACCCGACCTCGACACGCGCGAGCTGCACGAGATGCGCGGCGCCTTCCTGGTGCGGCGCGGCCACCCGCTGGCGCGTCGCCGCGCGCCGGCCGACCTGGCCCTGCTGCGCCAGTACCCGGTGGCCAGCACGCCGCTGTCGGACGAGGTGGCGCGCGTGCTGGTCGAGCGCTACGGCCCGCAGGCCCACCCCGACGTGCTCGTCACGCTGCGCTGCGACGAGCTGCCCAGCCTGGTGGAGGTGGCGCGCCGCAGCGACGCCGTGCTGCTGGCCATCCGCGCCGCCGCGCCCGACCTGGCCGAGCTGCGCGTGGCGCCGGAGCTGAAGGCCACGGCGCGCTTTGGCCTCGTCACGCTGCGCCGCCGCACCGAGCCGCCGGGGCTGCAGACGCTGCGGGCGCTGATGCGCGAGCGGCTGCGCGACGCGGCGGCCTGATCAGCCCTTCTTCGCCTTGGCGCGCGGGTGGGCCGCGTCGTACACCTGCGCCAGGTGCTGGAAGTCGAGCTTGGTGTAGACCTGCGTCGTGCCGATGCTGGCGTGGCCCAGCAGCTCCTGCACGGCGCGCAGGTCGCCGCTGCTCTGCAGCAGGTGGCTGGCGTAGCTGTGGCGCAGCATGTGCGGGTGCACCTTGGTGGGCAGGCCGGCCTGCTGCGCCTGGGCAGCCAGGCGCAGGCGCAGCTGGTTCGGGCTCAGCCGCACGCCGCGCCGGCTGACGAACAGCGCCGGCTCGCCCGCCGCGGCCAGCGCCGGCCGGTGCTGCAGCCACGCCCGCAGCGCCGCCAGCGCGGGGCCGCCCACCGGCACGCTGCGGCGCTTGGCGCCCTTGCCCAGCACGTGCGCGGTGGCGCCATCGCCGTCCGCCAGGTCCACCCAGCCGGCGGCCGTGGGGCCGCCCTGCACGTCCAGGCCCAGCAGCTCGCCGATGCGCAGGCCGGCGCCGTAGAGCAGCTCGCCGATGGCGTGGTCGCGCGCGGCCAGCGCGGCGGCCAGCGGGCCCGAGCCGGCCACGCCCGGGTGCGCGGCCAGCGCCACCGCCTGCTGCACGCTCAGCGCCTTGGGCAGCGGCTTGGGGGCCTTGGGCGGGCGCAGGCCGTCCACCGGGTTGGCGGCCACCACGCCCTGCCGGCCCCACCAGCGGTACAGGCCGCGCCAGGCCGCCAACGCGATGGCGATGCTGCGCGGCGCAAGCCCCAGGCTGCGCAGCTGCACCATGAAGCTGCGCAGGTGGTGCGGGCCGGCGGCTTCCAGCGCCACGCCGGCCTCGGCCGCGAAGCGCTCCAGCCGCACCAGCGCCTCGGCGTACATGGCGCGCGTACGCTCGGCCAGCCGGCGCTCCACCGCCAGGTGCTGCAGGAAGGCCTGCAGCGCGGGCGATGCCGGCGTGGCCATGGGCCGCAGGCGGGCGTCAGGCCGCGGCCGGCGCGCGCAGCCGCGACAGCGCCGCGCTGGCCACCTCGGCGATGCGCGCGAGGAAGTCGGTGCCCATGTCGGCCGCGTAGCGCGTGGGGTCGGGTGAGCCCAGCACCAGCAGGCCGAAGCAGCTTTCCTTGTCGCCATGGCCCTGGCGCAGCGGCAGCATGGCCAGCGAGGCCACGGGGCCCTCGCCCAGCCAGCGCGCGGCCTCGAAGCCGCCATTGGCGCCGCAGAAGGGCAGCGTCAGGCTGGCCGCGAAGGTGCGCACGTCGTCGCTGGCCTCCTGCGCCCAGGGCTCGGCGGCGTGCTCGGCGGCCACGCCCCACAGCCGGATGCCGGCCTGCGGGATGAGGAACTCGTGCTTGAGCGTCTCTACCAGGCGCACCGGCAGCAGCGCGGCGTCGGTGGTCAGCAGCAGGCGGCGCGTGGTGCGGTGGATGCGGTCGGCGATGGCCAGGTTCTCCTGGCCGTGGCGGATCATGTCCACGATGCGCAGCTCCAGGCCCTTGATGCGCTCGCGCAGCATTTCCATCTGCCGCTCCTGCAGCGACACGGCGCGCTGGCCGTGCGGGCTGGTCAGCGTGATGCTGGCCAGCAACTCGGCGTGGCGCTCGAAGAAGGCCGGGTTGTTGGCCAGGTAGTGGGCGATGTCGGCCTCGGTGATGCCGGCGAGGGGGCCGCTGGTGGAACTCACAGTGCGATCTCTCCTTGGTAGACGGTCTCGGCGGGGCCGGTCATGCGCACGGCGTCGTCCGCGCCGCCGCCCCAGCGGATGCGCAGGCGGCCGCCCCGGGTGTGCACCTCGACGTCGCCGGACAGCCAGCCCAGGCGCACGCCCGCCACCACGGCGGCGCAGGCGCCGGTGCCGCAGGCCAGCGTCTCGCCGGCGTCGCGCTCGTGCACGCGCAGCCGCACCTCGGCGCCCGACAGCACCTGCAGGAAGCCCACGTTCACCCCGGCCGGGAAGCGCGGGTGCCGCTCCACCAGCGGCCCCAGCGTGGCCACGGGCGCGCTGTCCACGTCGTCGACGCGCGTGACCGCGTGCGGGTTGCCCATCGACAGCACCGCCCAGCGCCAGGGCTCGGCGCCCTCCAGCGGCCAGCGCTCGAAGCCACCCTCGGGCTGCGCCTGCAGCCCGAGGGCGTCGAAGGGCACTTCCGCGTGCGCGAACATCGGCCGGCCCATGTCGACCGTGACGCGGCCGTCGTCCTCGAGCACCAGCTCGAGCACGCGGTTGACGGTGGCCACCTTCACGCGGCGCGCCTGCGTCAGGCCGCGCTCGTGCACGTAGCGCATGAAGCAGCGCGCGCCGTTGCCGCAGTGCTCCACCTCGGCGCCGGTGGCGCCGTTGAAGATGCGGTAGCGGAAGTCCACGCCCGGCGTGCTGCTGGCCTCCACGGCCAGGATCTGGTCGGCGCCGACGCCGAAGCGGCGGTCGCCCAGGTGGCGCAACTGCTGGGGCGACAGCGCCAGCGGGGCGCGCGTGGCGTCGAGCACGACGAAGTCGTTGCCCGCGCCGTGCATCTTGGTGAAGGCCAGCTGCTGCGTCGCCATGGTGGGCGGGATTATCCCGCTCGGGGCGGGGTGTCCTGCGGCCGAGCGTGAGGTTCAGTACACCGGCGGCGCCCCCGGCGGCCGCGCCTTGAAACGCTTGTGCAGCCACAGGTACTGGGCCGGGCGCTGGCGGATCTGGCCCTCGATGAAGGCGTTCATGCGCGCGGCGTCGGCCTGCGGATCGTCGGTGGGCCAGTCGGTCCAGGGCTCGCCGAAGATCACGCGGTAGCCCTGGCCGCCGGGCAGGATCTCGGCCACGATGGGCTGCACCGCCATGCCCAGGCTGCGCGCCAGCCGGCTGGGCGCCAGCAGCGTGGCCGCCGGCTGGCCGAAGAAGGGCACGAAGGCGGCGTCGCGCAGGCCGAAGTCCATGTCGGGCGCGTTGAAGAACACCCGCCCGCCGCGGATGGCGCGCACGATGGCGCGCGCGCCGTCCTCGCGCCGCAGGAACTCGGCGCGGCCGAAGCGGCCGCGGCCCTTCAGCAGCGCGGCGTCGAAGGCGGCCACGCTCTGCGGCGTGTACACGTCGACCACCACGCGCCGCTGGAACAGCTGCGTGGCCGCACCGGCCACCTCCAGCGCCAGGAAGTGCGGCACCAGCCACATCACCGGGCCCGGGTGGCGCTCGGCGAAGCCCACGTCGCCTTCCACGTGCACCAGCCGCTTCAGGCGCTCTGCCGAGGCGTGCCACAGCAGGCCGCGCTCCAGCAGGCTGCGGCCGGCCAGCGCGAAGTGCTCGCGCACCAGCGCGTCGCGTGCCGCGGCGTCCAGCTCGGGCAGGCACAGCGCCAGGTTGGTGGCCGCCACGCGGCGGCGCTCGCGGGCCAGCGCGTGCATCAGCCGGCCCACGCCGCGGCCGATGCGCGCCTGCAGCGCCATGGGCAGGGCGCTGAGCAGCCAGACCAGCGCCAGCACGGCGCGCGCGAGCGCGTTCTCGATCACGCCCCGGCCTCCAGCCGGCGCGGCTGCTTGAAGCGGTGGTAGCCCCACAGGTACTGGCTGGGCAGACGCCCGATCTGCCACTCCATCGCGCGGTTCAGCACGGTGGCGGCGGCCAGCGTCCAGGCGGCCTCGGCGGCGGGGCCCGGGCCCGGCGCCGGCGGCGCCGGCGGCGGCAGCGGCTCGGGCAGCGGCGCCACGTGGATGTCGTAGCCGCCGCCCCGTGCGCGCCGCTGCACCGTGATCAGCAGCAGCTCGCAGCCCGTCTGCGCCGCAAGGCGTGCCGCCAGGGTCATCGTGTACGCGGGCTCGCCGAAGAACGGCGCCCACACGCCAAGGCCCTCGGGCGGCACCTGGTCGGGCAGCATGCCCACCACCTGGCCACCCTTGAGCGCGCGCATCAGCTGGCGCACGCCGGCCAGGCTGGCCGGCGCCGTCAGCAGGCCCGGGCGGTGGCGCGAGCGCTCCATCACCCCGCGCAGCCACGGCTGGCGGGCTGGGCGGTACAGGGCCGTCATGGGCTGCTGCGCGCCCCAGCGCTCGGCGTAGGCCTGCGCCGCCACCTCGAAGCTGCCCAGGTGCGCGGTCAGCAGCATCAGCCCGCGGCCGCGCGCGAGCGCGGCGTCGATCAGTTCGGCCCCGTGCCAGGCCAGCGGGTCGGCGATGGGCTCGTCGTGCGGGCGCAGCCACAGGCGCGGCAGTTCCATCACCATCTTGCCGGCCTCGGCCACCGAGCGCCGGCGGTCGGCGGCGACCACGCCGGCGCGCGCCGCATTGGCCCGCAGCCGCCGCCGGTACACCCCCGAGCCCAGGTAGGCCACCCAGCCCAGTGCGGCACCGGTCACGTGCAAATGCCGCAGGTGGCGGCGGGCGAGCCAGGCGAGGAGGGTGTGCGGCACGGGGTCTTCGATATCATCGCGCGATCGCCGAGTTAAAGGACAACTTGCGGGGCGATCAGCGGGGCCGAAGGATACCGAGGCCGCGCAGGGCACACCGGGCGCCACGGCGCCGGGCCTGCCAACCAAAGCCGCTAAAGCGTTCGCCGCAGGTTCCGGAAGGTCTCTGAACAGCGACGACGCAGGTTCAGCAAACCACTCACTCCAGGAGCCCCACCGTGGCGAACGACTTCCTCTTCACCTCTGAAAGCGTCTCCGAGGGCCACCCCGACAAGGTGGCCGACCAGATCTCGGACGCCATCCTCGACGCCATCTTCAAGCAGGACCCGCGCAGCCGCGTGGCCGCCGAGACGCTGACCAACACCGGCCTCGTGGTGCTGGCCGGCGAGATCACCACCAACGCGCACGTCGACTACATCCAGGTGGCGCGCGACACCATCAAGCGCATCGGCTACGACAACACCGAGTACGGCATCGACTACAAGGGCTGCGCGGTGATGGTCTGCTACGACAAGCAGAGCAACGACATCGCGCAGGGCGTGGACCACGCGTCGGACGACCACCTGAACACCGGCGCCGGCGACCAGGGCCTGATGTTCGGCTACGCCTGCGACGAGACGCCCGAGCTGATGCCGGCGCCCATCTACTACGCGCACCGGCTGGTGGAGCGCCAGGCCGAGCTGCGCAAGAACGGCAAGCTGCCCTTCCTGCGCCCCGACGCCAAGAGCCAGGTGACGATGCGCTACGTCGACGGCAAGCCGCACAGCATCGACACCGTGGTGCTCTCCACCCAGCACAGCCCCGACCAGAGCGAGACGGCCACGCGGCTGAAGGCCAGCTTCTACGAGGCCGTGATCGAGGAGATCATCAAGCCGGTGCTGCCCCAGGCGTGGCTGCAGAACACGCGCTACCTCGTCAACCCCACGGGCCGCTTCGTCATCGGCGGCCCGCAGGGTGACTGCGGCCTGACGGGCCGCAAGATCATCGTCGACACCTACGGCGGCGCCTGCCCGCACGGCGGCGGCGCCTTCAGCGGCAAGGACCCGTCCAAGGTGGACCGCTCGGCCGCCTACGCCGCGCGCTACGTGGCCAAGAACGTGGTGGCCGCGGGCCTGGCCAAGCAGTGCCAGGTGCAGGTGGCCTACGCCATTGGCGTGGCCAAGCCCATGAACGTGACCATCTACACCGAGGGCACGGGCAAGATCGCCGACGACAAGATCGCCGCGCTGGTGCAGGAGCACTTCGACCTGCGGCCCAAGGGCATCATCCAGATGCTGGACCTGCTGCGCCCGATCTACGAGAAGACCGCGGCCTACGGGCACTTCGGCCGCGAGGAGCCGGAGTTCAGCTGGGAAAGAACCGACAAGGCGGCCGCGCTGCGCGCGGCTGCGGGCCTGTAAGGCCCCGAGCGAAGCGAGCTTGGCGGTTCTTCGGCGCAGGCTAACTTTGCGCAGCAAAGTTAAGGGCCCCCGGCCCGGCCGTAGCCAACGCAATTCACCGCGAAGCGGCCGACTTGACGGGCGACGGGAGTCGCCCGTCGTTGCTTTCAGACGCCCGACGACCGAGGCGAAACCAACGCAGGCACCTCCGCCCACAGCGCATCAGCTGTCACCGCCAGCCCTACCGACACCAGCTCGACCCCCTCGCCCGGCGCGCTCGGGTGCAGCACCCAGGCCTCGCCGCCGTCCACGGCTTGTCGCCTGAACAGGTCGCAGCGCCGCAGGTCGGGGTCCACGAGCAGCACCTCGCGCAGCGAATCCAGGCTGCGGTACGCCGCGAACTTGTCGCCGCGGTCGAAGGCGGCCGTGGCGGGTGACAGCACCTCCACCAGCAGCACCGGCTCGCGCTTGACCAACGGATCGCCCGCATCGCGCGCGCTGCAGGTCACCATCACGTCGGGGTAGAGAAACGCGTCGACGGCCTCGACGCGAAGCTTCATGTCGGTGATGAAGGTGCGGCAGGGGGTGCCGGCCAAGTGCCGGCGCAGCGCGATGGCGATGTTGCCGGCTGCCATCACGTGGCGCTCATGCGAGCCCTGCCTCGGCCACACCTCGCCGCCCAAGAACTCATGGCGGATGGTCTGCGTCGCGTCCCAGGCCAGGAACTCCGCAGCGTCCAGCGGCCGAGAAGGAACCAGTGTCTTCACGGCAACCCCAGCAAAGGTTCAGCCGCCGCGCGCGGCCATCTCCCGGCGCAACGCGTCGCGCAAGCCCACGAAGCGCTGGCTCACGGTCTCGTGGACGATGGCGTCGTCGATGGAGTCGTAGCCGTGGGCGATGCGGTTCCGGATGGCCACGGCCAAGGCTGCCTCGGGCAGGCGTTCGCGCAGGGCCTCGTCCTCGTTTAGCGCCCGGCGAAAGGCCTCGCCCACGACCTCCACCTGCCGTTCCACGGCCGAGCGGACCAGGGCCGACGCGCGGTACTCGGCGAGTTCGAGTCCGCCGATGAACTCCAGCGCCAGCCCCGCTGCCGCCTCGGCGTCAGCCAGATGCTTCAGCAGGCGAGTGGACATAGATCTCGCGCCGGCTCGCGTCCACCGAGCGCCGCAGGTAGGGGTTGCGGATGGACGCGTCGGTGAGCAGGTCGACCTTGCGGCCCAGCACGGATTCGAGCGCGTCAGAAAGGCCGAAAAAGCGTTCGGCCAGGCCGCGCGTGGTTTCAGGGGCGAGATCGACGATGAGATCGACGTCGCTGCGCGCGGGGTCGAAACGGCCGTCGGCAGCGGAACCGAAGACCTCGAGCCGCGCCACGCCGTAGGCTTGGCACAGGCGCTCGATGTCGCCGAGGTGCTCGAGCAGACAGCGGGGCAGTGCGGGCGCGTCCATGGCGGGATTATCCAGCCCCGGCCCGCTCGCGGTTGAGCGCCAGCAGCCGGCGCAGGATCTCGTCGTCGGGCATCGCGGGCGCCCAGTCGGCCCAGCCGTAGGCGGGGGCCACGGCGGCGTCCAGCGCCTCGTGGGCCTGGGCCAGCCAGGTGGGGCGCTGGTTGTACAGGTTGGTGAGCGTGCGCTTGGCCAGTTCGGCCTCGAAGCCGGGGCGGGCGACGATGCGCTCGGGGTAGGGGCTGGTGGCCAGGCCCAGCGGCACGACCTCGGGCACGCGCACGGTCCACTCCGGCGGGTTGAGCCAGGCCTCGCGCAGGGCCACCAGGCGGTGGGCGGCCTGGGCGATGGCCTCGGCGTGGGCGCGCACGGCGGGCGGCAGCTCGGCCGGGATGAGGGCGCCGCTGGCGAGCGGCTCGGTGCGCTGGTGGGCGGTGTCGGCGGGGGTGAGGCCGGCGGGGAAGGGGAAGGTCTCGAAGCAGGTGGTGGGGGTGTAGCGGGGGTCGTTGCCCTTGCCCATCCAGGTGCACATGCGCAGCGACCAGAGTTCGTGCAGGCGGCTGTGCAGGACGCCGAAGGTGGTGTCGTCGGCGCGGGCGATTGCCATCAGAGCGTGGTCCGGCACTACGGCGGAAGAAACCCAAGCGAATACCCGATGCTTTGCGACAGCAGGCGTCGCGATGAAACGGTCCACACCCTTGAGCGCGCGTCGCAGTCCTGGAATCGGCTCAGCGAACTGCCACCAAATGTTGCGGTACTTGTCCCGTCGGGTCTGATCGCGTTCCGGCTTGACGTGTTCAAGTACGTGCGAGAAAGGCACCTCATAGAGCGTCGAATCGTCGAGCCCCATCTCGCAACCGAAGTCAACGACCCACTTGTCGGCGCTGCGGCGGGTCAAGTCCATCGCGTTCATCCAGGGCCTGACAACGTCGCTGTTCGGTCGCTGATGTGGATTCGGCTGAGACAGCCAAGCACGAGCCACATCACCGGCTACATCGAAGCTACCTGCCTTCACTGTCGTGTAGTAGCACCCGCCCCGGTTCTCGGATAGCCGTGTCGCAGAGGTCAGGTCAGCGGCTTGCGACGTGAGATCACTGTTGATCGCGGGAACGCGGCTGCCATTTAGCGTCTGAGGCTGCAACGACTCCCCAAACGCCACCAACGACACCCGCACCGCCGCCCCGTCATTCACCCAGGCCTCGTCGCTCCAGGCCTCGAAGATGCGCGTCTGCTTCACGATGGCATCCAGCACCTCGCGGTTCCTGCCGCCGCGGATGGAGTTCGTCGCCACCAGCCCCGCGCGCTGCAGCCGCCCCTGTTCAATAGCCCGCCGCGCCTGCTCGAACCAGTAGCACACCAGGTCCGCCCCGCCCGGCACCCGCCCCTTGTAGGCCGCGCGCAGCGCCTCGGTGTAGGCGTCGCCCAGCTCGGCGCGCATCTTCTTGTCGCCCACGAAGGGCGGGTTGCCCACCACGGCATCGGCGCTGGGCCAGTGCGCCGGCTGGCCATCACCCGCCAGCACCGCATCCCGACACTCGATGTGATCCAGCGGCTCCAGCACCGGGTCCAGCTTGAAGGGGTAGCCGCGCTGCACGCGCCACTGCAGCTCGCCGATCCACACCGTCACGCGCGCCAGCTCGGCTGCGTATTCGTTCAGCTCGATGCCCAGCACGTTGTGCGGGCCGGTGCCGTCGATCTGCCGCTCCAGGCCCAGGGCCTCGGCCTCGAGGTTGACCTGGTGCTCCACGTCCTTCAGCGCCTTCAGCGCCAGGTACAGGAAGTTGCCGCTGCCGCAGGCGGGGTCGAGCACCTTGTACCAGCGCAGCCGCTCCAGGAAGCCCGCGAACGCGGCCTGCGCCTGCTGCCAGGCCTTGTCGCCGTGCTTCTTGCTTTTGGCGAGCGCCGCGGCCACGCCGCCGCGCGCCACGGCCCATTCGGCCAGCAGCGGCCGCGTCACCACCGGCTCCACCAGCCGCGCGATGGTGGCCGGGTCGGTGTAGTGCGCGCCCAGCTGCGCGCGCTTGGCCGGGTCCAGCCCGCGCTCGAACAGCGTGCCGAAGATGCTGGGGTCGATGGCGCTCCAGTCCAGCGTGCTGGCGGTGCGCAGCGCGGCGATGTCGGCCTCGGCCAGCGGCGGCACGTTCACGTCGGCGAACAGGCCGCCGTTGAACCAGGGCACGGCGGCCACGCCGAACAGGCCGCCGTCGCGCATGGTGGCCAGCAGCGTGGCCAGCTGCGCCGCCGTCTGCGCGGCGCTCACGCGCGCGTGCATCAGCCGCTCGAACAGGCGCTCGGGCAGCAGGCCCACGTCCTCGGCAAAGAAGCAGAACACGCACTGCGTAAGAAAGTGGCTCACCACCTCGGCCGGTATGCCGGCGGCGCGCAGCCGCTCGGCGGTGGCCGCAAAGGTGCGCGCGGCCTGCTCGGTGATCTCGCGGTTGCTGAGCTTCGGCCGCCAGGCCTCGGGCGCCGTCCACAGCGTGCGCAGGCGCTGCTGCATGGCGGGGTCGGCCAGCTGGGCCAGGTCGAACACGTGGCGCTCGCTGGGCGTGCCGGTGAAGTGCGTGTGCACCTCCAGGCTGACGCGGTCGCACACCACCAGCAGCGGCGGGCTTTCCAGCGGCAGCGCGTACATCATCAATTGCTTGAGCGCTTCCCCCAGGCTGCGGCCGGGGCGCTTGTACTCCCAGGCGAAGTGGCCCTTCAGCCACACGTCGGCAAAGCCGTCCGTGCGCGCGGCGGCGCTGCCCGTCTTGGTGACGCCGCGCTCGAAGCAGTAGCGCTCGGGCTCGCCAGGCTCGGGCACGCCCAGCGCGCGGCACAGGTCGATGAAGTGCGGCTGCGCCCCGGCGCGCTCGCTCAGGCCGTGCGAGGGCGTGCCGGGCCGCCACTTGGCGACGAACTCCTGAGGTGTCATGAAAGGCATTTCAACATGGGCGGCAGAGGCGGCCGCCGCTGCCAAGCCCCCGCGGCGGCCCGGTTCTCCCGGCAGAAAGCCACACCCGTGCCGCCACCGCACCCGCAAGACCCTGCTCCCATATCAGCCAAATACGACCGACGGTTCATTTCGCGACTGCTCCGTCCGATATGCACCGCAGTAAAACCTCTGCCCGAAGGGTGCCCATGCGTTTGTCCCACTTCCCGATCGGCCGCCGCCTTGCCGCGGTGCTCGGCGGCCTGTGCCTGCTGCTCGTGCTGGGCGCCGCCACCGGCACCTTCGCGCTGAAGTCGCTCAAGGCCGAGGTGCGGGCCAGCGACGATGCCGTCGAGCGCTACGCGCTGACGGTGGCGCTGTCGGAGCAGACCCACACCGTCGCCCGCGTGATGCGGACCGTCATCCTGCTCGACGACGGCCCCGCGCGTGCAGCCGAGGTGGCCAAGATCCAGGCCGCCCGCCAGGCCTACGACGAGGCCTGGCGCGCGCTGCAGGGCCACCCCCCGAGCGAGCAGGCGCGCCGGCTGCGCGCCGACATCGAGGCCGCCGCGCAGCAGGCCCGCCGCGTGAACGACCGCGTTCTGGAACTGGCCCAGGCCGACGACGACCGGCAGGCCGTGGCCCTGCTGCTGGCCGAGTCCATCCCGGCCACCAACCGCTGGCAGGCGGCGCTGGCCGCCAACATGGCCCAACTCAAGGCGCGCGTCGACGCCGCCAGCGACTCGGCCCAGGCCGTGTTCGGCCGGGGTCTGGCCTGGATGGCCGGCGTGGCGGCGGCCTCGCTGCTGCTGGCCGCGGTGCTGGGCGTGCTGCTCACGCGCTCGTTGGTGCGGCCCATCGCCTACGTGCGCGACTGCGCGCTGCGCATGGCCGGCGGCGACCTGACGCTGCGCGTGGAGCGGACCGCCGAACTGCAGGGCCAGGACGAGGTCGGGCAGCTCGTCGAGGCCATGCAGCGCATGCACGACAGCATGTGCGAGATGGTGACGGCCGTGCAGGCCAGCGCCTCGGGCGTGGCCGGCGCGGCGCAGCAGATCGCGGCCGGCAACGGCGACCTGTCGGCGCGCACCGAGCAGCAGGCCAGCAACCTGCAGCAGACCGCCGCGACCATGCAGCAGCTCACGCACACGGTGCAGGCCAACACGCAGACCACGGTGCAGGCGGCCGAGTTCGCCCAGGGTGCGGGCGCGGTGGCCGGCCGCGGCGGCGAGGTCATGGCGCGCGTGGTGGCGACGATGCGGCAGATCGACGCCGGCAGCCAGCGCATCGCCGACATCATCGGCACCATCGACGGCATCGCGTTCCAGACCAACATCCTGGCCCTGAACGCTGCGGTCGAGGCGGCGCGCGCCGGCGACGCCGGCCGCGGCTTTGCGGTGGTGGCCGCCGAGGTGCGCACGCTGGCGCAGCGCTCGGCCGCCGCGGCGCGCGAGATCAAGCAGCTCATCGGCAACAGCGTCGAGCAGGTGGACGAGGGCACGGCGCTGGTGGAACAGGCCGGCACGACGATGGGCGAGATCGTGCAGGCCATCGAGCGCATGCGCTCGCTGATGGGCGAGATCCGCCACGCCACCACCGAGCAGACCACCGGCATCACGCAGGTGGGCGCGGCGGTGCAGCAGATGGACCAGATGACGCAGCAGAACTCGGCCCTGGTGGAGGAGTCGGCCGCCGCCGCGGCCAGCCTGAACCAGCAGGCGCAGGAGCTGCTGGCGCAGGTCAGGCGGTTCCGCCTGGCCGCGACGGCCGTGGGCTGAGGCGGCCGCACACTCAGGGCGACCCCGCATCGCCGGCGCCCCACAACGGGGCATCATCGCCGGCCATGTCCGCCTTGCCGTACCACGGACCGATCCGCTATCCCCGCCCGCTGGCGCCCGGCAGCCGCATCGTCGTGACCGCGCCGAGCTCCGGCGTGCAGCCGGGGCTGCACGCGCGGCTGGACCTCTGCCTGGCCGACCTGCGCTCGCGCGGGTTCGAAGTCGAGGAGGGCCGGTGCCTGCGCGACGAGCGCCAGGGCGCCAGCGCCCCGGCCGATGAGCGGGCCGACGAGCTGGAGCGTGCGCTGATGCGCGACGACGTCGACGCCGTCATCCCGCCCTGGGGCGGCGAGCGGGCGGTGGAGTTGCTCGACCGGCTCGACTGGGGTGCGCTGGCACGCGCGCGGCCCAAGTGGGTGCTGGGCTACAGCGACACCAGCACCTGGATGCTGGCGCTGACGCTGCGCCTGGGCTGGGCCACCGCCCACGGGCCCTGCCTGATGGACCTGGTGCCGGGCCAGGACGACCCGCTCACGCGCGCGGCGCTCAAGGGCCTGCAGCTGCCGGCCGGCCACGCGCTGCGCCAGCGCCAGAGCCGGGCCTGGCAGAAGGGCTGGAGCGACTTCGCCACCGTGCCTTCCGGCACCTACGCGCTCACCGAGCCCACGCGCTGGCGCTCGCTGCACGGCCGCGCGCGCGAGGCCTTCGACGGCCGGCTGTTCGGCGGCTGCCTGGACACCCTGGTGCACGTGGCCGGCAGCGTGCATGCCGACGGCGCCGCCTTCATCGAGCGCCACCGCACCGAGGGCGTGATCCTGTACCTGGAGAACGCCGAGGGCAGCCCCGGCGACGTGGTGCGCGCCTTCCACCGGCTGCGCTGGGCCGGCTGGCTCGACGGCCTGGCCGGGGTGCTGCTGGGGCGCAGCGCCGCGCCCGAGCCGGCCGGCGCGCACGAGCTGCAGCACGACGACGCGCTGCGCCAGACCTTCGGCACCCTGCCCTGCCCGGTGCTGGCCGACGTCGACATCGGCCACGTGCCGCCGCAGATGGTGCTGGTCAATGGCGCGCACGCGCAGGTGCGCTGGAGCGCCGAGGTGGCCGACGTCGAAGGCCGGCCCTGGGGCGGCGGCGACGTGACGCAGCGCTTCGACTGACGCGGGGCCCTGCGCGCGTGGCGATCACGCTCGACGACCTGCGCCGCCACGCGGTGGCGCGCAGCCTGTTCAAGGCGCGCTCGCTGCCGCAGGCGCTGGCGCGGCTGGGCTTCGTGCAGGCCGACCCCATCCGCGCGCCGGCGCGCGCGCAAGACCTGACGCTGCGCCACCGCGTCGGCGGCTACCGCGCGGGCGACCTCGAGGCGCGCTACGCCCGGCTGCCGCTGGAGGAGGACTTCTTCGTCAACTACGGCTTCCTGCCGCGCGAGCTGGCCGCGTTGATGCACCCGCGCACGCCGCAAACCGTGTGGACGAAGGCGCGCTGGGCCCAGGCCCACGCCGTGCTGGACTTCGTGCGCGAGCGCGGCGTCGTGCACCCGCGCGAGGTGGACGCCGCCTTCGACCACGGCCGCAGCCGCAACTGGTTCGGCGGCTCCAGCCGCGCCAGCACGCAGCTGCTCGACGGCATGCACTACCGCGGCCTGGTGCGCACGGCCGCGCGCGAGGGCGGCGTGCGCCTGTACGCCGCGCGGCCCGCGCACGAGCCGGTGGCCGACGTGGCCGCTGCGCTGGACCGCCTGGCCGACGTGGTGGTGGGCCTGTACGCGCCGCTGCCGGCGGCGACGCTGTCGATGCTGGTCCGGCGCATCCGCTACGGCGCGCCGCAGTGGACGCCGCACATGAACGCGCTGCTGGCCCGCACCCGGGCACGGTTGCCCAGCGCCACGGTGGGCGGCACGCCCTGGTTCTGGCCGGCCGGCGAGAACCCCGCCAGCCGCCGCCACGCCGCGGTGGACGACGACGACACGCTGCGCCTGCTGGCGCCCTTCGACCCCGTCGTGTGGGACCGAGCCCGCTTCGAGCGCCTGTGGGGCTGGGCCTACCGCTTCGAGGCGTACACGCCCGCGCCGAAGCGGCAGCGCGGCTACTACGCGCTGCCGATGCTGTGGCGCGGCCGGGTCATCGGCTGGGCCAACGCCCACGTGGCCGAGGGCCGGCTGCGCCTGGAGCCGGGCTACGTGAGCGGCCGGCCGCCGCGCGACGCGGCCTTCAAGGGGGCGCTGGCGCACGAGGTGCGCAGCCTGGAGGCGTTTCTCGGGTTGGTGACAGAGCCGTAGCGACCGGCGCAACAATCCAGCATGGATGCCGAAAGACCGACCCGATGGACACCGCCTGGCGCCAGGCACTTCCGGCTCTGAACGCGTGGGCGCCCTGATGACTCGCCACGCGCCGCCCCGCCGCTGGCCTTGGCCGTGGGACTTGGCAGGCGTGCTGGCGATGCTGCTGGTCGCCGCCTGCTCGCGCCCCGCCGAACCGCCGGCCGTGGCGGCCGTGGCCACCCCCCCGGCGGCGGCCGGCAGCGCGCCCGCCGTGCTGCTGGCCCACGTGGAGGCCGACGCCACCGCCTGGCTGCTGGTGCAGGCCGACGGCGCATCGCGGCCGCTGGGCCGCAGCGGCCGCGACAGCGAGTTGCTGGCCATCGACGATACGGCGGGCCGCTTCGTCTACCGCGATGGCGCGCGCCTGTGGCAGCAGAGCTGGCGCGCGCCGGCGCCGCCGCAGCTGCTTGCCGAGCGACCCCCGCTCACGGGTGCCTTGCACGCTGCCTGGCTGGACCGCGCCAGCGGCCTGCTTCACGTGCTGGAGATGCGCGAGCCGACCGCCGCCGAGCGGCGGGCGATGAAGGCGGACCCCCCCGACGCGAAACCGGTCTGGGCGGTGCTGTGGCGACACGCCGACGGCCGCTGGCAAGCCGTGGAACGCAGGGCCACCGCGTGGGGCGGTGCCGGCGCCGCCGTGTTCGACGACTTGCGGCACGAACGCGGCCGCTCGGCGCGCACCGTCGCCAACGCCGCGTCCTGCGAGTCCACGCTGTGCGACGACGTGGCGCCCGCAGACCTGTTGGGCAGGCTGGGTGCGCATTCTGGGCAGGCGGAGGAGTGGCGTCGCGTCGCAGTGCCCGGCGGCTGGCTGTTGTTCGGGGTCGGCCTCGGCGAGACGTGGCACCCGACCGGCCCCTTCCTCTTCGTGCCCGCCGACGGTGCGGGCCCGGTCTCGGTGGCGGTCGCGCCGGCTGATGAAGCGCTGCACCTGCAGCCGAAGGGGGCGCGGCTGCTGGTGTCGCCGGCAGCGCCGCCGGGCCCGGCCCATTTGGTGCAGCTGCCGCACGGCCCCGTGATCCCGCTCGGCGAGGCTGCGACGACGCCGGCCTGGATCGACCGCTAGCGGGCCGGGCCGGCCGGCCAGGGCTCAGGCCGTGCGCAGCAGGCAGTGGCGCATCGGGCCGACCTTGCTGTCGATGGCCTGCCGGGAGGCCCGTTCCGCCGCGGCGGCTCGGTCGTCGCCGCCAGAGGCGGTGGTGTCGACGCCGTTCTTCCACTCGCAGTGCACGTGGCTGACCTCGTCGAAGACCAGGCTGGCGCCCAGCGACCTGGCGATGCGCTTGATTTCGAGGTTGTCGCCCTTGATGTCCAGCGCGTAACCCGTCGAGTGCTTGCCCTGCGCCGGCCGGGCGACCGGCGCGTATGCGAGCGCGATCCGCTTCTTGTCGCGCGGGCTCAGCTCGTGGATGGTGCTGGTCTTCACCACTGCGGCGAAGTCGGCCTTGGCGCGCTTGACGACGCCGTGGCGGTTCAGGACGCTCTCGTGCGACGACTGGTCCTTGGGCAGGCCGATCGGCGACTGGCGGTACCCGCGCGCCGGGTTCGGCGCGCTGCCCAGCAGCGACTTGCGGATCGTCACCAGCCGGCGCAGCGGCTGCTCGTCCAACGCCAGGGTCTCGCAGTGCTCGATGGTCTCCAACAGGTAGTCCCAGTGGAAGTTGATCTTCCAGTACAGGTCGTCCATCGACAGCCAGCCCGAGACGACCCGGGCCGTCTTCGGGAAGAAGGGCAGGATGTCCTTCAGGATGGCATCGGTGGTCGGGATCGTCTTGACCTTCGGGTCGACGAACTCGGCCATCGAGGTGTGCATCGCGACGGGCTTCTCGGTCATGGACGGGGTCTCCAGCCGGTGATGCTGGCAGTGCGCCCGGCGCCGGTCAATGCGGCTGGCGGCATCGCCAGCAGCCGGGCCATCCCCAAGCCCGACTTGGCCGGTTCCTTCGAGAAGCCCAGGCCGGCGCGACGGCTGATCCAGGCCTCGGGCGTGGCGCCGCGACGCGGCGGCGCCAGCGCGCACAATGGCCCCACGCTTCGTCCGGTCATCATCCGCCGGAGTCCTCGCCCCTGCCCATGTTCGATGCCTTCCGCCAGGTCCTCGCCGCCGAGTGGGCGCTGCTGCGCCGCCACCGCCGGCTGGCGCTGGCCTTCGCGGGCGTGGTCTTCGTGCCGGCGCTGTACGCCTACATCTACCTGGCCAGCGTCTGGGACCCGGCCTCGCACACCGGCTCGCTGCCGGCGGCGCTGGTGAACCTGGACGCCGGCGCCAGCTACCGCGGCCGCGAGCTGAACCTGGGCGCCGAGGTTGCCGAGGCGATCGAGCGCCAGGCCCAGTTCGCCTGGCGCCGCTACGACGACGCGGCGGCGGCGCGGCGCGACGTGCGCCGCGGCACCCTGGCCTTCGTGCTGGAGATCCCGGCCGACTTCAGCCGCCAGGCGGTGCCGGGCGAGCGCGCCGGCGCCGCGCAGCTGCGCATCTACACCTCCGAGGGCAACCACTACGCCAGCGCCGGCTTCGCGCGCCGCTTCGCGCCCGAGGTGGCACAGCGCATCAACAACCGGCTGGCGGTGACGCGATGGGACCTCGTGCTCAGCAGCGCCGCCGGCAGCCGCCAGAGCCTGGACAGCCTGCGCGGCGGACTCGCCGAACTCGATGCCGGCGCCGGCGAGCTGCTGCAGGGCCTGGCACAGGCGCGCGACGGCGGCGCCGCGCTGGCCGGCAGCGGCACGCGGGTGGGCGAGGCGGCGCAGCGGCTGCGCGTCGGCTCGCAGCAGCTGGCCGACGGCGCGCAGCAGCTGAGCACCGGCATGCGCCAGACGGGCACGGCGCTGCGCGCCATCGACGCCCGCCGGCCGCCCGAGGCCGAGCTGGCGGCGCTGCGCGGCGGCGCGCGGCAGCTCGTCGACGGCCAGCGCGCGCTGGGCGGCGGCCTGGAGCAGCTGACCGAAGGCTCGGGCCGGCTGCTGGAGGGCATCACGCGGCTGAAGGCCGGCGCCGAGGAGCTGCCGCTGTTCGGCGGCCCGCTGGCCGAGGGCGCAGGGCAGTTGGAGGACGGCGCGCGCGAGCTCGGCCGCGGCGTGGCCCAGGCCGGCGACGCCAGCTCCCGGCTGCTGCAGGGCGCGCAGCGGCTGGACGAGGGCGTGGCCACGCTGGCCGAGGCCACGCTGCGCGCCGGCACCGCCGTGGCGGCGCTGACGGCACGGCTGCCCGAGGACGCCCGGCTGGAGAGCTTTGCCGACGGTGCCCGCGAGCTCGAGCGCGGCCACGAGGCGCTGGAAGCCGGCCTGCGGCCGTGGCAGGCCGGCGCGCAGACCCTGGGCCAGGGCCTGGGCCGGCTCACCGACGGCGCGGCGCGGCTGCAGGCCGGGCTGTCGCTGCTGCGCGCCCAGCTGCCGCAATCGGTGGACGCGCCCGGCGGCAGCGCGCAGGGCCTGGCGGCCTCGGTGCTGCCGCTGCTGGAGGTGGAGGCGCCGGTGGCCACCCACGGCGTGGCCCTGACGCCCAACTTCGTGCCCCTGGCGCTGTGGGTGGGGGCGGTGATGGCGGCCTTCCTCGTGCACTGGCAGCGGCTGCCGGAGTCGCTGGCGGGAACTCCGCGCGCCTGGCTGGCGCTGGGCAAGCTGGCGCTGCCGGCGCTGGCGGTGCTGCTGCAGGCGGCGCTGATGATGGTGATGCTGGAGCAGGTGCTGCACGTGCCCATCCCCGAGCCGGTCCGCTTCACCGCCGTGCTGGCGCTGAGCTCGCTGATGTTCCTGGCGCTGGTGTTTGCGCTGATCCGCGTCTTCGGCGACCTGGGCCGCGTGCTGGCCGTGCTGCTGCTGGTGGTGCAGGTCTCTGCCGCCGGCGCGCTGCTGCCCATCGAGCTGAGCGACGCCGCCTTCCAGGCCGTGCACCCCTACCTGCCGCTGACCTGGGTGCTGCGCGCCTTCCGCGTGGCGCTGTTCGGCGCCTTCGAGGGCGAGCTGGCGCTGCCGCTGGCGGTGGTGGGCGCCACGGCGCTGGCGGCGCTGGCCGCGGGCATCGTGCTGGGGCGCTGGCGGCCGGTGCCGCCGGAGCACTGGCGCCCACCGCTGGATATCGAGTAGGCTGGCGCATGTCGATCAAACAGGTGGGGCCCACCCCGATCCAGCCGCGGCACCGGCTGAGCTGCCACTGCGGCGCGGTGGTGCTCGAGCTCGAGTTGCCTGACGGCATCGTCAACCCGCGCCGCTGCGACTGCTCGATGTGCCGGCGCCGCGGCGCCATCGTCGCCTCGGTGCCGCTCGACGGCATCCGCATCGTCCAGGGCCAGGAGCAGTTGCGCCTGTACCAGTTCAACACCCGCGTGGCGCGGCACTACTTCTGCGCCGTGTGCGGCATCTACACCCACCACCAGCGGCGCTCGTTCCCCGACCAGTACGGCTACAACGTGGGTTGCCTGGAAGGGGTCAACCCCTTCGACCTGCCCGAGGTGCCGGTGAACGACGGCGTGAACCACCCGGCCGATCGGGCGGCACGCTCGGGGACCGGCAGCTGATCCCCGGGCGCGCCGAGCCGGCGCCGGGCGCCCACCCCAAGCCCGAAGGAGCCCCATGCAACCCGACCTCGACCCCGCCGGCCTGGCCACGCGCCGCGCCGTCCTCGGCGACGCCTACGTCGACGCCGCGCTCGCGAAGGCCACGCCCTTCACGGCGCCGCTGCAGGAACTGGTGACGCGCCACGCCTGGGGCAACACCTGGCAGCGGCCGGGCATCGACCTGCGCACCCGCAGCCTCGTCACGGTGTCGATGCTGGTGGCGCTGGGGCGCACGCACGAGCTGAAGATCCACGTGCGCGGCGCGCTGAACAACGGCGTCACCCCGGCGGAGTTGCAGGAGGTCTTCCTGCACGCCAGCGTCTACTGCGGCTTCCCGGCGGCGGTGGACGCCTTCCGTGCCGCGGCCGAGGTGGTGGAAGGCAGCAGCTGAAGGCAGGCAACGCCGGGGCTGGATGGACGTTGCAGTCTCCTCCGAGGGCAGCCCCGGCCGGCCGTCAGCTCTTGGGTAACGGCTCGAAAGGCGCTTTGCCGCTCTTGTCGGTCGTTGGGCTTCCGGCTCGCTCGTGCTCGATGGGCTACGCGTCGCGGCAGGCGGTGCCCCTTGCCGCTCATCCGCCACCATGGCGTTCGGGTCGGGCGCCAACCCCGTCTCTGCAAAGGGCTGTGCGGGCGGGGGCTGCGGCGTGAGTTGATCGAAGCGCCGAGCAGCGCAGGGTTCATGGCCGCGCGCGCAGCGCGCCTCAACGACTAACTCGCCGCAACTGCTCGAGCGCAGCGGCCGAAGGCCGCGTAGCGAGTTTTGCGGCGGGCCATGAACGCGAGCAGCGCAGGGCAGTCGGCCCGCAGGGCCGACCGCTTCGATTCACGCCGCAGCCCCCGCCCGCACAGCCCTTTGCCGCGCGGTGCATAGAGCGCGAGCTAGCCGAAGGATGACGGACCGCAAAGAGCCGGCCACATGAGTTCACGCAGCGGCGAAGCGGTCGCCGAACAATGCCCATGGGCTCCAAACCGTCGGGCCGTTCCCGCTGGCTAGACGACCGCCGCCTCCAGCAGCCGCAGCGTGCCCGCGTCGGCGTCCAGCTCCGCCGGCACGCCCAGCGGCAGCGTCCACTTCGGGCCGATGTGGCCGAAGGCCGCGTTGCGCAGCACCGGCACGCCCAGGTCGCCCAGGTGGTCGGCCAGGATCTCGTCGAGCGTCAGCGTGCCGTAGCTGCCCTCGCTGGGCTTGCAGCTGGTGAAGCCGCCCAGCACCACGCCGGCCACCCGGGCCAGGTGCCCGCCCAGCGCCAGCGTGGTGACCATGCGGTCGACGCGGTACAGGTACTCGTTGACGTCCTCCAGGAACAGGATCGCGCCAGTCAGGTCGGGGAAGTGCGGCGTGCCGGCCAGCGACGTGAGCACCGCCAGGTTGCCGCCCTGCAGCGGCCCGCGCGCCACGCCACCGCGCAGCGGGCGCGGCGGCAGGTCGGCCGGGTTGCGCAGCAGCGGCGCCTCGCCGGCCATGGCCACGGCGCGGAAGTGCTCCACCGAGAACGCGTTCCAGTCCGAGCGCGCCAGCGGGCTGTGGAAGGTGACCAGGCCGGTGGCGCCGTGCACCGCCGTGATCAGCGCCGTGAGGTCGGAGAAGCCGCCCAGGAACTTGGGGTGTCGCGCGAGCAGCCCCATGTCCAGCAGCGGCAGCACGCGGTTGGCGCCGCTGCCGCCCGTGACGGCCAGGATGCCGGCGATGCCGGGGTCGCTGAACATCGCGTGCAGGTCGTCGGCGCGCTGCCGCGGCGTGCCGGCCATGTGGCCGTAGCGGGCCCGCAGGTTGGGCGCCTCGCGCGTGCGCAGGCCCAGCCCGCGCAGCGCGGCGTGGGCGCGCTCGTAGGCCTCGTCCTCGTGCAGCGCGCCGCTGGGGTTGACGAAGCCCAGCGTGTCGCCCTCCCTCAGGCGCGCCGGGCGCAGCAGGGCTCGTGTCATCAGGTGTCCGTCCTGCGTTGCGGCTCGATGTCCACCGACTCGAACCAGTTGTTCCAGAACAGCGGCCGGCGGTAGCCCACCAGCCAGGGCTGCAGCAGTGCCGTGGCCGCGAGGTGCGTGCGCAGCTTGTAGGGCATCCAGGCCACGGTCAGGCGCTTGGCGTGGTCGAACAGCGCCTCGCGCTCGGGGCCGTCGGGCAGGGCCTGCAGCCGCGCCAGCGTGGCGTTCATCTCGGGCAGGTCGAAGCGCGAGAGGTTGATGCCGCCCGCGGCCTTGCCCTCGTAGCGCAGCAGGCCCTCGATGCCGTCGGGCGCGCTGGCGCGGCCGCTCACGCTCCAGAGCATGAGCTTGCCGGCGCGCGCGGCCTTGTAGTGCTCGGGCCACTGCGCTGTCTGGAAGCGGATGCGCAGGCCGATGGCCGTCATGTCGCGCCTCATCAGCTCGTCGTAGCGGCGCATCTCCTGCGCCGGCTGCGTGGCCATCTCCAGCACCAGCGGCTGGCCCTCGGGGGTCTCGCGCCAGCCGTCGCCGTCGCGGTCGCGCCAGCCGAACAGCTCGAGCAGCGCGCGCGCCTTGGCGGGGCTGTAGTCGCTCATCTCGCTCTTCCAGCCGGGGTCGTAGCCGCTCAGGTGCACGGCCACCGGCGACTGCGCCACCACGGCCGAGCCGTGCCGCAGCAGCTCCACCTCGCGCGGCACGTCGATGGCCAGCGCGATGGCGCGGCGCAGCGCCACGCGCTCGGGCGTGTAGCCGCCCACCAGCGGATGCTCCATGTTGAACATCGTGTAGTAGGTGCTGGGCAGCACGGCGGAATCGGCTCGGATGCCGCGGCGGCGCAGGTGCGGGGCCAGCCGGCCGCCGGGCAGGGCCACCGGCAGGAAGCCGTCCGGCAGCTCGACCCAGTCGTGGTCGCCGTTCAGGAAGGCCAGCCACATCGGCTGCTTCTCGTCGATGATGTCGATCTCGACTCGGTCCACCATGGGCAAGCGCCGGCCCCTCAAGCGCGCCAGGATGGCCTGGCCCTCCAGGTCGTCGGCCGCCGGCTCGGCGTCGTACAGCACGCTGCGGTAATGCGGGTTGCGCTCGAGCACGATGCGCGAGGAGCGCCGCCACTCCACCAGCCGGAACGGGCCCGTGCCCACGGGGTGCTGCATGCTCAGCTCGCCGTGGGCCTCGATGACCTCGCGCGCCACCGTGGCGGTGGAGGCGCTGGCCAGCCACTGCGGGAAGCGCGGCCGCCCGGCGTCGAGCACGAAGCGCAGGGTGTGGCGGTCCAGCACCTGCAGGCCCGGGATGGGGCGGTCGTAGTCGAAGGGCTTCTTCTGCTCGACGGCCTCGCGGCGCAGCGCGGCCAGGCCGCTCAGCCCCACCTGCTCGGCCGCGCTCCAGCCGGGGCTGCGCGTGGCGGGGTCGGCCAGCCGCTTGAGGCTGTAGGCCACGTCGGTGGCCACCAGCTCGCGCGGGGCGCCGCGCGTGGTGGCGGCGAAGGCCGGGTCGGGCGTGAAGTGGATGCCGGGCTTCAGGCGCACGGTCCAGGTGCGGAAGTCGGCGCTGGGCTCGGGCATGGCCTGCGCGGTGCGGGGGCGCAGCTTCACCGGGCGGGCCAGCGGGTCGAACTCCAGCAGCGTCTCGAAGACGTGGCTGGTGATGCGCAGCGAGCGCACGTCGCCCACGCGCGCGGGGTCGAAGCCGGTCTCGCTCTCGCTGGCCAGGCGCAGCACCTTGGGCGCGGCCGACGACGCCGCCCACGCCGGCGCCGGCAGCGCCAGCACGGCGGTGCCCTGCAGCAGGCGGCGGCGCGCGGGCTTCATGCGGCAGCGGCGCGGCGCTGCGCCAGCAGGGCCACGGCCACCTCGGCAAAGCCCTGGCCGCGCTCGGACGCGGCCAGCCAGGCGGGCCAGTGGCGCAGCGTGGCGCCGAAGCGCAGCAGGTTGGCCACGCCCACGGTGTGCGGCAGCCGCGCGAACAGCGCCTCGTCGTTGGGCGAGTCGCCCACGAACACCCAGCGCCCGGCGTCGGCCGCCAGGCGCTGGCCGAACAGGCGCTGCAGCATCCAGTCGGCGCCGCTGGCCTTGTCGTGCGTGCCGATCCAGCCGTTGACGTGAATGGAGCTGACGCTGGCCACCAGCCCCTCGGCACGCATGAGGGCCACCACGCGCGCGATGCGGGCCTCGTCGAGCGTCGCGAACTCGGCGTGGTCGATGGCGATGTCGGTCTCGCGGCCGGCGCTGTCGCGCGCCGGCAAGGCGCCGGGCACCTCGGCCACGATGCGCGCCGACACCGCAGCCAGATGGCGGGCGTTGCGCGCGCGGGTGGCGGCGTCCTGCACGTATTCGGTGCGCACGGCGCCGGTGGCGGGATCGCGCAGCAGGGCCACGGCGCCGTTCTCGGCCACCACGGCGGCCACCGGCCATTGCGCCGTGAGCGCGCGGCACCAGCCCAGCGGCCGGCCGGTGATCGCCACCACCGGCACGCCGGCCGCGCGAAGGCCGTGCAGCGCGGCCAGCGCCACGGGCTCGATGGCGCCGTCGCGCGTGAGCGTGTCGTCGATGTCGGTGAGCAGCCCCTGCACGCCGCGCCAGGCGCCGGGCGGCAGCGAGGCCAGCGGGGCCGGGGCTTGATGGCGGTCAAGCAGCGGGGCGGGGGCGGTGCTCATCATGGCGTCATCGACAGGTCACGTTGCGGGCGGTCTTGCCGCCCGTGTTCCGCACCGCTGGAGAAGTCACCCATGGCCGGGAATTTTGCGTCAAGCACCAAGGCCCGCCCGCGCGCGCAGCCGAAACCGGCGGCCGCCCCACGGCGCGCCGCGCCGCGCCGCGTGTCCGCGGGCGACGTGCCGCCGCGCCTGGACGACGCCTCGCTGCAGCAGCACCGCGTGGCCCGGGCCACCGCCCGCGTGCAGGCCGTGCAGGAGGGCGTGCTGGCCGACGCGGCCGAAGCCGGCACCGGGCCCGGCGAATGGCTGCAGCGCGTGCAGGCCCTGGTGAACGGCGCCTCGCCCGACGAGGCCCGGGCGCTGCGCCGCCTGCTGGCCGAGCGCGCCCACCCGGCACCGGCGCCCGGCACCGACCCCGACCTGGAGCTCGCGCCGCACTGGCGCCAGGGCGGCTACCCCTACCGCAACCTCATGGCGCGCCGCAGCTACGAGCAGCAGAAGTACCGCCTGCAGGTGGAACTGCTCAAGCTGCAGGCCTGGGTCAAGGAGACGGGCCAGCGCGTCGTCATCCTCTTCGAGGGCCGCGACGCCGCCGGCAAGGGCGGCGCCATCAAGCGCTTCATGGAGCACCTCAACCCGCGCGGCGCGCGCGTGGTGGCGCTGGAAAAGCCCAGCGAGGTCGAGCGCGGCCAGTGGTACTTCCAGCGTTACGTCGAGCACCTGCCCACGCGCGGCGAGATCGTGCTGTTCGACCGCAGCTGGTACAACCGCGCGGGCGTCGAGCGCGTGATGGGCTTCTGCAGCGACGCCGACTACGACGAGTTCCTGCGCCAGGCGCCGGAGTTCGAGCGACACCTGGTGCGCAGCGGCGTGCGCCTGTTCAAGTTCTGGTTCAGCGTCAGCCGCGCCGAGCAGCGCCGCCGCTTCAAGGAGCGCCAGGCGCACCCGCTCAAGCAGTGGAAGCTCAGCCCCGTCGACATGGCCAGCCTCGACAAGTGGGACGACTACACCCGCGCCAAGGAGGCCATGTTCCTGCACACCGACACCCCCGACGCGCCCTGGACGGTGATCAAGAGCGACTGCAAGAAGCGCGCACGGCTCAACGCCATGCGCTACCTGCTGCAGCGCCTGCCCTACGCCAACAAGGACGCAGCGCGCATCGGCACGGTGGACCCGCTGCTGGTGGGCCGGGCCTCGCTGGTGGCCGGCCGCACCGAGGAGTTCGGGACGGTCGCGGCCGAGGCCTGATCGCTACTCCACCCGCAGGCCCAGCAGCTGGGCGCTGCGCCGCGGGTTCACCAGGTTCACGCGGCCGCGGCGGTCGGCGCCGTCGAGCAGCGCCTGCCGCACCTGCGCCACCGTGAGCTGCGGGTTCAGCGCGAAGAACTTGGCCGCCGCGTTGGCCACCTGCGGGCTGGCCATGCTGGTGCCGCTGAACTTCACGCGGGCCCCGCCCGGCAGCACGCTGTCCACCTCGAAGCCGTTGGCGTGCAGCACCACCGTCCGGCCGAAGGTGGAGAAGCTGGTCTCCTCGCCGGCGCGGTCCACCGCGCCCACGGTGAGCAGGTTGGGCAGCTGCAGGCCGGCGGGGATGTAGTCCTCGAAGTCGGCGCTGTTGTCCTCGTTGCCCGAGCCGGCCACGAACAGGATTTCCGGCGCCGAGGCGATGGCCTCGCGCAGCGCCGCGCGCTCGATGTCGAACAGCCGGCGGGCGAGTTGCCGGCGCTCGTCGGGCGTCGCGCCCACGTTGTGCCAGGCCAGCATGCCCTCGTAGGCGCCGGCGCCGTAGCGCCAGCTCATGTTCACGACGCGCAGCTTCTGGTCCTTGAACGATTGAACGATGGCGCGGTAGGAAGCCGCCGTGCGCTGCGACAGCTCCTCGGTCGGGCGCACGGGCTCGCTGCGGTGCTCCCACAGCTGCGTGGCCGTGAACATGCGCGCGAAGGGGTTGCCGTCCACGGCGATGCCGGCCACGTGCGTGCCGTGGGTGTACAGGCCCGCGAGGCTGAGTTCCTCCTGGAAGGCCTTCACCTGCTCGGGCTTGAGCGTGGCGACCACCTGCCTGAGGCGGCGCGCATCCTCGGTGTCCAGGGCCGAGCGCAGGTCCATCGCGCCCTTGAGCAGCTGCTGCAGCTGCGGCCAGCGCGCCTCGGCTTCGCCCAGCGGGCGCAGCAGCGCCGTCGCGGGGCGCGCTTCGCGGTCGAAGGCGATGCCGCGGCCGGGCGTGGGTTTGAACAAGGCGAGGTCGACGCCGCTGTCCCAGATGCCGATGCCGACCTCGGCCGCCCGCGCCGTGGCCGGGATGGCGAAGGTCCGGGGCGTCCACAGGTCGGGCTTGGCGGCCACCGGCGCCTGGCGGTCGATGACGGCCTGCAGGCCGGCCGCGATCTCGCCGCGCAGCGGCACCAGCAGGTCGAGCTGCACGCGCGCGGCCGCGATGGTGCCGACCATGCCCTCGGGCACGACCAGGTTCATGTTGCGCGCCATGACGTCCACCTGCTGCTGGAAGGCGCCCTGCACCACGGCCGGGTTGAGCAGCTCGAACTGGCCCTTGCTGGCCTTGATCTGGTCGCCGGCGTCGGCCCAGTTCAGCGCGCCGTAGCGGCGCTCGACCTCGGCGCGCACCCAGGCGGCGTCGCGGCGGCCGCTCTGCTGCTCGGCCAGCAGCAGCGCCAGCTGCCCGGTGGTGGCGCGCGGGCCGGGCTTGTCCTGCAGGGCCTTGAGGCGCTCGACGATCGCCGGCACCGCCGCCCAGTCGCCGCGCAGCTGCGCCAGCGTCAGCAGCGCGCCGTGGTAGGCACGCAGCGTGGCGGCATCCTGGATGTCGAAGCGCTCGAGGTCGCCGCGCAGGTTGGCCTCGAGCTGCGCCGCCAGCGGCAGCAGCTGCTCGCGCGGGCCGGCGAGGTACTCGCTGGGCAGCCGCGCCAGCGTCACGGTGCGCCGCGGCAGCTGCTCGCTGGAGGTGATGACGGTGCGCGTGGCGCCGGCAGGGGCCGGGGCGGTCTGCGCTTGCGGCAGGGTGCAAGCCAATGCCAGTGTCGAGGCCATGGCGATGTGGCGGAGATGAGCGGCCAAGCGGGGCTCCTTGGGGGCGGCTGATGGATGGAAACCCGATTCTTCAGCGCCTCCGCCGCGCGGGTGGCCGCCGCGCGACGAACGGCCGCGGCCGCGTCATGAACCGCGCCGCGGCGCGAACGAACGGGCCTCGGCGCCGCCCAGGCCCAGGCGGCGCAGCAGCGCCTTCTCCACCTCCAGCACCAGCAGCACCGCCACGCCGGCGCCCAGCACGGCCGGCAGCACCTCGGGCGGCAGCGCCGCGCTGCCGAACAGCCGCTGCATGAACGGCGCATAGGTGAAGCCCAGCTGCAGCAGCACCACCGCGGCCACCGCCGCCAGCACGCGCGGCGTGCCCTTGACGCCCTCGACCGTGAACGACGGCGCCTTCAGGTAGCGCACGCTGAACAGATAGAAGACCTCCATGCACACGAGGGCGTTCACGGCCACGGTGCGGGCGGTGGCCTCGTCCAGGCCGCGTTCCAGCGCCCAGGCGTGCAGCCCGAAGATGCCGGCCAGGAACAGCGCCGAGACGAAACCCACGCGCCACAGCAGGAAGCGCGACAGCAGCGGCTCGCCGGGCGGCCGCGGCGGGCGGCTCATCACGTCGGCCTCGGGCGGCTCGAAGGCCAGCACCAGCGCCAGCGCGACGGAGCTGACCATGTTGACCCACAGGATCTGCGCCGGCGCGATCGGCAGCGTCGTGCCCAGCAGCACCGCCACCAGCAACGAGAGCGACTCGCCCCCGTTGACCGGCAGCAGGAAGGTCACGGTCTTGCGCAGGTTGTCGTAGACCGTGCGCCCCTCCTGCACGGCCTGCGCGATGGACGCGAAGTTGTCGTCGGCCAGCACGATGGCGCCGGCCTGCTTGGCCGCCTCGGTGCCCTTCAGGCCCATGGCCACGCCCACGTCGGCCTGCTTCAGCGCCGGGGCGTCGTTGACGCCGTCGCCGGTCATGGCCACGACCTCGCCGCGGGCGCGCAGCGCGCGCACCAGGCGCAGCTTGTGCTCGGGGCTGGCGCGCGCGAACACCGCCGTGCCGGCCACGAGCTCGCCCAGCGCGGCGTCGTCCAGGGCCTCGATCTCGGGGCCCGTCACCGCGCGGGCCGCCGCCCCGGGGGCCGCCAGGCCCAGCTGAGCCGCGATGGCGGCGGCGGTCACCGCGTGGTCGCCGGTGATCATGACCACGCGGATGCCGGCCTCGTGGCACTGCCGCACGGCCCGCACGGCCTCCTCGCGCGGCGGGTCGATGATGCCGACCAGGCCCAGCAGCTCCAGGCCCTGCTCGACGTGGTCGTGGTCCAGCGTGGCCTGGCCGGGCGGCAGCGCGCGACGGGCCAGCGCCAGCACGCGGCGGCCGGCGCGGGCCTGCGCGTCGACGGCGGCCTGCCAGGCGGCGGCGTCCAGCGGCTCGGCGCGGCCGCCGGCCGCGAGCTGCCAGGCGCACATGGCCAGCACCCGCTCGGGCGCGCCCTTCACCAGGGCCTCGGTGCCGCCGTCGGCCGTGGCGTGCAGCGTGGCCATGTAGCGGTGCTCCGACTCGAAGGGGATCACCTCCAGCCGGGGCCTCTCGAGCCGGCGCAGCGCCGGCTCCACGCCGGCCTTCATGGCCAGGGTGACGAGGGCGCCTTCGGTGGGATCGCCCGACAGCCGCCACAGGCCGTCGCGCTCGAGCACGCTGGCGTCGTTGCACAGCGCGGCCACGTCCGCCAAGGGGCCCAGCGCCGCGTGCGCGACGGGCGGCAACGGGCCCTGGGGCGCGTAGCCGGCGCCGCCGACCTCCAGTGTCAGCCCGGCCAGCACCACCTGCTGCACCGTCATCTCGTTGCGGGTGAGCGTGCCGGTCTTGTCGGAGCAGATCACCGTGACCGAGCCCAGCGTCTCCACGGCCGGCAGCCGGCGCACCACCGCGTGGCGCGCCGCCATGCGCTGCACGCCGATGGCCAGCGCGATGGTCATGATCGCCGGCAGGCCCTCGGGGATGGCCGCCACGGCCAGGCCCACGGCGGCCATGAACACCTCGGCCGGCGGCATGCCGCGCACGCCCCAGCCGAAGGCGAACAGCAGCGCCGCGGCCGCCAGCACGGCGACCGTGAGCACGCGGCCGAACTCGCTCATGCGCGCCAGGAGCGGCGTGGTGCCGGCCTCCACGGCCTCGATCAGGTGGCCGATGCGGCCGATCTCGGTGTCGGCGCCGGTGGCCACCACCACGGCCCGCGCCTGCCCCTGCGTGACCAGCGTGCCGGCATAGGCCATGCAGCGCCGGTCGCCGATGGCGCTGGCCTCGGGCACGGCGTCGGCCCGCTTGGACGCCGGCACGGACTCGCCGGTCAGCGCCGACTCGTCGACGTGCAGGTGCCGCGCCTGCAGCAGGCGCACGTCGGCCGGCAGGCTGTCGCCGCTGGCGAGCAGCACCACGTCGCCGGGCACCAGGGTGCTGGCCTCGACGTCGTGGGCATGGCCGTCGCGCAGCACGCGCGCGTGCGGTGCCAGCAGGCGGCGGATGGCGTCGAGCGACTTCTCGGCCTTGCCCTCCTGCACGAAGCCGATCAGCGCGTTGAGCAGCACGACGGCGGCGATCACCGCCGTGTCCACGAGATGCCCCATCAGCGCCGTCACCAGCGCCGCGGCCATCAGCACGTACAGCAGCAGGTTGTCGAACTGACGCAGCAGCCGCGCCAGCGGGCCCGGGCGCGGGGCCTCGGGCAGGCGGTTGGGGCCGTGCAGGGCCAGCCGGCGTGCGGCCTCGACGGTGCCCAGCCCCTCGGCGGGGGCGGCCAGTTCGGCCAGGACGCGCTCGGCCTCCAGCGCGTGCCAGGCCGGCCGGGCCGGGGAGGCGGAAGCTCGCTCAGCGGGCAAGGAACCCGCCGTCCACCGGGTAGTAGGCGCCCGTGACGAACGAGGCCGCCGGCGAGCCCAGCCACAGCACCAGCTCGGCCACCTCCTCGGGCCGGCCGATGCGGCCCAGCGGGTGCATGGCCACCAGCGCGGCCTGCGTGGCCGGGTCCTGCTCGAGCCGCTCGATCATTGGCGTGTGGATGAAGGCCGGGCCGACGGCGTTGACGCGCACGCCCTGCGCGCCGTAGTCCAGCGCCGCGGCGCGCGTCAGGCCCACCACCCCGTGCTTGGCCGCGGTGTAGGCCGGGGCGCCGGCGAACGCCACCTGGCCCAGGATCGACGACACGTTGACGATGGCGCCGCCGCCCGATCGCAGCAGCGCCGGGATCTGCTGGCGCATGCCGTAGAACACGCCCGAGAGGTTGACGTCGATGACGCGCTGCCAGGCCTCAAGCGGGTAGTCGGCGGTGGGTGCCAGGTCGCCGCCGATGCCGGCGTTGTTGCAGGCCATGTGCAGGCCGCCGAAGTGGCGCTCGGCGGCGGCCACCAGGCGCTCGTGGTCGGCCGGGACGGCCACGTCGGCGGCCACGAACAGCGCCTCGCCGCCCGCGGCCTGCACCAGCGCGACGGTGGCTTCGCCGCCGGCCTCGTCGAGGTCGGAGACGACGACGCGCCAGCCGGCGCGGGCCTGCGCCAGGGCGATGGCACGGCCGATGCCGGAGGCGGCACCGGTGACGAGGGCGACGGGTTGGGTGGGCATGGGCTGCTCCGGTGGTGAACGACGCGGCGCAGTGTCGGGGCCTTGCCGAATGGGGTTTTGATCGAGGTCAGCAATCGCGTCGGGCCTGCCGCCCCAGCGCCGCCGGCCCGGGTGTTCAATCCTGCACACCCCGCGCGGGCGGGGGATTCGCTACACTCCGCAGCTGCTGCCGAGGAGCGTTGCAACCTTCATCCCGAAGGCCAGGCTCGGAGCCCTTCCTTGCAACCGCGCTCACCTGCACGAGGCTTCTCGTGGGTGAGTGGACGTGAATTCCCCCTCCCCGCCGCCACGTGCAGGCCCGTCAACGACCCTCCGTTGGAGCCTGCATCCATGAACGCCGTTCTCAAGCCCCTGCACACCGACCAGTACGCGGTCGCCGACCTCAGCCTCGCCGAGTGGGGCCGCAAGGAAATCAAGATCGCCGAGACCGAGATGCCCGGTCTGATGGCCATCCGCGAGGAATATGCCGCCCGCCAGCCGCTGAAGGGCGCGCGCATCACCGGCAGCCTGCACATGACGATCCAGACCGCCGTGCTGATCGAGACGCTGCAGGCCCTCGGCGCCGACGTGCGCTGGGCCAGCTGCAACATCTTCAGCACGCAGGACCACGCCGCCTCGGCCCTGGTGGTCAAGGGCACGCCGGTGTTCGCCTACAAGGGCGAGACGCTGGTCGACTACTGGGACTACACGCACCGCATCTTCGAGTTCGGCGCCCCGGGCAGCAAGGGCGAGGGCCCGAACATGATCCTCGACGACGGCGGCGACGCGACGCTGCTGATGCACCTGGGCAAGCGCGCCGAGAAGGACCTCTCCGTGCTGGCCAACCCGGGCAGTGAGGAAGAGGAGATCCTCTTCGCCGCCATCAAGGCCAAGCTCAAGCAGGACGCCACCTGGTACAGCCGCAAGAGCGCCGAGATCATCGGCGTGACGGAAGAGACGACCACCGGCGTGCACCGCCTCAAGGAGATGAGCGCCAAGGGCTCGCTGATGTTCCGCGCCATCAACGTGAACGACAGCGTCACCAAGAGCAAGTTCGACAACCTCTACGGCTGCCGCGAGAGCCTGGTCGACGCCATCAAGCGCGCCACCGACGTGATGATCGCCGGCAAGATCGCCGTCGTGGCCGGCTACGGCGACGTGGGCAAGGGCTCGGCCCAGGCGCTGCGCGCCCTGAGCGCCCAGGTCTGGGTGACCGAGATCGACCCCATCAACGCCCTGCAGGCCGCGATGGAGGGCTACAAGATCGTCACGATGGAGTACGCCGCCGACAAGGCCGACATCTTCGTCAGCGCCACCGGCAACAAGAGCGTCATCACGCGCGCGCACATGGAAGCGATGAAGGACGAGGCCATCGTCTGCAACATCGGCCACTTCGACAACGAGATCGATGTCGCCGCGCTGGCCGACTGCACCTGGGACGAGATCAAGCCGCAGGTCGACCACGTCGTCTTCCCCGACGGCAAGAAGATCATCATGCTGGCCAAGGGCCGCCTGGTGAACCTGGGGTGCGGCACGGGCCACCCGAGCTTCGTGATGAGCGCGTCGTTCGCGAACCAGACCATCGCGCAGATCGAGCTCTTCAGCCACCCCGACAGCTACGACATCGGCAAGGTCTACGTGCTGCCCAAGCACCTGGACGAGAAGGTGGCGCGCCTGCACCTGAAGAAGGTCGGCGCCATGCTGACGGAGCTGACGGACGAGCAGGCCGCCTACATCGGCGTGCCGAAGCAGGGCCCGTTCAAGGCCGAGACCTACCGCTACTGAGCGTGCCGAAGGCGCCGGTCCTGTCGGCGCCTTGCTTCCCCCTGACCGTGGCGCCAGAATGGCACCATGGTTCCATTCTGGAGGCGCTGATGGCGGTCAGCTTGTCGATCAAGGACGTGCCCGACGCCCTCGCGCGCCGGCTGCGCGAGCGTGCGCAACGCAATCACCGGTCGCTGCAGCGCGAGCTGATGGCCATCGTGGAAAGCGCGGCCCTGGGGCCCACGCCGGCGGATGCGCCAGACAGCGGCCCCGCCAAAAGCATTGAAGAGCCCGAAGCCAGCTACGCGACCTCACCCAGGCACCCGGGCAAGGCCGCTGGCGCCGGCACCGAGGCGGCGCAGGCCGACGGGCTGCTGGCCGAGCTCGACCGCATCGTTGAAGGCAGCCGCTGGGGCCAGGCACCTTTGCTCACGCGCGATCAGTTGCACGACCGTGCGCTTGCACGCGAGTTGGACTTCGACGCCCGCGAAGCCGAGTTGCGCCAGGCCCGCGCCGCCGGGTCTGCGCGGCCCCGCTGAAGCCAGCAGGTCGACGAACGCATGGCCACCCCCTACTTCCTCGACACCAACATCCTCGTGTACGCCACCTCGTTGGCACAAGACCACCAACCCAAGCGAGAAGCTGCGCGCGCATGGACGGCCCGCACCGACTGGGGCGTCTCCACCCAAGTGCTGATGGAGCTGTACGCGCAGGCCCGGCAGCCGCGGCACGGCCTGCTGCCCACGGCGGCGCAGGCGCTGGTCGAAAGCATCGCGGCGCGCCGGCCCGTGGTGGCGGTCGACCGCGACACCGTGCTCGAGGCGCTGGCCCTGCGCCACCGGCACTACATCTCGCACTGGGACGCGGCCATCCTGTGTGCCGCGCGCCGGCTGGGGGCGCATACCGTGGTCAGCGAAGACATGGTCCCGGGGCAGGACTACGGCGGCGTGCGCGTGCTCAACCCGTTCCAGCCCACGCCGCTGGCACCGGAGCAAGGCTGACATGGGCCTCTTCGACACCCTGCGCTGCAAGCGGCCGGTTCCCTTGCCCGACGGCGTGGCGGTTGAGGCCGACTGGCAAACCAAATCCCTGGGCTGTACCTTGAGCGAGTACACGCTCACGGCCCAAGGCCGCCTGCTGCAGACCGAAGGCCGCGACACCGGCTTCCACGGCGTGCTGCACGTCCACGGCCTGGGCAGCGATGGCCTGCTGCACCGCTTCGAAGCCAAGTTCACCGACGGCCAGCTTCAGCACCTGCTGCCCGCCGGGCAAGCCCAGTTCAGCGACGAAGGCCTGCGCCTGCAGCCTGAACACCAAGCCTCGGCTTACCCCATCAGCACGCCATGAGCACCGCCCGCCACCGCTTCCTGGAACTGCTCAAGCGCGACATCCTCGAGCTTGACGCCGCCGAGCTGGATTTCGGCATCTACCGCGTGCTCAACCACCGCCGCGCGGCGCTGGAGGCCTTCCTCGCCACCGAGCTGCCGGCGCGCATCACCGCCACGCTGGCCAGGCTGCCCGGCGAAGCCACCGAGGACGAGGAAGCCCGCGTCTACAACGCCCTGTACACCTTCTTCTCGCGCTACTACGACAGCGGCGACTTCCTGCCCCGCCAGCGCCGTGGCAAGGCCGGGCGTTACAGCGTGCCGTACGACGGCAGCGACACCCACTTCCACTGGGCCACCAAGGGCAGCCACTACGTAAAGAGCGGCGAGCGCTTCGCCGCCTACGCCTACAAGCAGGCCGATGGCACGCGCGTGCGCCTGGTGGTGCAGGCGGCGAGCGTGGAGCGCGACAACGCCAAGGGGGCGCAGCGCCACTACCTGCCGGTGGCGCTGCACGCGCCGGGTACGGCCCACCCCGGGGAATGGCGGCTGGCCTTCGAGCACCGCGCGCTGACCGAGGCCGAAGCCAAGGCCGCGGGCGCCCTGCGCAAGGCCCGGGGCGGCGCGTCCGATGAACCTGCCGCTGCAGCCGCTGACGCCCCCGATGCCGACGACGCTCCGCCGCCGAAGGCGCCAGCGTGCAAGACCGCCTCGTCAACGCCTGGTTCGCGCAGGCCACGCTGCCCGCGCCGGTGGATGCCGCGCTGCTGCAACGCCACGCGCTGCGCTTCGCCAAGGGCCAGAGCACCGACTTCTTCGTGCACCCGCAGCTGGGCGCCGTCCTGCGCGACGAGCTCGACCACTACCTGCAGACCGAGTTCGTGCACCTGTGGGACGTGCCCGACGCCGCGCTCGCCCGCGAGCGCGGCAAGCTGGCCGTGGCTCGCGACATCGGCCGCGCCATCATCACCGTGCTGGCCGCGCTGGAAGACCTGCAGGCCGCCTTGTTCGAGAAGCGCAGGTTCGTCATGCAGGCGCATTACCTGGTGATGTGCTCGTGGCTGGCATGGCAAGGCGCGCCCGGCGCGGCGCTGGTGGCGCAGGCCTGCGAACACGCGCCGCAGGTGGCGCGCTGGCGGCAGTGGCTGGGCGAGCCGGCCGGCAGCACCGCCAGCGGCGCGGCGCTGCTGGCGCGCTGCCCGCACCTGCCGCTGGACACGGGCCTGTTCGACGAAGCCTTCCAGTGGGCGGTGCTGGCCGAGGTACCGGATGTACAGGGCGCGTTGGGTGGCCTGCTGGTGCATGGCGATAACTACGCGGCGCTGCGGAGGTTGCAGGCGCAGTGGCGCGAAGCGGTGAAGTGCGTGTACATCGACCCGCCGTACAACACCGGCCCATCCGAGATTCTCTACAAGAACGATCTGCTGCACTCCTCTTGGAGCGCGCTTATGCATTCTCGATTGCTTGCGGGAAGGGCAATGCTTTCAGCCGATGGTGTGACGGTCGTCGCAATTGATAAGGCTGAAAACGACAATCTCTCTCAAGTGCTGGCGCAAGCGTTTGCGGACAAAGAGCGCGTTGCGGTGACTGTCGTCCACAACCCGCGCGGCGTTCAAGGAGAGTTTTCTTTCACTAATAAATTTGCGCATTTTGCGTTCGCCCCCGGCGCAACGCTTGGAATGCGGCAACTTCCAGGAGAAAAGGCAAAGCCATTGATGAAGACTGGCAGCGTCTCAGAACGTGGCACTGCCAAGAACTGCTTCTACCCGATATACGTCAGCCGCTCGGGCCTGCTGCTTGAGTTTGGCGACGTACCGGCCGACAGCTTTCATCCATCAGGTTCGCAAGTTTCGGACGGCGAAAGAATCGCTCTTTGGCCGATTTCGACTGACGGTACTGAACGCAAATGGCGTTATGCGCGTCAGTCGGTAGACGCAGTGCGTCAGCAACTCGAAGTTAGGAAAAGCCGTAGAAGTGGCGAGTATGTTGTTTACTTGGCCAAGTCCAAGGAAGCCTTCAAGACCGTTTGGACAGATGCTGCCTATAACGCAGCGGAGTACGGACACAACCTCCTTCAATCCGTCGTCGCGGCCCCATTTACCTTTCCGAAGTCTGTTCATCTTGTCGCGGACTGCATATCAGTTTCGGAGGCAACCGAACCGAGTGACGTCCTCGACTACTTCGCCGGCTCCGGCACCACCGCCCACGCCGTCATCAACCTGAACCGCGACGACGGCGGCACACGCCGCTTCATCCTGGTGGAGCAGGGCGAGTATTTCGACACCGTCACCTTGCCGCGCGTGGCCAAGGTGATGGCCTGCCCCGAGTGGAAAGACGGCCGCCCCAAGGACGGCGTGGCCCACCACCCCGCCGAAGGCGATGACGCCGACGAACACTGGGCCGCGCGCACGCTGCCCATCGTGCAGGTGCTGCGCATCGAACGCTACGAAGACAGCCTGGACGCGCTCGCCCTGCCCGGCGCGGTGGGCGCGGCAGGCCAGGGCGAGCTGGCCGGCTTCGACGCGCTGCTGCGCTACGTGGCCGACACCGTGGCCGACGCGCAGGCGCCCACCAACCCCGTGCGCCTGTCCACCGCCGCGCTGAAGCGCCCGCTGCACTACCGGCTGCCTACCGTGTGGGAGGGCCAGGCCGTGGAACGCCCGGTGGACCTGCTGCACACCACCTTGCTGCTGCTGGGCCTGCACCTGGTGCGCGTGCGCCACCTGCAGCGCCCGCCCGCCGCCGGCGGCGGCGCGGCGCTGCTGGCCGAAGTGCGCCCGCACCGCCTCGGCCAGCCGGCCGCTGCTGTGCCCCTGGAGTTGCTGCTGCTGCGCGAGCACGACCTGGAAGACCTGCCCCCCGCGCAGCAGGCCGCCCGGGCCCGCGCCGAGTACGACTGGCTGGCCACGGCCGTGCAGCAAACGCTGGGCTGCACGCTGGCCAGCTACGCCCGCGTGCACCACAACCGCGACCTGCTGCTGCCGGGCGATGGCGAACACGGCCAGAGCATCGACGCCGCACTGGCCGCCGCCATGTGGCAGCGCGATCCGGCGTTCTCGCCACCGGCCACCGCGGCGGTAAACGCGACCACAGGAACGCCCGCGGCGTTGGCCTGAAGCGACTGAAGCGAGCCTCGCCCTGCACCGCCATGCCCACCCGCCGCACGCCCGCAGCCACCACCAAGGGCAGCTCCGCCGCAGGTTCGCGCAGCAGCGGCCGGGCCGTGCGCCCGCCGTTCACGGCCAGCCTGCTGCTGCCGCGGGCCTTTGCCGCGGCCTTTGGCCTGCGTGAGGCGGCTCTGCAAGAGCTTCTGCGCGGCGCCGACACCGGCCGCGACGCCGCCGGCAGCAGCGGCTGCGCCCGCGCCCTGGGCGCCGTGCCCGGTAGCGCCGCGATGGCCGACGCCCTGCGCCGCTGGGACATCGCCGTCGGCTGCCACCAGGCCGCCATCGGCGAAGCGCGCGCCGCGCACGCGCTGGCCGCCGGCCACCCGGCCCTGCCCTTCCGCCTGACGCACTTCCAGTGGCTGGCCTGTGCCGTGGTGGAGTGGCACCTGGAAGCCCTGGTGCGCGACGCCGCCGCGCACGTGGGGCACATAGAGGCCCTGCGCGAACGCGAGCTGCCGCACCTTCCACCCCATACGGCGGCCGAAGCCCGCAAGCTGGCCTGCTTCATGGCCACGGGCGCCGGCAAGACGCTGGTGCTGCACATGAACCTGCGGCAGTTCATCGCCCACAGGCTGTTCGAGCCGCAGCAGGTGCTGCTGATCACGCCGAACGAGAGCCTGTCGCGCCAGCATGCCGAGGAACTGCAAGCCTCGGGGCTCGCCGGGCAGGGGGTGCGCATCACCGAGATCACGAAGTTCTACGTCGATGAGCCCGGTGCCCGCCGGCCCAAGAAGGGCGTGAGCGAGCCTACTTCGCGCTACGAGGGCCCCAACCTGCTGCTGGTGGACGAGGGCCACAAGGGCGGCGGCAGCGGTGGCGAGAAGGACTGGAAGCTCATCCGCGAAACGCTGGCGGGTGGCACCACCGAGTCGCAGGCCGGCTTCACCTTCGAGAACTCGGCGACCTTCGCGCAGATTGCCGACAGGGACGAGGCCCTGTACGACGATTACTCGCGCTGCGTGGCGGTGGATTTCGGCTACGCCCGCTTCTGGCGCGAGGGCTACGGCAAGCAGCCGCGGCAGATGAACGCCGGCCAGGCGGCGGGTGCCGACTTCGCGCTGACGGCCGGCTTGCTGGCCTTCTACCAGCAGCGGCTGGCCTGGGCGCTGCACCGGCCGCTGGCGCGCGAGGTGCTGGCCGCCGCGCCGCTGATGGCCTGCGTGGGCAAGGACGTCACGGCCGGCGGCGCCCAAGCCGACGTGGCGCTGCTGCTGGGCTTTCTGGGCCGCGCATGCGCCGATGGCGCATGGCTGGCCGATCGCGTGGCCCAGGTGCTGGCCGGCGGCGACCCCGCACAGGCCGGCTTCGACATCCCACCGCTCGATTTGCGCTGGCTGCGCCAGCAGTTGGCCGAACGCGGCTGGGGCGCGCCTGAGCTGGCGGCCGATGTGGCTTTGCGCGTGTTTGGCGGCGCCGGGCGCCTGAGCGTGCACCTGATCAGCCTGCAGGAACTGGGCCTGAAGAGCCTGGGCGCAGCCGACGACGCCTACTTCGGCGTGGTGCGCGTGGGCGAGGCCAAGAAGCTGGCCGACACGCTGGTGGCTGCGAAGCTGGCCGCCGCGGGCGAGCCCGACCGCGTGGCCGGGAGCCTGTTTGCGCGGCTCGATGCCGACGAACGGCTGACGGTGCTGATCGGCGCCAAGATGTTCATCGAAGGCTGGTCGAGCTGGCGCGTCAGTGCCCTGGGCTTGATGAACGTGGGCAGGAGCCCGGGTGCCGAGATCGTGCAGCTCTTCGGCCGCGGCGTGCGCCTGCGCGGGCGCGCCTTCAGCCTGCGGCGAGAAGAGGACGCGCCGCTGCCGGTGCAGGTGCTGCAGAGCCTGCAGGTGTTTGGCGTGAAGGCCGACTACCTGCAGCAGTTCCTGGCGACGCTGGCGCTGGAGGGCGTGAAGACGCAGGTGCTGCACGTGCCGGTGACACTGGCGCACGAGCCGTTGGTGGGCCTGGGCCTGAAGACGCTGCGCACGGGCGATGAACGCTTCAGCGGCTGCGTGGCCTTCGATCCTGATCCCGACACGGAAGCCGGCGCCGTGGCTCCAGAGCATCTGTGCATCGACCCCCAACTGCGCGCATCGGCCGGCCTGGCTGGCGCGCAGGCGCTGGGGCCGGCCCCAGTGCTCACACCATCGCTGGCAGGCTTCGTCGACGCCGAGGTGGCGTTCCAGCACGCGCTGCAGGTCAAGCGCCGGCAGGGCCTGGTGGGACTGGTGTTTTCGTCGCGCAACCTGCAGCGCTGGCTGGCCCGCTGCACGGTGCGTGCGCCACAGGGCTGGTTCGAGCACCGCGAACTGGGCGCGGCAAGGCGCGCCACCGTGGCCCTGCAGGCGCTGGAAGCGGGCCTTGTGCGTGCGTGGCGGCTGGCCGAGCGGCGCTGGCGGATGGAGCAACTGGCTGTCGTGACGCTGGACGAAGGCAACGCCGGGCTGCCGCAGCAGATGGTGGCGGGCGAGCCGCGCAAGGTGTGGCGCGTGGAAGTGGACGTGGCACGAGGCGTGAACGACACCGTATTGGCCGCAGTGCGCGACGTGGTGCAGGCCGGGCTCGCGCCCGAGGCACTGATCGCCGACGTGCAGGCAGTGCTGGCTCGCCATGGCCCGCACCTGCTGGACTTGGTGCCGCGAGTGCAGGCACTCATCGAGAACCACGCCGAGCTGCATCGTGACGCGCTGGAGCTGCCGCTCCCGCGCCTGCATGGCCTGCCGCACCTGTTCACGCCCTTGCTTGCAGAGAAGGCACTGCCCTCTGGCGCCGCGCAGCCGAATCCGAGAGGACAGCTGGGCCTGTTCGACGCGGCAGAGTGGACACCCAACGCGGCGGTGCAAATCCGGCCGCCTGCCCTGAACCCAGGCGAAACCACGTTCGTGTGGAACCTTCGGGCATGGTGGCAAGAGCATCACTCCCATGTGCCCTGGAACGAAGTCAGCCTTTACCTGCTGCGAAACCCTGCCGCCGGCGGCCTGCGGCTGTGGCGCGACAGCGGCTTCGCGCCCGACTTCATGCTGTGGTTGCAGCGTGGGCCGAAGCAGGTGCTGGGCTTGGTCGATCCCAAGGGCCTGGCCCGCCAGTGGCCGGTCGACAAGATCGAACTGATCGCCGAGCTTGAAGCCCGGGCGCTGTCGGTGCCAGTGCGAGGCGCCCTGCTGTCGGTTTCGGCGCCCGACGCCGCCGCGCTGCCACCGGGGCAGTCCGGTGCTCCGGACGCGCTTTGGTCGCAACGCGTTCTGCTGCAGCACGACCCACAGCACCTGGATCGTCTGATGAATCACCTGCTCGCCGCGCTGGATGCGGCAACCCCACCATGAACACCCCCGTCCCCATCTCTTTTGAGTTCTTCCCACCCAACACCCCCGTCGGCAGCGAGAAGCTGAAGGCGGTGGTGTCGGAGCTGGCGGCCGTGCGGCCGGAGTTCTTCAGCGTCACCTACGGTGCTGGCGGCTCCACGCGCGAGAAGACGCTGGCCACGGTGAAGGATATCGCGGCGATGGGCCATGAAGCGGCCCCTCACCTGAGCTGCGTGGGCAGCACGCGGCAGGGCATCCGCGAGATCCTCGACACCTACCGCGCGCAGGGCATCCGGCGCCTGGTGGCGCTGCGCGGCGACCTGCCCTCGGGCACCGCCGTGGCCGGCGAATTCCGCTACGCCGCCGACCTGATCGCCTTCGTGCGCGAATCGCAGGGCGCCGACTGGCACATCGAGGCCGCCGCCTACCCCGAGTACCACCCGCAGCAACGCTACGCCCGCAAGGACCTCGAGCACTTCGCGGCCAAGATGAAGGCGGGTGCCGACAGCGCGATCACGCAGTTCTTCTTCAACCCCGACGCCTACTTCCACTTCGTCGACGAGGTGCGCAAGCTGGGGGTCGATGCCCCCATCGTGCCGGGCATCATGCCCATCCACAACTACGCGAAGATCGCGCAGTTCGCGGCCCGCGACGGCATCGAAATCCCGCGCTGGGTGGCGCTGAAGATGGAAGGCTTCCTGGACGACGCGGCCAGCGTGCGCGCCTTCGGCATCGAGGTCGTGGCGCGGCTGTGCGAGCGCCTGGTGGCCGGCGGCGCGCCCGCCATCCACTTCTACACGCTCAACCAGAGCGCGCTGAGCCTGGACGTCTGCCGCCGCCTGGGCTGGCTCTGAGCCCGGCCCCGGGGCCTGCGCCTCAGGCCCCGGGCCCGCGCCAGGCCAGGCCCTCGTCGGTGAGCATGGCGTCCAGCGGCACGTCGTGCGGCTCGGCCTCGAGCCAGGGCACGAAGCCGTGTGCATAGGCCAGGCCCACCGTCGTGGGCCGCGGCTCCAGCGTGGCCAGCGTGCGGTCGTAGAAGCCGCCGCCATAGCCCAGCCGCACGCCGCCCGGCCCGTAGCCCACGCAGGGCACCAGCAGCAGCGTGGGGTGGAACACCGGCGTGTCCCGGGGCTTGGGGATGCCGTAGGCGTCCTCCTCCATCTCGCAGCCGGGAAACCACATCTGGAAGCGCAGCTGCCGGGTCTGCTTGTCGGTCACCGGCAGGCCGATCACGCGCTTGTCGTCGGCCTCGGCCCAGCGGTACAAAGCCGGCAGCGCGTCGAACTCGCCCTTGATGGGCCAGTAGGCGCCCACGGCGAGGTCCTTGCGCTCCAGCAGGAACACGCGCAGCACCTCCTGCAGGTGCATGGCGCGCTGGTGGCGGTCGATCAGCGTCTGGCGCTCGGCCTGCAACTGGCGACGCAGCGACTTCTTGTCGCGCGAGGGCTCGAACGAAGGCAGGGTGAACGACATGGCGGGGTGGCGGGGTGACGACTGCGGCCCGGCATTGTCCCGCCGACCCACGTCCAGCGCCAGCGGCGCCGGGGATGATCGCCGCACCCCGCCCGGGCCGGCGGGCGATGCGCTAGATTCGGCCGCATGAGCCGCCCGACGCCGCCCTTGGGGCGATTCCTGCTGAGCACCGGCGCCGCGCTGCTGGCGCTGGGAACGACCGCCGTGCCGGCCCAGGCCCCGCGCAGCGGCCCTGCCCCGCTGGCCGCCGGCACCGACGACACCCTGCTGCAGGCGCGCGAAGCCCTTCGCCGCAAGGACCAGGCCGCGCTCGCCGCCGCCGCCGCCAGCCTGCAGCGCGCACGCCACCCGCTGGCGCAGTGGGCGGACTACTGGGCGCTCACCAACCGCCTGGTGGAAGCGCGCCAGGCCGACCTCGACGCCTTCTATGCCCGCTGGCCGGGCACCTACGTCGAGGACCGGCTGCGCAACGACTGGCTGCTCGAGCTGGGCGCCCGGCGCGACTGGGCCAACTTCCGCGTCGAGTTCCCGCGCTTCCGCATGAACGACGACCGCGAGGTCACCTGCTACGCCCTGCTCACGCAGCACGAGGACGGCGTGGACGTGCGCGCCGCCGCGCAGGCCGCCTGGCTGGCGCAGCGCGAGTTCGACGACGGCTGCCAGCTGCTCGCCAGCACCTTGCGCGCGGCCGGCCGTCTGGCGGATGGCGACGTCTGGGCCAAGGCGCGCGCCGCCGCCGAGGCCAACCGCCCGCGCGCGCTGCGGGCCGCCGTGGCGCTGCTCGACCCCGCGCTCGAGCGCCACGCCGCCGAGCTCTGGGAGAACCCGCAGCGCTGGCTGGAACGCACGGCACGCCCCGCCGCGCCCCAGTCCTTCGAGCTGGAGCTGCTGGCGCTGATGCGCCTGGCCGCCACCGACCCCGACGCCGCCGCCGCGCAGCTGGCCGCGCTGGCACCGCCCGCCGACCCCGGCCGCGCCCGGCTGCCGCTGGGCCACCAGGCCCTGGCCTGGGCGCAGGTGGCGCGGCAGTCGGGCCTGCGCCTGCAGCCGCAGGCGCTGGACCACGCGCTGCGCGCCTGGGCCGCCTGGGACGCCGCCGCGCGCCCGGGCACGCCGGCGCCCTTCAGCGCCGAGGCGCTGGCCTGGCAGGTGCGCGCCGCGCTGCGCGCGCCGGAGTCCGACAGCCGGCGCTGGCCGCTGGTGCAGCGCGCCATCGACGCCATGGCACCGGCCGACCGCGCCGACGAGGCCTGGGCCTACTGGCGCGCCCGCGCCGTGCTGGCGCAGGCCGCCCCCGGCCCCGCGGGCGAGGCCTCGCGGCAGGGCGCTCGCGAGGCCCTGCAGGCCCTGGCGCCGCGCCTGAGCTTCTACGGCAAGCTCGCCACCGAGGAACTGGGTCGCGAGGTCGTCCCGCCGCCGCCGCCCGCGCCGCTGACCGAGGCCGAGCAGGCGGCCGCCCGCCAGCGCCCGGGCCTGGAGCGCGCGCTGCAGCTCATCGCGCTGGGGCTGCGCAGCGAGGGCGTGCGCGAGTGGAACTTCACGCTGCGCGGCATGGCCGACCGCGAACTGCTGGCCGCCGCCGAGATGGCCTGCGCCCGCGAGGTCTGGGACCGCTGCATCAACACCTCGGACCGCACGCGCGCCGAGGTCGACCTGCGCCAGCGCTTCCCGACCCCCTTCCGATCGCAGGTGGTGGCGCAGGCGCGGCGCACCGGCCTCGACCCCGCGGTGGTCTACGGCCTGATCCGCCAGGAGAGCCGCTTCATCATGGACGCACGCTCGCACGTCGGGGCCTCGGGGCTGATGCAGCTGATGCCCGCCACGGCCCGCTGGACCGCACGCCAGGTGGGCCTGACCTGGACGCCGGCGATGATCAACGACCGCGACGTCAACCTGCTGCTGGGCAACACCTACCTGAAGCGCGTGCTCGAGGACTTCGGCGGCTCGCTGGCCATGGCCACCGCGGCCTACAACGCCGGCCCGGGGCGGCCGCGCCGCTGGCGCGAGGGCGCCTCGGTCGAGGCCGCCGCCTGGGCCGAGGGCATCCCGTTCAACGAGACGCGCGACTACGTCAAGAAGGTGCTGTCCAACAGCGTCTACTACGCCGCCGTGCTGGGCCAGCCGGTGCCGTCGATCAGGGCCCTGCTGGGGCCGCCGATCGCCCCGCGCCCGCCCGGCGAGCCGGCCCCCAACCGCGACATCCCCTGACCATGCTGGCTCTTTCCTCGATGCGCCGCGTGCTGGTGCTGGGCGGCAGCGGCTTCGTTGGCCGCGCCCTGTGCGAACACCTGGCGCAGGTCGAACCCGCGCTGCGCCTGCTCGTGCCCACCCGCCGCAACGCCCACGGGCAGGCCGTGCGGCCCCTGCCCAACGTCGACCTCGTCACCGCCGACGTGCACGACGAGGCCGCGCTTGCGCGGCTGGTCGCGGGCTGTGACGCCGTGGTCAACCTGGTGGCCATCCTGCACGGCAGCGAGGCGGCCTTCGAGCGCGTGCACGTGGCGCTGCCGCGGCGCATCGTGGCGGCCTGCGCCGCGGCCGGCGTGCGCCGGGTGGTGCATGTCAGCGCGCTGGGCGTGGCGGCCGATGCGCCGTCGCGCTACCTGCGCAGCAAGGCCGCGGGCGAGGCGGTGTTCACCGGCTCGGGCCTGGCGGTGACGGTGCTGCGGCCCTCGGTGATCTTCGGCGCGCACGACCGCTTCCTCAACACCTTCGCGCAGTTGCAGCAGCTCGCGCCCTTCATGCCGCTGGCCTTCGGCGGCGCGCGCTTCCAGCCGGTGTGGGTGGGCGACGTGGCCGCGGCCATCGTCGCCGCGCTCGACCGGCCCGCCACCGCGGGGCAGATCTTCGAGTGCGCGGGCCCGCGCGAGGCCACGCTGTCGGAGCTGGTGCGGTTGTCGGGCCTGTGGGCCGGCGTGCCACGGCCGCAGCTGCCGCTGCCGGGCTGGGCGGGCTCGCTGCAGGCATTGCTGATGGAGCTGATGCCGGGCGAGCCGCTGATGTCGCGCGACAACGTGGCCTCGATGTCGGTGCCCAACGTGGCCAGCGGCACCCTGCCCGGCTTGGCCGCGCTGGGCATCACGCCCACGCCGCTGGAGGCCGTGGCGCCGGGCTACCTGGCCGAGCGCTTCGGCCCGATGCCGCAGGACCGCTTCCGCGCGCGGCGGCGCTGAGCCGGCCCGGCCACACGGGCGTGTGGTTAGCATGGCCGCCCGACCCCACCGCGGAGCCCGTGCCATGCAACTGCTGATCGGCAACAAGAACTACTCGTCCTGGTCGATGCGCCCCTGGGTGCTGATGAAGCAGCTGGGCATCCCGTTCGAGGAGGTGAAGCTGCGCTTCGACTTCACCCCGCACTCGGCCTTCCGCAAGGAGGTGGCGCGCTTCTCGCCCGCGGGCAAGGTGCCGGTGCTGCTGGACGACGACTTCTCGGTCTGGGACTCGATGGCCATCATCGAGTACCTGCACGACAAGTTTCCCGGCCGCGGCATCTGGCCGGAAGGCATGCGCGAGCGCGCCCGCGCGCGCAGCCTGTGCGCCGAGATGCACTCGGGCTTTGCCGCGCTGCGCAACCACTGCCCCATGAACATCGAGGCCGCGCTGCCCGACGTGGGCGAGCGCGTGTGGGCCGAGCAGGCCGACGTGCGCGACGACGTCATGCGCATCGAGACGGCCTGGCTCGACGCGCTCACCGCCAGCGGCGGGCCCTTCCTGTTCGGCGCCTTCAGCGCCGCCGACGCGATGTACGCGCCGGTGTGCATGCGGCTGCGCACCTACCGCCTGCCGATGACGCCGCACGCCTGGGACTACGTCGGCCGCGTGGCGCTGGCGCCGGGCGTCAAGGCCTGGATCGCCGACGCGCTGGCCGAGCAGGACTTCCTCGACTTCGAGGAGCCCTACCGCACGCACCGCTGAACCCGCCCGCGGCGTGAAGCTCTACGTCGTCGGCGGCGCCGTGCGCGACCGCCTGCTGGGCCTGCCGGCCACCGACCGCGACTGGGTGGCCGTGGGCGCCACGCCCGAGCAGCTGCTGGCCCTGGGCTACCAGCCGGTGGGCAAGGACTTCCCGGTGTTCCTGCACCCCGCCACGCACGAAGAGGTGGCGCTGGCGCGCACCGAGCGCAAGGTGGGCCCCGGCTACCGCGGCTTCAGCTTCCACGCCGCGCCCGGCGTCACCCTGGAGCAGGACCTGGCGCGCCGCGACCTCACCATCAACGCCATGGCCGAGGCCGAGGACGGCACCCTCGTCGACCCCTTCGGCGGCCGCGCCGACCTGGCCGCGGGCGTGCTGCGCCACGTGTCGCCGGCCTTCGCCGAGGACCCGGTGCGGCTGCTGCGCCTGGCGCGCTTCGCTGCGCGCTTCCCGCACTTCACCGTGGCCCCCGAGACCGAGGCGCTGCTGGAGCAGCTGGTGCAGGCCGGCGAGGTGGACGCGCTGGTGGCGGAGCGCGTGTGGCAGGAGCTCGCGCGCGGCCTGATGGCGCCGCGGCCCAGCCGCCTGCTGCAGGTGCTGCGCGGCTGCGGCGCGCTGGCGCGGCTGCTGCCGGGCCTGGCAGCGCTGCCGCCCGCTGCTGCTCGGGCCCACGAGGCCACGCTGGACCGCGCCGCGGAGGCCGGCCCCGCCGCCGCGCCGCTGCCGGTGCGCGCCGCGCTGCTGCTGCAGCCG
>CAIKLM010000154.1 GCA_903828235.1 uncultured beta proteobacterium | reverse complement strand
CGCCGCCGGCGCCGCGGCCACCCCGGCGGCCGCCGCGCGGGCGGCGGCCACGGCCAAGCGGTAGACCTCAGCCGAGGTAGTCGCGCTTGCCGATCTCCACGCCGGCGTGGCGCAGCAGCGCGTACGTGGTGGTGGCGTGGAAGTAGAAGTTCGGCAGCACGAAGTGGCGCAGGTAGTCCTCGCCGCTGAAGCGCAGCTCGGCGGTGCGGGTGGGCACGACGATCTCGCGCGTCTCGCTGCCGGCCAGCTGCTCGGGCGTGAAGCCGGCGACGTAGTCGCGCGTGCGGCGGATGCGCTCGCGCAACTCGTCGAGCGTGGCCTCGGTGTCGTCCCACTTCGGCACCTCGATGCCGGCCAGGCGCGCCATGCAGCCCTTGGCGCCGTCGCAGGCGATCTGGATCTGGCGCGACAGCGGCAGCATGTCGGGCGCCAGGCGCAGGCCGAGGTAGTTGTTGGCGTCGAAGCGGCGCGACTCGGCGTGGGCCTGGGCCTTGTCGAGCCAGGCCAGCATGTTGGCGAGCATCTTCGCGAAGGCGGGGGCGGTGGCGGCGTGCATCGTCAGGCTCATCGGCGGGTCTCCTCGGGGTGGGGCGCCGCAGTGTAGAGGCCGCCCCGGGCGGGCCCGGCCGCGCGGCACAATCGCCGGCAGGCCATGAACATCATCATCCTCGACGACTATCAGGACGCCGTGCGCAAGCTGCGCTGCGCACAGCTGCTGGAGCCGTACAACGCCAAGGTCTACACCAACACCGTCAAGGGCACGGGGCAGCTGGGCGTGCGGCTGCGCGATGCCGACGTGCTGGTGCTGATCCGCGAGCGCACGCACTTCCCGCGCGCGCTGCTCGAGAAGCTGCCGCGGCTGAAGCTGATCTCGCAGACCGGGCGCATCGGCAGCCACATCGACGTCGAGGCCGCCACCCGCCTGGGCATCGCGGTGGCCGAGGGCACAGGCTCGCCGGTGGCGCCGGCCGAGCTGACCTGGGCGCTGATCATGGCCGCCATGCGACGGCTGCCGCAGTACATCGGCAACCTCAAGCACGGTGCCTGGCAGCAGAGCGGCCTGAAAGCGGCGTCGATGCCCGCCAACTTCGGCATCGGCAGGGTGCTGCGGGGCAAGACGCTGGGCATCTGGGGCTACGGCAGGATCGGCCGCCTCGTGGCGGGCTACGGCCGCGCCTTCGGCATGCAGGTGCTGGTGTGGGGCAGCGAGCTGTCGCGCGAGCGCGCCCGCGCCGACGGCCACGCCAGCGCCGACAGCTGCGAGGCCTTCTTCGAGGGCTGCGACGTGCTCAGCGTCCACCTGCGCCTGTCGGAGGCCAGCCGCGGCATCGTCACGCTCGACGCGCTGGCGCGCATGAAGCCGACCGCGCTGTTCGTCAACACCTCGCGCGCCGAGCTGGTGCAGGACAACGCGCTGGTGGCTGCGCTCAACCGCGGGCGCCCCGGCATGGCCGCGGTCGACGTCTTCGAGACCGAGCCCATCCTGCAGGGCCACCCGCTGCTGCGGCTGGAAAACGCCATCTGCACGCCGCACATCGGCTACGTGGAACAGGACAGCTACGAGCTGTACTTCGGCGCGGCGTTCGAGAACGTCGTCAATTTCATCCACAACACGCCGACCAACCTCGTCAACCCCGAAGCGCTGAAGGTGCTGCGCGGATGAGCCTGGCCTCGGCGCGCTGGGCGCTGCTGGCCGGCAATTTCGCCATCGGCTGCGGCGTCATGGTGGTGCCGGGCTCGCTGAACAGCCTGGTGGCCTCGCTGCAGGTGTCGGCGGCCGTCGCCGGGCAGCTCATCACCGCCGGCGCGGTGGCCATGGGCTGCGGTGCGCCGCTGCTGGCGATGCTGCTGGGCGGCCTGGACCGCCGCCTGCTGTTGACCGCGTCGCTGGCCTGGTACGCGATCGGCCACGCCGTGTGCGCGCTGGTGCCGGGCTACGCGGCGCTGCTGCCGCTGCGCGCGCTGGCGGTGCTGGCGGCGGCGGTGTTCACGCCGCAGGCCGCCGCGGCCATCAACGTCATGGCGCCCGAGGGCGAGCGCGGCCGGCACATGAGCTTCATCTTCCTGGGCTGGAGCCTGGCCTCGGTGCTGGGCATGCCGCTGCACGCCTGGATCGGCGAGAGCTTCGGCTGGCGCTGGGCCTTCGCGCTGGTGGCCGTGCTGGCCGCCGCCGCGGCCTGGGGGGTGTGGCGCACCGTGCCCGACGGCGTGAAGCCGCCGCCGATGTCGCTGGGCGGCTGGGGCCGCGTGCTGCGCAACCCCTGGCTGATGGCGCTGGTGGGCGTGACGGTGCTCAGCGGCGCCGGGCAGTTCACGCTGTTCAGCTACATGGCGCCCTACTACCGCGACGTGCTGGGCGCCAGCGCGGGGGGCATCAGCTTCCTGTTCATGTGGTTCGGCCTGTTCGGGCTGGTGGGCAACGTGCTGCTGACGCGCTGGATCGATCGGCTGGGCGCGCCGCGCTGCGTCAACCTGGGCCTCGTCAGCGTCGGGCTGGCCTTCCTGGCCTGGCCCTGGGCCGGCACCCTGGCCGTGGCCGCACTGCTGCTGGTGCCCTGGGCCCTGGGTACCTTTTCCACCAACTCGGCGCAGCAGGCGCGGCTGTCGGCCGCGGCCCCCGCGGTGGCCCCGGCCCTGCTGGCGCTCAACACCTCGGCCATCTACGCCGGGCAGGCGCTGGGCGCGGCGGGCGGCGGGGCCATCCTGGCGGCCGGCGGCTACGGGCCGATGGCGGCCGTGGCGCTGGCCTGGGTGGCGGCGGCGCTGGTCGTGAGCCTGCTGCTGGCGCGCAAGGCCGACGTGGGGCGCGTCGATGCCTGAGGGCGCCCGCGCCGCGCCGGCCTCGCCAGCGGCGCTGTTCCTCGCCTTCAACCGGCTGGCGATGATGGGCTTCGGCGGCGTGCTGCCGGTGGCGCAGCGCGAACTGGTGGAACGCCTGGGCTGGCTGACGCGCGAACAGTTCCTCGAGCTGCTGTCGCTGTCGCAGGTGCTGCCCGGGCCCAACGTCGTCAACCTGGGGCTGATCTACGGCGACCGCTGCTTCGGCTGGCGCGGCGCACTGGCCGCCAGCAGCGGCATGCTGCTGCTGCCCCTGCTGCTGGTGGTGGCCGCCACGATGGCGGCGCTGAGCCTGGGCGAGGTGCCGGCCGTGGGCGGTGCGCTGCGCGGCATGGGCGTGGTCGCCGCGGGCCTGGTGCTGGCCACGGCCATCCGGCTGGCGCCGGGGCTGCGCTCGAACCCGCTGGGGCGCGCCGGGGCCTTCGCCTTCGTGGCGGCCACCGTGGCGGCGATCGCCGTGCTGCGATGGCCGCTGCCGCTGGTGGTGCTGGCGCTGGGCGCGCCGGGCATCGCGTGGGCAGCCTGGCGACTGGGGAAGGCGGCGTGAGCGCGGTGGACGCCGCCTGGCCTGCGCTGCTGTGGGGGCCGGTGGGCATCGGCGCGGCCGACTGGTGGCGGCTGTTCCTGCACTTCACGGCCTTGTCGCTGGTGGCCATCGGCGGCGCCATCACCACGGTCAGCGAGATGCAGCGCCTGGTGGTGGCGCAGGAGGGCTGGCTCACGCCGGTGCAGTTCAACGACTGCATCGCCATCGGGCAGGCCATGCCGGGGCCCAACGTGCTGTTCGTGGCCGCCATCGGCTACAGCGTCGGCGGGCTGGCCGGCGTGGCGGCCACGATGGCGGGCTCGCTGCTGCCGTCGGCGCTGCTGGCCGTCGGCGCCGGGCGCTTCGGCGAGCGCTACCGCCACGCGCGCGGCGTGCGCGCCTTCACGGCCGGCCTGGCGCCGCTGACCATCGGTCTGCTGCTGGCCACCGGCGCCGTGCTGCTGCAGCCCAACGCGGGCTCGCCCGTGGCCTGGCTGCTGGTGGCCGGCACGCTGTGGCTGATGCTGCGCACGAAGCGCAACCCCATGTGGGCCCTCGGCGCCGGGGCGCTGGCCGGGGCGCTGGGCTGGGTGTGATGCGGGCCTGGCTGCGCCGGCTGGCCGGCTGGGCGCTGGTGGCGGCGCTCGTGTGGGCCGGCCTCGTGGCGGCGCTGTGGTTCCGGCAGGAGTGGCTCATCTTCCGCCCGCACACGCTGCCGGCCGACTGGGTGTTCGACAAGGGCCCCGACGTGCACGAGCACTGGATCGAGGTGCCGAACGGCGATGGCGGCCGCCTGAACGCCCTGCACCTGAAGCTGCCCGCGCCCGACGGCGTGGTGTTCTTCCTGCACGGCAACGGCGGCAGCCTGGAGGGCTGGTTCGGCAACCTCGACACCTACCGCCGCGCCAACCTCGACCTCGTCATGATCGACTACCGCGGCTACGGCAAGAGCCCGTGCTGCATCACCAGCGAGGCGCAGCTGCACGCCGACGTGCGCGCCGCCTGGCAGGCCGTGGCGAGCGCCTACCAGGGCAAGCTGCGCGTGTTCTACGGCCGCTCGCTGGGCACGGGGCTGGCGGCGGTGCTGGCGGCCGAGGTGCAGCCCGATCTCACGATCCTGGGCTCGCCCTACCTGAGCATGGCGGCACTGGCCGAGGAGCACTACCCGTGGGTCCCCGGGGCCGTGCTGCGCTACCCGCTGGACACCGCCGCCGCCCTGGTGCGCGTGAAGACGCCGGTGCTGATGCTGCACGGCACCGAGGACCGGCTGATCGACGTCTCGCACGCCCGGCGGCTGAAGGCGCTGCGGCCGGCGTCGACGCTGGTGGAGGTGGCCGGCGCGCGGCACGACGACGTCGCGCGCTTCCCGGCTTATCGCGAGGCGGTGGCGGCGGCGCTGCAGCAGGCCCTCGCGCGGCAGCGCCCGCGCTGAGGGTCGGTTCGGCTCAACCCGCGCGGGGCGTCCGCCGCTGCCGGGCGGCCTCGTACAGGCACACACCCGCGGCAACGCTGACGTTGAGGCTCTCCACCGCGCCGGCCATCGGGATGCGCACGAGCTCGTCGCAGGTCTTGCGCGTGAGCTGGCGCAGGCCCGCGCCCTCGGCGCCCAGCACCAGGGCCACCGGGCCGGAGAGGTCGACCTCGTACAGCGTGAGCGCGGCGTCGTCGCTGGTGCCGATGACGCGGATGTCGCGCTCCTTCAGCTCGCCGAGCGTGCGCGCGAGGTTGGTCACCATCAGGTAGGGCACGGTCTCGGCGGCGCCGCTGGCCACCTTGGCCACCGTGGCGTTCAGGCCCACGGCGTGGTCCTTGGGCGCCACCACGGCGTGCGCGCCGGCACCGTCGGCGACGCGCAGGCAGGCGCCCAGGTTGTGCGGATCGGTCACGCCGTCGAGCACCAGCACCAGGGCGGCGCCCTCGGCGTCGTCGAGCACCTCGTCGAGCGAGTGCCGGGGCGCCAGCGCCGTGCAGCGCGCGGCCACGCCCTGGTGGCGCGGGTTGCCCACCAGCTGCGCCAGCCGGGCGGCGTCGCTGTCGATCAGGCGCACGCCGGCGGCTTCGGCGCGCTCGCGGAACTGGCGCATGCGGGCGTCGCGCCGCGACGAATCCACGTGCACCTCCTGCACCGATTCGGGCGCGGTCTTCAGGCGCACGGTGACGGCGTGGAAGCCGAAGAGGACGTGCTTCGCGGCGGGCTTGTTCATTGCCGCGATTTCACCACCACCCGAGCGCCCGACCGGCCAGGATGCCGCCGATGAACACCGGCTGGTGCAGCATGTAGAAGCTCAGGCTCCAGCGGCCCAGCACCGCCAGCGGCCGCAGCGGCGCGGCCAGCGGGCCGGCGAGCAGGCCGCGCCGGTGCGCCAGCAGCCACTGCCCCGCCGCCACGCCCCACAGCATCACGCCCAGCCAGGGCAGCACGGGCACGAAGTCCTCCGTCACCGGCTTGCGCGTGATCAGGCCCGTCCAGGCCAGCGGCCGGGCGTTGAAGGCCTCGAACTGCAGCAGCCACGGCAGCGCCAGCGCCACCGCGCCCAGCGGCCACAGCCAGGCTCGCAGCGGCGCCGCCAGCCGCGCCACGATCAGCATCACCGCGATGCCGTGCAGCACCCCGAAGAAGATGAAGCTGCGCGGGAACATCAGGCTCGAGCCGATGCTCACCAGCACCGCGCAGCCCGCCACCTGCGCCCAGCGGCGCCAGAAGCGCGCCCAGCCCTGCCCCTGGGCCTGGGCCACGGCCACCCCAAGGCCGGCGCAGAACAGGAACAGGCTGACGATGACCGTGCGCTGCGCCACCCAGGGCAGGTCGTGGTGGAAGCTCTGCCGCGGCTGCAGGTAGCCGAAGTGGTTCAGGTCGAACAGGAAGTGGAACAGCGCCATCCACAGGATGGCGACGGCGCGCAGCGCGTCGAGCCGGTCGAAGCGGTCACGGGCGGTCCCGGTCATGCCGTCTTCTCGTAGACGTCGGTGAAGCGCTCGCCGTCCCAGGCATACAGCAGGATGGCCGCGTGCACGCAGCGGCTGGCGCCCCGTGGCGTGAACAGGCCGGCGCACTGGCCGCGCGGCCGCCGCACGCTGGGGTAGACCACGCCCTCGGAGCCCTCGGCGCGCAGCCGTGCGCCCAGGGCGCGTGCCGCCGCGTAATCGGCCGGGTCGAACACCGCCTGCGGCACCACGCCGGCGGGGCGCAGGTCGTGCAGCTTCGCGTCGATGGCCACGCTCAGCAACCGCATGGGCAGGTGCAGCGGGCCCTGGCGCGTGGCGGCCAGGAAGCGGGCGTGGTGGAAGCGCGTCTCCGCCACCGCGGTGTCGCGTTCCTTGGCGGCATAGAACATGCCCCACTCGCCGGCCGAGAAGCGGCTGCCCTCGGTGTTGACGTGCGTGAACGCGGCCATGATGGGGCCGCTGCCGGGGCCGTAGCGGCGCTGCGCGCGCGGCACGCTCTCGATCTCGCCGAGGGCGTCGCGCGCCCGCTCGTTGGTCATGGCCTCCAGCGCGTACAGCGCCTCGAAGTCGGCCTCGTCGGCAACGCGGTCGAAGAGGTTCTCCGAGGGATGCCGCGTCGGCACGATGCGGCAGGCCCCGGGCCAGCGGATGCGGCGGACGGCGGGGCCGGCCGCGGCGCCGCTCAGGACCAGCCCCCGCCGCGCACGCCGTCGAGGTAGCGGCGCACCAGGTGCAGGTCGCTCACGTTGCCGGCCAGCATGCGCTGCAGCGCGCTGCGGCCACCGAAGGGCGCGGCCGCGTTGGGCCGGCGCAGCCAGGCGTCGGCCGCGGCCGCGTCGGGCAGCAGGATCTGCAGGCTCTTCCAGATGCCCAGCAGGTTGGACAGGCGCTCCAGCGTGTCGCGCGGCAACACCGCGCGCTCGGGCGCCTTGCGCCACGCGAAGTAGGTGGAGCGCGGCGGCCGGCCCAGCAGCGCCAGCTGCTCCTCGACCGAGAGCCCCCAGGCCTCGGCGATGCGCGCGAAGGCGCGCAGGCCGGCCGCGGCCATGCGATCGGGGCTCACCGGCGCGGGGCCGGCGTCTTGCGGGGCGAGGACGGCGCTCATGACGGATGGGATGATCCAGTGCTGGACTTGATCTGGATCATAGTCCAGCGACAGACCGGTAGCCAGCGTCCACCGGCACGCCTAGGATGAATCCATGACGACACGCGCCCCGGATCCGACCCCACCCAACCGCCTGCGCCTGGCCACGCTGGCCGCCCTGCTGGCGCCCGCCGGCCTGCTGGGGGCCTGCGCCGCGATGGACGCCAAGTCGCAGCAGCGCCAGGTCGCCTCGCTGCTGGCCTTCCTGTACCCCGGCAAGGAGCCGCCCGCGGCCCTGCCCGAGGTGCAGACGGTGCTGAACGTGCCCTTCCGCGTCGGCATCGCGTTCGTCCCCGACACCTCGGACGCCGTGTTCCGGCTGGCCGAGGCCGAGCGGCAGCGCCTGGCCGACCGCGTGCGCACGGCCTTCCGCGACTATCCCTTCATCCGCGAGATCGAGATCGTGCCCTCGACCTTCCTGCAGGCGGGCGGCGGCTTCGAAAACCTCGACCGCGTGGCGGCGCTGCTGCGGCTGGACGTGGTGGTGCTGGTGTCCTTCGACCAGGTGCAGCATGCCGGCGCCAATCGCTGGTCGTTCCTGTACTGGACGGGCGTGGGCGCCTACCTGGTGGAGGGCGACCAGTACGACATCCTGACGGCGCTGGAGGTGTCGGTGTTCGACGTGAAGAGCCGCCGGCTGCTGATGCACGCCGGCGGGCGCTCCACCATCAAGGGCGAGGCCACCTGGGTGGGCTTCGCCGAGCGCTCGCGCGCCGCGCGCACCGCGTCGTTCGAGAAGGCGTTCGACGAGATGACGACGGCGCTGCAGCGCGAGGTGGCGGCGTTCCGCGAGCGGGCGCCGCGCGACCCGTCCATCCGCCTGGTGCTGCCACCGGGCTACAACCCGGGTACGCCGCCGCGCTGAGCGCCCGGCGGCGGCACCCCACTCAGCGGCGCGGGCCTCCGGAACTGCCGCCGGGGCGCGAGGGCCCACCGGGCCGGCCGCCGCCCCCCGGGCCGCGGTTGCCGCCCCCGGCGGTTCCACGGCCACCGCCTCCGCCCGCAGGCCGGCCTCCGTGTGGCGCGGCGCCGGCACGCGG
>CAIKLM010000153.1 GCA_903828235.1 uncultured beta proteobacterium | reverse complement strand
CGGTGAGAGGGGTTGAACCATGAGCACATGGGCTCAACCGGGGCGCCTCCGGCGGCCTGGCAGGGGCCTGAAGACAAAGTAGAAATCAGCCAACAGCCAATTCAGTAAACCGCCTCACACACAGAATTTCGGACATCCCCGCGCAGGGCGCATTGAGCTTCGAGGGCGAATGCTTAGCTACGTGAGGTTTCTCGACGACTTCCCCGTACGCCCTATCTCCAACTTCTGGACGGACGTTCGCTTTTCAAGTCGGGCCGAAGACAAAGCATACGTTGTGCAAACAGCAGCGCGAGTTATCGAGCGGTGCATGCTGATGACCACTGATCCGGGCGACTTGGTGCTTGACCCGACATGCGGATCTGGTTCCACAGCAGCAGTCGCGGAGAAGTGGGGCCGTCGATGGATCACCTGCGACACCTCCCGTGTTGCCGTCACGCTCGCGAAGCAGCGCCTGATGACCGCCAGCTTCGACTACTTCGAGCTGGCTTACCCCCACGAAGGCCTGAAGGGGGGCTTCATCTACAAGACAGTGCCGCACGTCATGTTGAAGTCGATTGCTAACAACGCTGACATCGAGTCGATCTACGAACGGCTGCATCCGGCCATTGAGGATTCCCTAGCGACGCTGAACGCTGCGCTCGCGAGGCAGGCTCCGCTGAGTCAGCTGACCGTGACCGAGGGTGTGCGCAAGGAGCAGAAGCTCAAGCTCGGCCCGAAGGGCGTCGCCCTGCATGAGTGGGAGGTGCCGTTCCCAGGTGACGACGGCGCTTTGCCCTCGGGGTGGCCGCCCGTGCTGCGCAAACCCTTCGACGCCTTTCACGTCGCCCGCCAACGAATGCAGGCCGAGATAGATCGCTCCATCGCCGCCAACGCCGAGAACGAGACCCTGTACGACCAGCCCGAGAAGAGCAAGACCAAGCTGCGCATCACCGGCCCGTTCACGGTGGAAGCGGTGCCCTTCCCGACCGTGCTGAGCCTGGAGGCGGCCGAGGGCGGTGCTTCGGCCACGCCCACTGAAGATCAGGCCTACCAGACCAGCATCGCCCGCAGTGGCGAGAGCAACCGCCAGCAGCAGTGGCGCGATGAACTGCTGAAGACCGGCATCCGCGGCAAGGGTGGCCAGAAGCTGGAGTTCGCCGAACTGGAAGTGATGGCCGGCACCACCTGCCTGCACGCCACCGGCACGCTGGCCGAGACGGGCGAGCGGGTGGTGGTGAGCTTCGGCCCCGAGCACGGCGCGCTGGAGCAGCGTCAGGTCGAGCACGCGCTGAACGAGGCGGGCGAGTTGTTCCCGCGGCCGAAGATGATCGTGTTCTGCGCCTTCACCTTCGACCCGGAAGCGGCGAAGGACATCGACGCGCTCAAGGGCATCACAGCTCTGAAGGCGCAGATGAACACCGACCTGCTGACTGAGGACCTAAAGAAGGCCCGCAGCAGCAACCAGAGCTTCTGGCTGATGGGCCAGCCCGACGTGGCGTTGACGCAGACGGCCGACGGCCTGTGGCAGGTGGAGGTCAACGGCTTCGACTACTTCGACACCGTCAAGGGCGAGCTGATCTCGGGCGGCAAGGGCAAGATCGCCATGTGGAGTCTGGACACCGACTACGACGGGCGCAGCCTGTTCCCGCATCAGGTGTTCTTCCCCATGGCCGGCAAGGACGAGGGCTGGAAGAAGCTGAAGAAGACCATCCGCGCCGAGCTGGACGAGTCCATACTCGACCAGTTCCACGGCACCGTGTCGCTGCCCTTCGAGGCCGGCAAGCACGCGAAGGCGGCGGTCAAGATCGTCGATGACCGCGGCATCGAGTCGCTGAAGATCCTGCCGCTGGTCGGGGCGACGAAGTGATCCAGGTCAGCAAGGAGATGGTGGACCTCGCGACCACCGTCGGCGGGTTCAGCAGCGGTCTAGCGGTGCTTGGCGCGTTGGCGGCCATATGGCAGCTTCAACTTCTGAAGCAGCAGAGCCGCACGGCGTTCGAGGACAACCTGGTGGGCGAGTACCGCCGCATCGTGGCAGACCTGCCGCTGGCTGCGCTTCTGGGCGAAGTCTTGCCGGAGGATCAGGCTGAGAAGGCACTGCCCGTGTTCTACCGGTACTTCGATCTGTGCAACCAGCAGGCGTTTCTGCACCTGGATGGACGCGTGGCCACCGCAACCTGGGAACAGTGGAAAGACGGCATCCAGTCGAACATGCGGCGGCCCGCGTTCGCAGATGCCTGGGCCGAGATCGCCGCGCGAGCCAACGGTGACTTCGATGAACTGCGGGCGCTGTGCCCACCGCCAGCCTTCGCGCCAAAGCAGCCCGCGCCGCAGGAGGCTGCATGAAGCGCCCCGGCAACGTCATCATCAACTCGCCCTTCGTCGTCCCGCAGCGCCACTGGCAACAGCAGAACGACGGCACCCTTGCGCTGATCGAGGGCCGCAGGCCGGCCAGCTACGAGATCTACGACGTCCGCAACAACACACGGCGCGTGGAGGTGCTGGAGCAAGTCAACGAGATCCGCAACCGCGTCGACGCGTGGCGTGCCGATGACTACCCCGGCGTGACAGCCGTCACGCGCAACCTGCTGGAGCACTGGCGCGACCAGACACCCGGGGTACGGACCAATTCCTTCTACTACTGCCAGCTGGAGGCGGTGGAGACGCAGATCTGGTGGGTGGAGGCGGCGGCCTCCTACCGGCAGGGCGTGTTCCTGCAGGGTGACGGCGGCCCGTTCGAGCGGGTGTGCAACAAGATGGCCACCGGCTCCGGCAAGACCGCGGTGATGGCCATGCTCATCACTTGGCAGGTGCTCAACGCGGTGACCTACCCGAAGCGGCACAAGGACTTCTCGCGCGCTGTGTTCATCGTGGCACCGGGCCTGACCGTCAAGGGCCGGCTGAAGGTGCTGTATCCCGGCGAGCCAGGCAACGCCTACGACGAGTTCGCCACCTGCCCATCGGATGCCCTGCGCAGCAAACTCAACCAGGCCGAGATCCTGGTGGAGAACTGGCACACGCTGATGCCGCTGAAGGAGCCCGACCGCTCGGTGGTGAAGAAGGGCAAGGAGCCCGACGAGGTCTTCACCAAGCGGGTGCTGGGCAAGCTCGCACAGTTCAAGGACATCGTCGTCATCAACGACGAGGCCCACCACGCCTACCGCAAGCCGGCCGACATCAAGATCAGCAAGGCGCAGGCGGCAGAGCTGGGCATCGACCTGGACGAGGCCACACGCTGGATCGAGGGGCTGGACCGCATCCACAAGACGCGCCGCATTCAGCGCTGCTTCGACCTCTCGGCCACGCCTTTCGCGCCCACTGGCAAGGCCAACGCCGAGGAGGGCCTGTTCACCTGGGTGGTGAGCGACTTCGGCCTGAACGACGCCATCGAAGCCGGCCTGGTCAAGACGCCGCGGGTGGTGGTGCGCGATGACGCGCTGCCCAACGCGCAAACCTACCGGTCCAAGCTCTACCACTTGTACCGCGAGCCCGAGGTGCAGGAGGACCTGAACCGCCGCGGCGCCGAGCCGCACGAGGCGCTGCCAAAGCTGGTGCAGGACGCCTACACCCTGCTGGGTGCCGACTGGCGTGCCGCGCTGCTGGACTGGCGGGCTGCCGGCCACGCCTCGCCGCCGGTGATGCTGACCGTCTGCAACCGCGTGGAGACGGCTGCGCGCATTGAGCACTACCTGAACCACGGCGACGCGCACTGGACCGAGCTGAAAGCGCCGGAGCGCACGCTGCGCGTCGACTCCAAGGTGCTGGAGAAGGCCGAGATCGGAGAGAAGGCGACAGGCGAGAGCGTGTTCAAGGCGCGCTTGTCGTCGTTGCTGAAGGTGCTACAGCTGCCGGACGACCTGGCGGACAAGCTCGATGCCGCGAAAAAGGATGGCGAGAAACTCAAGCTGCTGGCGGGTCACATCAGCCTGAAACCCGAGGCGCGCAAGCGCTTCGACGAGCAGCAGCCCGATGACCAGCTGGTGACCTTGATCCAGGCCGCGCCGATCGACGCCGCGGTGAAGGACTACCTGCTGGGTGCAACCGAGTACGTCAACCGGCTGCGCGAAATCGTGACGGCAGCGAAGCTGCCCAAGGATCGCGAGGAGCGGCTGCTGGCGCTAGACAAGGAAGAGCTGTTGCGCGCCATCGTGGACAGCGTTGGTAAGCAGGGCCAGGCGGGGCAGGCGCTGCAGAGTGTCATCTCGGTGGCGATGCTGTCCGAGGGCTGGGACGCAAAGAACGTCACCCACATCATGGGCCTGCGGGCCTTCACCAGCCAGTTGCTGTGCGAGCAGGTGATCGGCCGCGGCCTGCGGCGCGTGGGCTATGACCGCGACGAGAACGGCCTGTTCGTGCCCGAGTACGTCAACGTCTTCGGCGTGCCGCTGTCGGTGTTCGTCGACGCCGATGACGGCGGGCCACCGCCACCGCCGCCCAAGCCCAGCACGCAGATCGAGTCGCTGCCCTCACGCAATGAGCTGGAGGTGCGCTGGCCCAACCTGCTGCGCGTGGACGTGGTGGTCAAGCCGACACTGGCCGTGGCGTGGAGCACGGTGCCAGCGCTGAGGCTGGACCCGGCGGCCACCCCCATCAGCGCGGAGCTGGCTCCGGCGGTGGGCGGGGCAACCGACCTGGGCAAGACGACGAGCATCGACCTGGAAAAGCTGCCGGAGGACTTTCGCGCGCAGCGCATCATCTTCCAGGCCGCACGCAAGGCATTCGACCAGATGAGCGGGCGCTTCAAGGGCAACCGCGAGTACCTGGTCTTCCAACTGATCCGTCTTGTCGAGCAGTTCATCAGCCCGGCCGCGAACAAGCTGGACATCCCGAGCTTGTTCCACAGCGACGGCTTGCGCCGCCGCATCCTGATCGCTCTGAACGCTGACCTCGTCGTGCAGCACCTGGTCAAGCACGTCGAACAGCAGAACGTCGCCAGCATCGAGCCGGTGTTCGACCCCGAGCAGCCGATTGGCTCGACACGCGCCATGCGCACCTGGTACACGACCAAGGGCAACCAGCCCACGAAGCGGTCGCAGATCAGCCACGTGGTGGGCGACAGTTCGTGGGAGATCTACGCCGCGAACATCTTCGACAGCAGCGATCTGGTCTCGGCCTACGCCAAGAACGATCATCTGGGCTTCCAGATCTTCTACCTTTGGGGTGGATCACGCCGCCGCTTCCTGCCCGATTTCATCGTGCGCTTGGCCAACGGCAAGACGCTGGTGCTGGAGATCAAGGGTGAGGACTCGCCACAGAACGTGGCCAAGCGCGATGCGTTGAAGCTGTGGGTCGAAGCCGTGAACGCCAAGGGCGGCTTCGGCACGTGGTGCTGGGATGTGGCGTTCGAGCCGGCGCAGGTGCATGACATCGTGCGGCGGCACGGCAAGCAGCCCAACTCATGACCGAGCGGTCAGGCACCTTTGCAGGTAGAGCAGCCCGGCATCGGCGCCGTGCAGCCGCCGCTGCGACGCGCTCACCCTCGGGAGCCGCAGGCGGGCGGCGGCGGGACCCACAAGCCCAAGGGCCGCGGGTTTTGGCCCCAGAGGCCCTTGCCAACAGCTTATCCACAGCTTCTGAGCCTACATTCGCGGCCAGTAGACGCCCCAAGCCACTGCACGGCCGCAACCCCTGCGCGCAGCCAAGGAGAGAGCATGTCCGCCACGCTGAGCCACGAGCTTTCCGTTTACGAGCGGCAGCTGCCATCGCTCCTGAAGGAGCACGAAGGCGAGTACGTGATCATCAAGGGCGACGACCTTGCTCACTTCTCGCCCGACTATGAGTCGGCGCTGAGCTGGGCCTACGAGCACATCGGGCTCGCAGGCTTCTTCGTCCGCCGGGTCGCGCCCGATGGTGGAACGCTCCATATGACGCGAGAAATCGGCCCGTGCCGGTAGCCGAATTGCCTTTGCAGCGCAATGGGCTGCTGGTCGAGGTGGAACTCGGCCCCAGCGCACCCTACAGGGCTGCCCTCTGGAAGCGTGGGCTGCTGGTTCCTCCCCCCGTGCGGGCCACCTTTCTCGTCGACACCGGTTGCGACTCGACCACCGTTAGCGAGCAGCTGATGCGCACGCTCAACCTGCCAGCGACCAGCACCACCCGGGTCATCACCGGAACCACCGGCGTGCAGGGCCATCCGGCCGACGTCTTCGCGGTGGAGTTCACCCTGCTGCCACAGAAGGCGCAGCCCCGGAGGTGGTCCGCCTGCGAGGTGCTGGCTCTGCCGCTGCTGAACCAAGCGGCCGAGGGCTTGCTCGGCCGCGACCTGCTCAACCAGATGGTCTTCACCTACGACGGGCCCCGCAGGATCGCCAGGTTGACGTACTGACCGCGCTGCTCCCCTGCGCGGCCTTGCCGGCCGCCACCTACCTCCTTGCCGGCTCCGGCCCGTAGATGTCGAAGTCGAAGTACCGCGCCGCGATGCGCTGGTAGGTGCCGTCGGCGCGGATGGCCGTGATGGCCTCGTCCAGCGCCTTGCGCAGGGCGTCGTCGCCCTTGCGCACCGCGATGCCCGCGCCGTCGCCGAAGAAGGCCGGGTCGTTGTAGCTCGGGCCGATGAACTGGTAGCCCTTGCCTGCGGGCGTTCGGATGAAGCCCAGGTCGCCGGCCACCGTGTCCACCAGGGTCAGGTCGACGCGGCCGGCCTTGAGGTCGAGGAACACCTCGTCCTGCTTGGCATAGCGACGGATCTCGCTGCCCTTGAAGGTGGCGGTGACGAAGCGGTCGTGGATGGTGCCGCGCTGCACGCCGATGGTCTTGCCCTTCAGCCCCTCGGCGCTGATGCTCAGGCCCGCGCCCTGGCGGGCGACGAAGCGCGCCGCCGAGTGGTAGTACTTGGCCGTGAAGTCGACGTTCTTGCGCCGCTCGGGCGTGATCGACATCGAGGCCACGATGGCGTCGAACTTGCGCGCGCGCAGCGCCGGGATCAGCGCGTCGAACTCGCTCTGCACCAGTTCGCAGCGGCGCTTGAGCCGCTCGCACAGGGCGTTGGCGATGTCGATGTCGAAGCCCTTGAGTCGGCCGTTGGTGCCGATCTCAGAAAACGGCGGGTAGGCCCCTTCGACACCCAGGCGCAGCGCGGCGGCCTGGGCCAGCGCGCAGGCCGGGGCGGCCAGCAGCAAGACGGCGAGCGCGAGGGACTTCAGCATGTCCAGGTTCTCCCGGGGTGGTGGATGTTCCGGCGCGCGGCGGGCATCACACGCGGGCCGCCGGCGCGGCCGCCGCGCCCGTGAAGCGCGGCCCCTGCAGCGACTCGGGCGTGATGCCACGGTTCACGTCGAGCCCGGTGATGTGCCAGTCGTGGGCGGGCAGCCGGATCGGGTGCACCACCTCCTCGTACGAGCGCATGGGCCACAGCACACCGAAGCGGCGCTGGTGTTCGAAGGTGTCGGTCTCGGCCACAGCGCCGCGCGTGCCCGGGTAGCCTTCGAGCGTGAAGCGCACCCGGCGGCAGATGCCGTCGTCGCGGTCGATGCAGACCGCCACGCGGTCGCGCGAGACCAGGCCCAGGCCCGGGCTCATTTCGACCTCGACCACGTCGCACAGGCGGCCGTGCACGCGCTCGGTGCCGGCCATCGCCGCCGGCAGGGAGCGCCCCACCAGCCACAGCGGCCCCAGCAGGAACAGCCCGTAGGCCTCGGCCACCAGCGCCGAGGCCGCCAGGTAGCCCGCCTCGGTGCGGCGCTGGCCGTTGGTCCAGACCTCGACGCGGCCGTCGGTGCCGGCGCGGCTGCCGCGCTGCCACCAGACCTGCTTCTGCCCCGCCGGGCCGGTGTAGGCCTGGGCCACCACGCCCTGCGCCGGAAGCAGCCGCTCCTCGGAGGGGCCGCGGAAGCCCTTGTCCACGACCTCGGGCTGCACGCGGTCGATCAGGGGCCGCCACTGGCCGTCGTAGGCAACGCTGATGTCGCGCAGGTTCCGATAGGCGTCGAGGCCGTGCACCTGGGCGCACGCCAGCAGCCGCCGGGCGGCCTCGGCGTCCTCGCGCACGGGGCGATTCAGCGGCAGCGGCGTGGCGCAGCCCCCGAGCAGCGGCGCCAGCGGCAGCGCCGCGGCGCCGAGCAGCCAGCGTCGGCGGTTGGTGTCGATGAAGTCGGGTTCGGTTGCGGGCATGGGCTGGGCGGGGTGGTGGAAGGTTCGGCGGGCGCGCGCCACCTAGGCGCCGACGACGGCGTGCCTGCGCAGCCACTCGATCAGCACGAAGTCCAGGGCCCGCGAGTGCGTGCTCTCCAGCACCACCGGCGGCGCGCAGCCGGCCTCGTAGGCCTCGCGCCAGCGCAGCGCGCACACGCACCAGCGGTCGCCGGGCTTCAGGCCGCGGAAGCGGTGCTCGGGGCGCGGCGTGATGAGGTCGTTGCCGCGCTCCATCTGGAAGTTCAGGAACTCCACCGTCACCTTGGCGCAGATGACGTGGCTGCCGTGGTCTTGCGCGTCGGTGTGGCAGCAGCCGTCGCGGTACCAGCCGGTCAGGGGGTCGTAGCTGCAGGGCACCAGGGCCGTGCCCAGCGCGTTGAGCGCGCGGTCGCGACGGGTCTCGCTCATCGGCGGCGCCTCACTTACCGGCGGCGGGCGTGCCCTTGCCCAGCAGCGCCATGGCCGTGCCGATCAGCGACGCCACCTCGGTCATGTTGCCCGGCACGATCATGGTGTTGTTGGTGCGGGCCAGGTTGGCGTACGCGTCGACCGCCTTCTCGGCCACCTTCAGCTGCACGGCCTGCTCGCCGCCGGGCTCGCGGATGGCGGCGGCGATCTTGCGGATGGCCTCGGCCGTGGCCTCGGCCACCGCGCTGATGGCCGCGGCCTCGCCCTGCGCGTTGTTGATCTCGGCCTGCTTCTCGCCCTCGGAGCGCGCGATGAAGGCCTCGCGCTCGCCGGTGGCGATGTTGATCTGCTCCTGCCGCCGGCCCTCGGAGGCCGCGATCAGCGCGCGCTTCTCGCGCTCGGCCGTGATCTGCGCCTGCATCGAGCGCAGGATCTCGGCCGGCGGGGTGAGGTCCTTGATCTCGTAGCGCAGCACCTTCACGCCCCAGTTCATGGCCGCCTCGTCGAGCGCGTTCACGACGCTGGCGTTGATGAGGTCGCGTTCCTCGAAGGTCTTGTCGAGCTCGAGCTTGCCGATCACGCTGCGCAGCGTGGTCTGCGCCAGCTGCGAGATGGCCACGAGGTAGTCGCTGCTGCCGTAGCTGGCGCGCATGGGGTCGGTGACCTGGAAGTACAGGATGCCGTCGACCTGCAGCTGCGTGTTGTCCTTGGTGATGCAGACCTGGCTGGGCACGTCCAGCGGCACCTCTTTCAGCGAGTGCTTGTAGGCCACGCGCTCGACGAAGGGGATGACGAACTTCAGCCCCGGCGTGAGCGTGCGGTCGTACTTGCCCAGCCGCTCCACGACCCAGGCGTTCTGCTGCGGCACGATCTTGAAGGTGCGGACGACGAAGATCACCGCGATGACGGCGACGATGAGCGCGATTTCCATGGTGGCGACGGCCTTGGGCTGGAGGGTGTCGGGGGAGGGCGGCGTTCAGCGGGCGGGCGCCGGCTGCACCAGCAGTTCGCTGCCGTGCACGGCCACGATCACGTGCTCGCCGGCGGCCGGCACGCCGCTGCCGCCGAAGCGCACCGACCACAGCGCGCCGCGGTAGCTCACGCGCGCCGAGCCGTCGGCCTGCCACGCCGGCACCTGCAGGCGCTGGCCGACGTCGAGGTTGACGTCCGGGTTGGCCTCGGACGGCGCGCTGCGCGGCGAGCGCGCCCGCCGGAAGTGCCAGGCCGCGGTGGCCCCGGCCGACAGCAGCGCGGCCGCGGCCACCTGGGCGGCGCCCGAAAGCCCGGCGTGCGCCGCCAGCGCACCGGCGGCGGCGCCCAGCGCCACCATCAGCAGGTAGAAGGTGCCGGTGGCCAGCTCGGCGGCCACCAGCGCGCCGGCCAGCAGCCACCACAGCGTCGGGTTCGACAGGTCCATGGGTGCGGTTCCTCCTTGGGGCCGTGCCAGGTGCCGGGCCGGCACCACGGGCATCTCGGGTGCAGTGTAGGCGCGGTGTCATGCCACCGCTGCCGGCAGGCCCCTACACTGCGCGCCTTCGCGCGGCCCCGGCCGCCCCGTCCACCCCACCGCTGCCGCCAGGCCCGACCATGCTGCGCTTCCGCTTTCCCATCGTCATCATCGACGAGGACTACCGCTCCGAGAACACCTCGGGCCTGGGCATCCGCGCACTGGCCGAGGCCATCCAGAAGGAGGGCTTCGAGGTGCTGGGCGCCACCAGCTACGGCGACCTCAGCCAGTTCGCGCAGCAGCAAAGCCGCGCCAGCGCCTTCATCCTGAGCATCGACGACGAGGAGTTCACGCCCGGCCCCGAGCTCGACCCGGCGGTGCTGAACCTGCGCAAGTTCATCCAGGAGATCCGCTGGAAGAACGCCGACATCCCCATCTACGTCTACGGCGAGACGCGCACCAGCCAGCACCTGCCCAACGACGTGCTGCGCGAGTTGCACGGCTTCATCCACATGTTCGAGGACACGCCGGAGTTCGTGGCCCGGCACATCATCCGCGAGGCGCGCAGCTACCTCGACGGCCTGGCGCCGCCGTTCTTCAAGGCGCTGATGGACTACGCGCAGGACGGCAGCTACTCGTGGCACTGCCCCGGGCACAGCGGCGGCGTGGCCTTCCTGAAGAGCCCGGTCGGGCAGATGTTCCACCAGTTCTTTGGCGAGAACATGCTGCGCGCCGACGTGTGCAACGCGGTCGAGGAGCTCGGCCAGCTGCTCGACCACACCGGCCCCGTGGCGGCGTCCGAGCGCAACGCGGCGCGCATCTTCAATGCCGACCACTGCTTCTTCGTCACCAACGGCACCAGCACCAGCAACAAGATGGTGTGGCACCACTGCGTGGCGCCGGGCGACGTGGTGGTGGTCGACCGCAACTGCCACAAGAGCATCCTGCACAGCATCATCATGACCGGTGCGGTGCCGGTGTTCCTCACGCCCACGCGCAACCACTACGGGATCATCGGCCCGATCCCGAAGAGCGAGTTCAGCCCCGAGGCCATCCGCGCCAAGATCGCCGCGCACCCGCTGCTGCAGGGCCGCGACCCGGCCACGCTGCGGCCCAAGATACTGGCGCTGACGCAGAGCACCTACGACGGCGTGCTCTACAACACCGAGGACATCAAGACCGGGCTCGACGGCTACGTCGACACGCTGCACTTCGACGAGGCCTGGCTGCCGCACGCGGCCTTCCACCCCTTCTATGGCAGCTTCCACGCCATGGGCAAGAAGCGGCCGCGGCCGCGCAAGGCCATGGTCTACGTCACGCAGAGCACGCACAAGCTGCTGGCGGGGCTTTCCCAGGCCAGCCAGGTGCTGGTGCAGGACTCGCAGGAGGTCAAGCTCGACCGCCACCTCTTCAACGAGGCCTACCTGATGCACACCAGCACCAGCCCGCAGTACGCGATCATCGCCAGCTGCGACGTGGCCGCGGCGATGATGGAGCCGCCTGGCGGCACCGCGCTGGTGGAAGAGAGCATCGCCGAGAGCCTGGACTTCCGCCGCGCCATGCGCAAGGTCGATGCCGAGTTCGGCAAGGACTGGTGGTTCCAGGTCTGGGGGCCGGACGAGCTGGCCGGGGAGGGCATCGGCCGCTCGGCCGACTGGATGCTGCACGCCGACGAGGCCTGGCACGGCTTTGGTGGTCTGGCCGAGGGATTCAACCTGCTCGACCCCATCAAGTGCACCGTCATCACGCCGGGCCTGGGCGTCGACGGCCGCTTCTCGCCCAGCGGCATCCCGGCGTCCATCGTCACCAAGTTCCTGGCCGAGCACGGCGTGGTGGTCGAGAAGACGGGCCTGTACTCGTTCTTCATCATGTTCACCATCGGCATCACCAAGGGCCGCTGGAACACGCTGCTGACGGCGCTGCAGCAGTTCAAGGACGACTACGACCGCAACGCGCCGCTGTGGCGCATCCTGCCGGAGTTCTGCGCCGCGCACCCGCGCTACGAGCGCATGGGCCTGCGCGACCTCTGCCAGGCGGTGCACGAGGCCTACGCGCAGGGCGACATCGCGCGCCTGACCACCGAGGTCTACCTGTCAGACCTGCAGCCGGCGATGACGCCCTCCGAGGCCTATGCCCACATCGCCAGCCGCCGCACCGAGCGCGTGCCGATCGACGAGCTCGAGGGCCGCGTGACCACCGCGCTGCTGACGCCCTACCCGCCGGGCATCCCGCTGCTGGTGCCCGGGGAGCGCTTCAACCGGCGCATCGTCGACTACCTGCGCTTCACGCGGCAGTTCAACGCCGCGTTCCCGGGCTTCGCCACCGACGTCCACGGCCTGGTGGCCGAGGACGGCCCGGGCGGCGAGCGCCGCTACTACGTGGACTGCGTGCGCGCCTGATCAGCCGGCGGCCTCGGGCGGCAGGCCCATGACCTTGGCGAAGCCGCCGTCGACGTAGGTGATCTCTGCGGTGATGCCGGCGGCCAGGTCCGACAGCAGGAAGGCCGCGGCGTTGCCGACGTCGTCGATGGTGACGTTGCGGCGCAGCGGCGACTGCGCGCCCACCACCTCGAGCATCTTGCCGAAGCCCTTGATGCCGCTGGCGGCCAGCGTCTTGATGGGGCCGGCGCTGATGCCGTTGACGCGCATGCCGCGCGGGCCCAGGCTGGCGGCCAGGTAGCGCACGCTGGCCTCGAGGCTGGCCTTGGCCAGGCCCATGGTGTTGTAGGCCGGCACGGCGCGCTCGGCGCCCAGGTAGGTGAGCGTCAGCAGCGCGCTGCCGGGCCTGAGCATGGGCAGCGCCGCCTTGGCCATCGCCGGGAAGCTGTAGGCCGAGATGTCGTGGGCGATGCGGAAGCCCTCGCGGCTGAGGCCGTCGAGGAAGTCGCCCGCGATGGCCTCGCGCGGGGCGAAGCCGATGGAGTGCACGAAGCCGTCGAACTGCGGCCACTGCGTGGCCAGGTCGGCGAACATCTTCGCGATCTGCGCGTCGTCCGAGACGTCGCAGTCGAACACCAGGCTGCTGTCGAACTCCCGGGCGAACTCGGTGATGCGCTCCTTGAAGCGCTCGCCCACGTAGCTGAAGGCGAGTTCCGCGCCCTGGGCCCGGCAGGCGCGGGCGATGCCGTAGGCGATGGATCGGTTGGACAGCACGCCCGTGATCAGAAGGCGCTTGCCGGCAAGAAAGCCCATGGAGTCTCCGTCGTCGTGGGTCGGGGGCAGGCGGCGCGGCGGCGCACCGGCCCGAGGCGGGCGCGGATTCTGGCATGCAGGCGCCGTGCCGGCTGCCGGGCGTTGCCTGTGGTCTTGTTCACGTCTATACTCCGCGTTTTCCGGGTGTTTGCGGGCGCGCAGCGTTTGCAGGCATGGGTCGCGTGGGCGGGGGGAGCATCCAGCCCATTTTTTTTGCTCGATCGGCACCGAGGCAGGCTTGCACGCCGTGCGCCGCCTGGGTGAGGGATCTTGGCGGCGCGCCCGGCGGATGGCGCAGCGCCGAGATGCTGCGGGAGCAGCGGGATCGGGGTCCATCACTTGAAGACAGGCGGCAGCAAGGCCAGGGGCGGTGCGCTCGGCGCACGCGGCCCGCGCGGGGGCACCTCGGGTGCCAGCCGCAGGCCCGTGCGTGCGCTGCCGGTTCTCGAGGCCGCCGCCGCCGACGCCCCGGCCCGCCAGGGCTGGCAGCAGGCTATCGCCGGCACCGTGCAGGGCCTGGGCTACGACCTGGTCGACGTCGAACGCGCCGGCCGCGGCCTGCTGCGCGTGACCATCGACCGCATCCCCGGCCGCGTCTACGGCGCGCCGGGCGCGCCCGATGCCGGCGAATTCATCACGGTCGAGGACTGCGAGGCCGTGACGCGCCAGCTGCAGTACGCGCTCGAGGTCGAGGGCCTGGAGTACGCGCGGCTGGAGGTCTCCTCGCCCGGACTCGACCGCCCGCTCCGCCACGACGCCGACTACCGGCGCTTCGCCGGCCAGGCCGTGAGGATCACGCTGCGCGAGCCCTTCGAGGGCCGCAAGCACTGGGAGGGCGTGCTGGGCCTGGGCACGGCCGACGGCAGCTACTCCCTGACGTTCAGCAAGGGCACGGCCGGGCAGCAGCTCGGCTTCGTGCTGGCCGAGGTGCGCGAGGCGCGCCTGGTGCCGGTGGTCGACTTCAAGGGCCGCAAGGCCCGCCCGCCCGCCGACGCCGCCCCCGAATCCACGAACGAAAGCGCCGCCGGGCCCGCCCCGGCCGCCGCGCCAGAGACGACGAAAGGCTGATGAACCGATGAACCGCGAAATGCTGATGCTGGTGGACGCGATCTCGCGCGAGAAGACCGTGGACCGCGACGTCGTCTTCGGCGCGGTGGAGGCCGCGCTGGCCTCGGCCACCAAGAAGCTGCACGGGGGCGAGGTCGACATCCGCGTGGCGGTGGACCGCGACACCGGCGACTACGAGACCTTCCGCCGCTGGCTGGTGGTGCCCGATTCGGCCGGCCTGCAGAACCCGGACGCCGAGGAACTGCTGTCCGACGCGCTCGACCGCATCCCCGACATCGAGGAAGGCGACTACATCGAGGAGGCCGTCGACTCGGTGCCCATCGGCCGCATCGGCGCGCAGGCCGCCAAGCAGGTGATCCTGCAGAAGATCCGCGACGCCGAGCGCGAGCAGCTGCTCAACGACTTCCTCTCGCGCGGCGAGAAGATCATGGTCGGCACCGTCAAGCGCCTGGACAAGGGCGACATCATCGTCGAGAGCGGCCGCGTCGAGGGGCGCCTGAAGCGCACCGAGATGATCCCGAAGGAGAACCTGCGCTCGGGCGACCGCGTGCGCGCCGTGATCCTGGGCGTCGATCCCACGCAGCGCGGCGCGCAGATCATGCTGTCGCGCTCCAGCCCCGAGTTCATGAAGGAGCTGTTCGCGCAGGAGGTGCCCGAGATCGAGCAGGGCCTGCTCGAGATCAAGAGCTGCGCCCGCGACCCGGGCAGCCGCGCCAAGATCGCCGTCGTCAGCCACGACCGCCGCGTCGACCCGATCGGCACCTGCGTGGGCGTGCGGGGCTCGCGCGTCAACGCCGTCACCAACGAGGTTGCCGGCGAGCGCGTGGACATCGTGCTGTGGTCCGACGACCCGGCGCAGTTCGTCATCGGCGCGCTGGCGCCGGCCAACGTCGTGAGCATCGTCGTCGACGAGGAGCGCCACGCCATGGACGTGGTGGTCGACGAGGAGAACCTCGCCATCGCCATCGGTCGCGGCGGCCAGAACGTGCGCCTGGCGTCCGACCTCACGGGCTGGCGCATCAACATCATGACCGCCGAGGAGTCCCAGGCCAAGCAGGCCGAGGAGTCCGGCTCGGTGCGCAAGCTCTTCGTCGAGAAGCTCGACGTCGACGAGGAGGTCGCCGACATCCTGATCGAGGAAGGCTTCAGCAGCCTCGAGGAGGTGGCCTACGTGCCGCTGCAGGAGATGCTCGAGATCGAGGCCTTCGACGAGGACACGGTGCACGAGCTGCGCAAGCGCGCCAAGGATGCGCTGCTGACGATGGAGATCGCGCGCGAGGAGCAGGTCGAGGAGGTCTCGCAGGACCTGCGCGACCTCCAGTACGACGGCAAGGGCCTGACGCCCGAGCTGATCGCCAGCCTGGCCGAGGGCGGCATCCACACGCGCGACGACCTGGCCGACCTGGCCGTCGACGAGCTGACCGAGCTGACCGGCGTCGGCGAGGAACAGGCCAAGGCGCTGATCATGAAGGCGCGGGAACACTGGTTCAACACCTGAGCGGACGCCCGCTCAGCTTCGAACCCAGCCCCCCCCCCCCGCCCGACGCAAGCAATACCCCGAGGAAAACCCACACATGGCCGTGACCACCGTCGCTCAGCTCGCGCAGCAGCTCAACCGCCAGCCGGCGGCCTTGCTCGAGCAGCTGCAGTCGGCAGGCGTGAGCAAGCAGTCGCCCGACGACGCGCTCACCGAAGCCGACAAGGAACGGCTGCTGGAGTTCCTGCGCCAGTCGCACGGCACGGCCGGCGGCGCCGAGCGCAAGAAGATCACCATCGTCAAGAAGACCTCGACCGAGATCAAGCAGGCCGACGCCAGCGGGCGCGCACGCACCATCCAGGTCGAGGTGCGCAAGAAGCGCACCTTCGTCAAGCGCGACGACGCGCCGGTGACCGACGAGCCCTCGGGCCCCAGCGAGGAGGAACTCGACCTGGTGCGCCGCGAGGAAGAGGCGCGCGCCCAGGCCGAAGCCATCCGCAAGCAGGAGGAAGAGCTCGCCGAGGCGCGCCGCCGGCGCGAGGAGCAGGAGCGCCTGGCGCGTGAAGCCGCCGAGGCCGCTGCCGCCGAAGCCGCCGCGAGGGCCGCGGCGGAAGCCGCCGCCGCCGCCGAGGCCGCCGCCAGGGCCGCCACCGAGG
>CAIKLM010000152.1 GCA_903828235.1 uncultured beta proteobacterium | reverse complement strand
GCCGCGGCGCCGCTGATCGGCCGCGCAGCCGCATGGACGCCTTCCTCGTCGGCCACGCCACGCACCCCGACTGGCGCGGCGCGCTGGCCCTGGCCGCCGCGCAGGTGGAGGCCCGGCGCGCCGAGCACGAGGCCAGCGCGCGGGGGCCGCTGTCGCTGGGCTTCGTCTACTTCACCGACCACTTCGCCGGCGAGGCCGACGCCCTCGTGGCCGAGCTGCGCCTGCGCTGGCCCGGCGTGGCCTGGGTGGGCAGCGTCGGCGTGGGCGTGGCGGCCATGGGCGTGGAGTACATCGACGAACCGGCCCTGGTGCTGATGCTCGCGGCGCTGCCGGCCGGGCGCTTCGAGGTCTTCTCGGGCGCCAAGAAGCTGCACCGCATCGAGCCCCTCAGCGCGCTCGTGCATGCCGACCCGGCCACGCCCGACCTGGCCGAGCTGATCGGCGAGATGAGCGACCGCGTCAGCTCGGGCTACCTGTTCGGCGGCCTGGCTTCCAGCCGCAGCGGTGCCGTGCACGTGGCCGACGGCGCCTGGCGCGGCGGCCTCTCGGGCGTGGCCTTCGCGCGCGAGGTGGCGCTGGTCTCGCGCGTGACGCAGGGCTCGCAGCCGCTGGGGCCGGTGCGGCGGGTGACCGCGGCCGAGCGCAACCTCGTGCTCTCGCTCGACAGCGAGCCGGCCCTGCCCTGCCTGTTGCGCGACATCGGCCTGGCCGATCTCTCCGAGCCGCGCGTCGCGCTGGCCCGGCTGCGCGCCACGCTGGTGGCGCTGGCCGACGCCGACGCGCAGATGCTGGGTCGCGGCGGGCAGTTCGGCGCCGACACGCGCGTGCGCCACCTGGTGGGCCTGGACCCCGCCCGCGAGGCCGTGGCCGTGGCCGACCTGGTGGAGCCGGGCATGTCGCTGGGCTTCTGCCACCGCGACGTGCAGGCCGCGCGGCGCGACCTGATCCGCATCTGCGCCGAGATCCGCGACGAGCTGGAGTCGGCGCCGTCGCCGGCCCTGGCCGCGGGCGAGGGTCCCGACGTCCCCGCCGCCGCCGACGAGAACGCGCCGGGCGGGCCGCGCAGCATCGCCGGGGCCATCTACGTGTCCTGCTCGGGGCGCGGCGGGCCGCACTTCGGGGGCCCCTCGGCGGAACTGCAGCTCGTGCAGCACGCGCTGGCGGGCGGCGGGCCCGAGGTGCCGCTGGTGGGCTTCTTCGCGGCCGGCGAGGTGGCGCGCCACCACGTCTACGGCTACACCGGGGTGCTGACAGTCTTCACCGGGCACGGCTGAATCGCCGGCGGGCCCGGCGCTACAGTCCGCGCATGAACGCGCCGCTGCCCACGACCGAACCGGGCACCCCGCCCGATGCCGCCGAACGCCGTGACCGCCAGCGGCGCCTGGTGGAGGCCCTGGCCCCGCTGCTGCCGGCCCACGCGCTGCTGTGGCAGTCCGAGGACACCGTGCCCTACGAGTGCGACGGCCTGACCGCCTACCGCCAGCTGCCGCTGGCCGTGGCGCTGCCCGAGACCGAGGCGCAGGTGGCCGCCGTGCTGGCGGCCTGCCACCGCCTGGGCGTGCCGGTGGTGGCGCGCGGCGCCGGCACCGGGCTGTCGGGCGGCGCCATGCCGCACCCGCTGGGCCTGACGCTGTCGCTGGCCAAGTTCAACCGCATCGTGCAGGTCGACGTGCACGCGCGCACGGCCACCGTGCAGTGCGGCGTGCGCAACCTGGCCATCAGCGAGGCCGTCGCCCGGCACGGTCTGTACTACGCCCCCGACCCCAGCAGCCAGATCGCCTGCACCATTGGCGGCAACGTCGCCGAGAACTCCGGCGGCGTGCACTGCCTGAAGTACGGCCTGACGCTGCACAACGTGCTGCGGGTGCGCGGCTTCACGGTCGAGGGCGAGCCGGTAGAGTTCGGCTCCGAGGCGCCCGACGTGCCGGGGCTGGACCTGCTGCCGCTGGTGGTGGGCAGCGAGGGCATGCTGGCCGTGACCACCGAAGTGGTGGTCAAGCTCACGCCCAAGCCGCAACTGGCGCGCTGCATCATGGCCAGCTTCGACGACGTGCGGAAGGCCGGCGACGCGGTGGCCGCCGTCATCGCCGCCGGCATCATCCCGGCGGGCCTGGAGATGATGGACAAGCCGATGACGGCCGCGGTGGAGGACTTCGTCCACGCCGGCTACGACCTCTCGGCCGAGGCCATCCTGCTGTGCGAGAGCGACGGCACGCCCGAGGAGGTGGCCGAGGAGATCGCCCGCATGCTCGAAGTGCTGTCGGGCTGCGGCGCCACGCGGATGGAGGTGAGCAAGGACGAGGCCCAGCGCCTGAAGTTCTGGAGCGGCCGCAAGAACGCCTTCCCCGCCAGCGGCCGCATCAGCCCCGACTACATGTGCATGGACTCCACCATCCCGCGCAAGCGGCTGGCCGACATCCTGCTGGCCATCGCCGAGATGGAGAAGAAGTACGGGCTGCGCTGCTGCAACGTCTTCCATGCCGGCGACGGCAACCTGCACCCGCTGATCCTGTTCGACGCCAACGACCCCGACCAGCTGCGCCGCTGCGAGCTGTTCGGCGCCGACATCCTCGAGACCAGCGTCGCCATGGGCGGCACCGTCACCGGCGAACACGGCGTGGGCGTCGAGAAGCTCAGCAGCATGTGCGTGCAGTTCAGCCCCGAGGAGCGCGAGGCCATGTTCGGCGTCAAGCGTGCCTTCGACGAGGCCGGCGGCCTGAACCCGGGCAAGGTCATCCCCACGCTGCAGCGCTGCGCCGAGTACGGGAAGATGCACGTCAGGAAGGGCCTGCTGCCCTTCGCGCACCTGGAGCGCTTCTAGGCCATGGCGCAGCCCGATCCGGCGCTGGCGCGCCTCGTCGACCGCATCCGCGCGGCCGCGGCCGACGGGCAGCCGCTGGACATCCGCGGCGGCGGCACCAAGGCCTTCTATGGCGGCGTGCCGGTGGGTGACGCGCTCGACGTGCGGCCGCTGTCGGGCATCAGCCGCTACGAGCCCAGCGAGCTGGTGGTCACCGTGCGCGCCGGCACGCCGCTGGCAGAGCTGGAGGCGGCGCTGGCCGCGCAGGGCCAGTGCCTGGCCTTCGAGCCGCCGCGCTTTGGTCCCGGCGGCACCGTGGGCGGCATGGTGGCCGCGGGCCTGGCCGGGCCGGCGCGGCTGGCCGCCGGCGGCGTGCGCGACTACCTGCTGGGCGCCACCATGGTCAACGGCCGCGGCGAGGTGCTCTCGTTCGGCGGCCAGGTGATGAAGAACGTCGCCGGCTACGACGTCTGCCGCGTGCTGGCGGGCAGCCTGGGCGCGCTGGGCCTGATCGCCGAGGTCTCGCTGAAGGTGCTGCCGCTGCCGCGCGCCGTGGCGACCACCCGGCTGCAGCTGGACGCCGCCGGCGCCATCCGCCGCGTCAACGAGCTGCTGGGCCAGCCGCTGCCGCTGAACGCCAGCGCCTGGTGGGACGGCATGCTGGTGCTGCGCCTGGCGGGCGCCGAGGCCGCGGTGCAGTCGGCGCTGGCGCGCATCGGCGGCGAGCGCGTGGAGCCGGCGATGGCCGACCCGTTCTGGCTCGGCCTGCGCGACCACACCGACGAGTTCTTCGCCGGCGCCGCCCGCGCGGTGGCGGCCGGCGCGGGGCTGTGGCGGCTGTCGGTGCCGGCGGTGACGCCGCCGCTGAAGCTCTCGGGCGAGCAGCTGGTGGAGTGGGGCGGCGGGCAGCGCTGGATCTGCACCAGCGCCCCGGCCGCCACGCTGCGCGAGGCCGCGGCCGCCGTGGGCGGGCACGCGGTGCTGTTCCGCGCGCGGGACAAGTCGGCCGGCAGCTTCGCGCCGCTGGCGCCGGCGCTAGCGCGCATCCACCGCGGCCTGAAGCAGCAGTTCGACCCGGCCGGCCTCTTCAACCCGGGCCGGCTGCTGCCGGGGCTGTGATGGCCTCGCTGGCGTCGCCCGAAGCCTCGATGGCGGCGTACTACGCCGCCCGAGCCGCCGAGTACGAGGCCGTCTACGCCAAGCCCGAGCGGCAGGCCGACCTGCGGCTGCTGGAGGCCTGGCTGCCGGGCGTGTTCGCCGGCCGCCGCGTGCTCGAGGTGGCCGCCGGCACCGGCTGGTGGTCAGTGCACGGCGCGCGCGACGCCGCGTTCTGGCTGGCCACCGACCTCAACCCCGAGACGCTGGCCGTGGCGCGCGCCAAGGCGGCGATGCCGCGCTGCGTGCGCTTCGCCACGGCCGACGCCTACACGCTGGACGGCCTGGGCCCGCAGCGCTTCGACGCCGCCTTCGTGGGCTTCTGGTGGAGCCACGTGCCGCGGGCGCGGCTGGCCGGCTGGCTGGATGCGCTGTTCGCGAGGCTGGCGCCGGGCGCGCCGGCGGTCTTCATCGACAACCGCTTCGTCGAGGGCAGCAGCACGCCCATCGCCGAGGTCGACGCGCAGGGCGACTGCTGGCAGCTGCGCCGGCTGGACGACGGCAGCCGCCACCGCGTGCTGAAGAACCACCCTGCGCGGGCCGAGGTCGAGGCGGCGCTGGGCGCGCGCGCGGCGCGCTGCGACTGGTTCGGCGACGACGCGCTGCCGCGCCACTACTGGGCCGTCCGCGCCCAGGCGGCCTGACATGAGCGCCCTGCAGGGCCTGGCGATGCTGCTGCTGGCGCAGAGCGCCGGGGAGTTGCTGGTGCGCGCGCTGCGGCTGCCGCTGCCGGGGCCCGTGCTGGGCCTGGGCCTGGTGCTGGCGCTGCTGGCCTGGCCGCCCACGCGCCGCATGGTGGCCGCACCCGTGGAGGCTGCGGCCGACGGGCTGCTGGCGCACCTCTCGCTGCTGTTCGTGCCGCTGGGCGTGGGCGTGATCTCGCACCTGGGCCTGCTCGGCGGCCACGCCGCGGCGCTGGCGCTGGTGGTGCTGCTGTCCACGATCGCCGGCCTGGTGGCCGCAGCCCTGGTGCTGCAGGCGCTGTGGCGCGATGTGCCGGTGGAGCCGACGTCATGATCGCCGCGGGATGCTGCACGGCGCCCGCCCCGGCGCGCACCGCGCGGAGGGGCCTGCGGTGAGCCACTTCGTCGAGCTGTGGCTGTACCTGTCGGCCACGCCGCTGTTCGGCCTGACGGCCACGCTGGGCGTGTACGTGCTGGCCCACGCCGCCTACTCGCGCCTGGGCCAGGCGCCCTGGGCCAACCCGGTGCTGTGGAGCGTGCTGGTGCTGGCGCTGCTGCTGCTGGCCACGGGCACGCCCTACGAGACCTACTTCTCGGGCGCGCAGTTCATCCACGTGCTGCTGGGCCCGGCGGTGGTGGCGCTGGCCTGGCCGCTGTGGCAGCGCCGCGCCGAGCTGCGGGCGCGCCCGGCGGCGCTGGCGCTGGCCGCGCTGGCCGGTGGCGGCGCGGCGGTGGCCG
>CAIKLM010000151.1 GCA_903828235.1 uncultured beta proteobacterium | reverse complement strand
GGCCAGCCAGGCGCGGCGCGCGGGGTTCACCAGTCCTCCCGAACGGCGCGCACCGCCGGCGCGCGCGCCGCGTTGCGCGCCGTCAGCGCCGCGGTGGCCACGCCGGCGGCCAGCACGGCCAGCGCCAGGGCGGCCAGCCGGGCCCACGGCAGCACCAGGTCCATGGTCCAGTGGAAGCTCTGCGGATTGACCACGAACACCAGCACCAGGCTGATGGCCACGCCCAGCGCCAGCCCCATCAGCACGCCGGCCGCCACCCAGGCCAGCGCCTCGGCGGCCACCAGGCGCACGATGTCGGCCCGCACCAGCCCCAGGTGGGCGAGCAGGCCGAACTCCTTGCGCCGCGCCAGCACCTGCGCGCTCAGCGAGGCCGCGATGCCCACCAGCCCGATGGCGATGGCCACCGCCTGCAGGTAGTGCGTGACGGCGAAGCTGCGGTCGAAGATGCGCAGCGACAGCTGCCGCAGCTCGGCGCTGCTGGCGAACTCCAGCAGGCCGGGGTCGGCCGTGCCGCGCAGCGCCTCGCGCAGGGCCTGCTGCACGTCGGCCGCGGCGGTGCCGGGGGCCAGCCAGAGCGCCAGGTCGTTGACGCGGTCGTCGCCGCCGAGCTGGCGGAAGTCGGCCGCGTCCATCACCACGGTGCCGAACTGGCGCGCGTAGTCGCGCCACACGCCGAGCACCCACAGCGTGCGCGGCGTGCCGGCCACCGGCATCACGAACGGTTGGCCGGGCGCCGCGCCGTACAGCGAGACCATCGCCTCGCTCACGAACACGCCCACAGCGCCCGCGGGCGCCGGCAGGGGGGCGGCCAGCAGCGGCAGCACGGCAGCGGGGTCGGCCAGCGGGCGCGCCACCAGCACCACGGCGGGGCGGCTTTCGTCCAGCACCACCGGCTGCACGCGCGCCGGCTCGACGCGCAGCACGCCCGGCACGGCGGCGGCGCTGGCGGCGTAGCCGGGCGGCAGCCAGGCCTGGTCGGCGCTGGCGCTGCTGGCGGCGGTGCGCGCGTACAGGTCGGCCGGCAGCACCGTGTCCAGCCAGCGCGCCACGCCGTCGCGGAAGCTGGCCACCATCACCGTGATGGCCACGCTCAGCGCCAGGCTGGCCACCACCCCGGCCACCGCCGCCGTGGCGGTGGCGCGCTGGTGGCGCGCGCGCTGCAGCGCTAGCAGGGCCAGCGCACCCCGCGGGCGCGGCCAGCGCGCCAGCAGCGCATGCACCGTGGCCGGGATCAGCGCCACGCCGCCCACCAGCAGCAGCGCCACCGCGGCGTAGGCGGCCAGCGGCAGCCCGGCCACGGGCGGCGCCAGCGCCGCCAGAGCGCCCGCGGCCACCAGCGCCAGCCCGGGCCAGGCTGGCGGCGCCGCCCCGAGCCCGGTGCCCAGGCCCTTCAGCGCCTGGGCGGGCGCAAGCTGCTCGGCCTGCCGCGCCGGCCACCAGCCGCCCACCAGCGCCGACACCAGGCCCAGCGCGCCGAACACCGCCACGCCCAGCGGGCCCACCTGCAGCCGCGGCGCGATGCCGGGGAAGTAGCCGCCGCCCAGGTCGCCGGCCATCCAGCGCAGGGCGGCCGCGGCCATGGCCGTGCCGGCCAGCAGGCCCAGCAGCCCACCGGCCGCGCCCAGCGCCGCGCACTCGGCCAGCACCAGGCCGCGCCGCTGCGCGGCCGACAGGCCCAGCACGCCCAGCAGGGCCAGCGCCGGCGCGCGCTGCGCCACGCCCAGCGACACCACCGAGAACACCAGGAAGGCCCCCACGAACAGCGCCACCAGCGCCAGCACGGTGAGGTTGACGCGGTAGGCGCGCGACAGGTTGGACACGCGCTGCTCGTCGGCCCCTGGGGTGGCCACCCGCACGCCCTCGGGCAGGGCCAGGCCGCGCGCCCAGGCGGCGGCGTCGGTGCCCGGGGCCAGCCGCAGGTCGATGCGCGTCAGGCGGCCGAGCGCGCCGAAGTGGCCCTGCGCCCCGGCCAGGTCCATCACCAGCACGGGCGTGCCGCCGGCGGCCACGCTGCCGGCGTGGCGCAGCCGCACCGTGGCCGGGCCGCTCTGCAGCTCCAGCGACCCGGGCTCGGCGCTGCCCAGGGCGGCCAGCGCCGCGGCGTTGGCGAAGGCCGCGTCGGGGTCGAAGCCGGCGAGGCGGTCCTCGCCCTGCCGCAGGCGCGGCAGCAGTTCCGGGGCCAGCGGCGCGGCCCGCAGCAGGTCCAGGCCGATCACGCGCACGGCCACGCGGCGGCCGTCGGGGCGCTTGAGCAGGGTGTCGATCTCCAGCACCGGGCTGGCCAGCGTCACGGCGGCGTCCTGCGCCACCTGTTCGAACAGCGCCTCGGGCACGGCCGCGCCGCGCAGCGACAGGTCGGCGTCGCCGTTGGCGGCGCGCACCGCAGCGCTGAACTCGGCCAGGGCCGACTGGTTGATCAGGTGCACCGACCACGCCAGCGCCACGCCCAGCGCCACCGCCAGCAGCGCCGTGGCGTGGCGCCAGGGGTGGTGGCGCCATTCGCGCCACAGCAGCAGGCGCAGCAGCGCGGGCGTCATGGGCGCTCGGCCTGGGTCGGCGCGGCCGGCATCAGGCGACGGCGGCCTCGATGCCGCCCGGCGTGAGCCGCAGCACGCGGTCGGCCGCCGCCGCCGCCGCCGCCGAGTGCGTGACGAGCAGGCAGGCCGCGCCGCTGCCGCGCACCTG
>CAIKLM010000150.1 GCA_903828235.1 uncultured beta proteobacterium | reverse complement strand
GGCGGCCAGCGGGGCCGGGGCCGGTGCGGGAGCGGCCGGCGGCGGGGCCAGCGGCGTGCCAGTGGCCGGGGCGGGGGAGATCACGGGAGCCGTCTCGGCCGGCGGCGCCGCGGCCGGGCGGGCCTGCGGCGGGTCGAACAGCAGGGTGTACTCGCGCACCAGGCGGCCGCTGGCCCAGGTGGCCTCGACGATCAGGTCGACGAAGGGCTCGAGCACCGCGCGGTCGCTGCGCACCTGCAGCACCTGGCGGCCGTTGCGCTGCACCAGTTGCACCGTGGTGCTCGGCAGCGCCGCGTTGTACTCCACGCCCGAGGCACGGTAGGTCTCGGGCGGCGCCACGCGAAGGCGCAGCGAGGCGGCCTCCTCGGCCGTGATGCTGGTGACCTCGATCTCGGCGCGCAGCGTCTCGCCCAGGGCGGACTGCACCTGCAGCCGACCCAGGCCAAGGGCCCAGGCCTGACTGCCCCACAGGCAGGCGACGGCGACGGCGATCCCTTGGAGCGCGAACTGCACCGTGGACTTCGAGCGTTGATTCAAGGCGGATCCCCCAGGCCAACGGGCCGCTCTCCCCTGCATGAGCAGCCCTGCTTCGTGATGCGTCTGCTGAAGCACCGAGCCGCCCGGTGAGCGACACCCGGCGCTGTGTTTGAGCAAAACGCAACGATATCAAGCATATAGGAGCCGAAGCTCACACACAGCCTGACATTTACGGCCCTTCCAGCCTTTGTTTCACGGGTTTCCCCGCCCGTTGCCCTCGGGCAACGGGCGGGGGTGACGGCCCGGTCAGCCCTGCAGCAGGATGCGCAGCATGCGGCGCAGCGGCTCGGCGGCGCCCCACAGCAGCTGGTCGCCGATGGTGAAGGCGCCCAGGTAGTCGTCGCCCAGCGCCAGCTTGCGCACGCGACCCACCGCGATGTCCATCGTGCCCGTCACGGCCACCGGGGTGAGGCCGCGCACCGTGGCCTCGCGGGTGTTGGGCACGAAGCGCACCCACTCGTTGTCGCCGCGGATCATCTGCTCCACGTCGGCCAGCGGCACGTTCTTCTTCAGCTTGATGGTCAGGCTCTGGCTGTGGCAGCGCATGGCGCCCACGCGGACGCACAGGCTGTCGATCGGCACCGGAGTGGCGCCGGCAAAGCCCGGGCCGCGGCCGAGGATCTTGTTGGTCTCGGCGCCGCCCTTCCACTCCTCGAGGCTGGTGCCGTCGCCGCGGTCGACGTCGATCCAGGGGATCAGGCTGCCGCCCAGCGGCACCATGAAGTTCTTCGTCTCCTCGGGGCTCAGCCCGCGCTGCGTGGCGGCGACCTGGCGGTCGATCTCAAGGATGGCGCTGGCCGGGTCGTCGAGCAGCGCCTTCACCGCCGCGTTGAGCGTGCCGTACTGCGTGAGCAGCTCGCGCATATGCTGCGCGCCGCCGCCGCTGGCGGCCTGGTAGGTGGTGGCCGTCATCCACTCCACCAGATCGGCCTTGAACAGCGCGCCCAGGCCCATCAGCATGCAGCTGACGGTGCAGTTGCCGCCGATGTAGTCCTTCACGCCGCGCGCCAGCGCGCTGCGGATGACGGGCAGGTTGACGGGGTCGAGGACGATGACCGCGTCGTCGTTCATGCGCAGCGTCTTGGCGGCGTCGATCCAGTAGCCCTTCCAGCCGGCGGCGCGCAGCTGCGGGTAGACGGCCTTGGTGTAGTCGCCGCCCTGGCAGGTGATGACCACGTCGCAGCGCTTGAGCGCCGCGATGTCGTTGGCGTCGAGCAGCGTCGGCTCGTTCTTCGCGAAGCGGGCCACCGCGGCCGGCAGTGCGCCGCCGGCGTTGCTGGTGCTGAAGAACAGCGGATCGATCAGCGCGAAGTCGCCTTCGGCCTGCATGCGGTCCATCAGGACCGAGCCGACCATGCCACGCCAGCCGACGAGGCCGACCACGGGGTTGGAAGAGAGTGCCATCTTGATTGCCTGTTCCGAGAGTTCCGGACCCCTGGGTGTTCCCGGCTCGTTTCGCCGGGGTCCAGGTTTGGGGGCGAGACGAAGCGGGACCTAGGTGGTCTTGGTGATCGTCTTGCCGGTGATGGCCGCAACCACGGCATCACCCATCTCGCGCGTGCCCACCTTGGTGGTTCCCTCGCTCCAGATGTCGGGCGTGCGCAGGCCCGCCGAGAGCACGGCCTTGACGGCGGCTTCGATGCGGTCGGCGGCAGCCGGCTGTTGGAGCGAGTAGCGGAGCATCATGGCAGCAGACAAGATTGTAGCCAGCGGGTTTGCAACACCCTTACCGGCAATGTCGGGCGCGCTGCCGTGGCTGGGCTCGTACAGGCCCTTGTTGTTCTTGTCGAGGCTGGCGCTGGGCAGCATGCCGATGCTGCCGGTGAGCATCGCGGCCTCGTCCGACAGGATGTCGCCGAACATGTTGCCGGTGACGACCACGTCGAAGGCCTTCGGCGCCTTCACCAGCTGCATGGCGGCGTTGTCGACGTACATGTGCTGCAGCTCCACGTCGGGGTACTGCGCGTGCACCTCGGTGACCACGTCTTTCCAGAACTGGAAGGTCTCCAGCACGTTGGCCTTGTCGACGCTGGTCACCTTCTTGTTGCGCTTGCGCGCCGCCTGGAAGGCCACGTGCGCGATGCGCTCGATCTCCGGCCGGCTGTAGCGCATGGTGTCGAAGGCCTCCTCCGCACCAGGGAAGTGCCCGTCCACCGCCGTGCGGCGGCCGCGCGGCTGGCCGAAGTAGATGTCGCCGGTGAGCTCGCGGATGATGAGGATGTCCAGGCCGGTGACCAGCTCCGGCTTTAGCGATGACGCATGCGTGAGCTGCTCGTAGCACAGCGCCGGCCGAAAGTTGGCGAACAGACCCAGGTGCTTGCGCAGGCCCAGGATGGCCTGCTCGGGGCGGTACTGGCGCTCGAGCTTGTCGTACTTCCAGTCGCCCACGGCGCCGAAGAGGATGGCGTCGGCCTCCTTGGCGAGCTTCAGCGTGCTGTCGGGCAGCGGGTGGCCGTGGGCCTCGTAGGCGGCGCCGCCGACGAGCGCGGTCTCGCTCTCGAAGCGCAGGTCCAGCGCGCCCAGCACGCGCACGGCCTGCTCGACGATCTCGGTGCCGATGCCGTCACCGGGCAGGATGGCGATCTTCATGGGGCTTTCTCCTCTCAACCCAGTTGTGTCTTCGCGAGCCACGGCATCTTCGCCAGGCGCTCGGCCTCGAAGGCGCGGATCTTGTCGGCGTGCCGCAGCGTCAGCCCGATGTCGTCGAAGCCGTTGACGAGGCAGTACTTGCGGAAGGCCTGCACCTCGAACGGGATCTCCTCGCCGTCGGGCTTGATCACCACCTGGCGCGGCAGGTCCACCGTCAGCCGGTAGCCCGGGAAGGCCGCCACCTCGTCGAACAGCCGGCTCACCACCGCCTCGGGCAGCACGATGGGCAGGATGCCGTTCTTGAAGCAGTTGTTGAAGAAGATGTCGGCGAAGCCGGGCGCGATCAGCGCGCGGAAGCCGTACTGCTCCAGCGCCCAGGGCGCGTGCTCGCGGCTGGAGCCGCAACCGAAGTTCTGGCGGCACAGCAGCACGCTGGCGCCGGCGTAGCGGGGCTGGTTCAGCACGAAGTCGGGGTTGGGCTTGCGCACGGCCGGGTCCTGCCCGGGCTCGCCCTTGTCCAGGTAGCGCCACTCGTCGAACAGGTTGGGGCCGAAGCCGCTGCGCGCGATGCTCTTGAGGAACTGCTTGGGGATGATGGCGTCGGTGTCGACGTTGGCGCGGTCCATCGGGGCGACCAGGCCCTGGTGCACGGTGAAGGCTTGCATGGCGGGGTGCTCCTGATCAGGCAAAACGGCGCACGTCGACGAAGTGGCCGTGCACGGCGGCCGCGGCGGCCATGGCCGGGCTCACCAGGTGCGTGCGGCCGCCGGCGCCCTGCCGGCCTTCGAAGTTGCGGTTGCTGGTGCTGGCGCAGCGCTCGCCGGGCTCCAGCCGGTCGGCGTTCATCGCCAGGCACATGCTGCAACCGGGCTCGCGCCACTGGAAGCCGGCGGCCCGGAACACCTCGTGCAGGCCCTCGGCCTCGGCCTGCGCCTTCACCTGGCCCGAGCCGGGCACCACCATCGCCACCTTGACGTTGGCGGCCACCTTCTGGCCCAGTCGCTTGACCATCGCCGCGGCCTCGCGCAGGTCTTCGATGCGGCTGTTGGTGCAGCTGCCGATGAACACCTTGTCGACCGTGATGTCGGTGAGCGCCTCGTTGGGCTGCAGGCCCATGTACTGCAGCGCGCGCTCGATGGCGCCGCGCTTGACGGCATCCTTTTCCTTGTCGGGGTCGGGCACGCGGCCGTCCACCGGCAGCACCATCTCCGGGCTTGTGCCCCAGGTCACCTGCGGCACGATCTGCGCAGCATCCAGTTCCACCACGGCGTCGAAGTGCGCGCCGGGGTCGGACTGCAGCGTGCGCCAGTAGGCCGCAGCCTGCTCGAAGGCCACGCCCGACGGTGCAAAGGGCCGGCCGCGCACGTACTCGATGGTCTTCTCATCGACCGCCACCAGCCCGGCGCGCGCGCCGGCCTCGATGGCCATGTTGCACACCGTCATGCGGCCTTCCATGCTGAGCGCGCGGATGGCGCTGCCGCCGAACTCGATGGTGTAGCCCGTGCCACCGGCGGTGCCGATGCGGCCGATGATGGCCAGCACCACGTCTTTCGCCGTGACGCCGCGGCCGAGCGTGCCCTCGACCTTGACGAGCAGGTTCTTCGCCTTCTTGGCCAGCAGCGTCTGCGTGGCCAGCACGTGCTCGACCTCGCTGGTGCCGATGCCGTGCGCCAGCGCGCCGAAGGCGCCGTGCGTGCTGGTGTGGCTGTCGCCGCAGACCACCGTCATGCCGGGCAGCGTGGCGCCGTTCTCGGGGCCGATCACGTGAACGATGCCCTGCCGCTTGTCGAGGAAGGGGAAGTACGCCGCCGCCCCGAAGGCCTTGATGTTGGCGTCCAGCGCCTGCACCTGCGCCTTGCTGGTCGGGTCCTCGATGCCGTCGTAGCCGCGCTCCCAGCCGTGGGTGGGCGTGTTGTGGTCGGCCGTGGCGACGACCGAGCTCACGCGCCAGACCTTGCGCCCCGCCAGGCGCAGCCCCTCGAAGGCCTGCGGGCTGGTGACCTCGTGCACGAGGTGGCGGTCGATGTAGAGCACGGCGGTGCCGTCGTCCTCGGTGTGCACGACGTGCTCGTCCCAGAGCTTGTCGTACAGCGTGCGGGCGGGTGAACTCATGCGGTGTCTCCTGCGGGGTGTTCTTGCGTGAGGGCGTCGACGAAGCGCTGCACCACGGTGGGCAGCACCTCCTGCCGGCGCACGGCCAGGCGGTACTCGCGGCGGGCCCAGGGCTCGGCCAGCGCCAGCACCTTCACGGCATGCAGCCGCGCCAGCCGCTCGGCGGTGGTGGCGGGCATCACGGCCACGCCCAGGCCGGCCTCGACCAGCTGCGCGATGGCGTCGAAGCCACGCACCGAGAGGCGCGCCTTCAGCGGCCGGCCGGCGCCCTCGGCCTCGGCGCGCATCAGCTCCTGCGCGGCGGCGCCGTGGTGCAGGCCGACGATGTCGTGCTCGAGCAGCTGCTCGAAGCGCACGGACCGGCGCCGCGCGAGTACGTGCCTGGCCGGCACCATCACGGCCAGCTCGCCCTGCTGCCAGGCCAGCGTGTCCAGGCGGTTGTCCAGCAGCGGCGGCACGAACACGCCCACGTCGGCGCGGCCCTCGGCCACCGCGGCCTGCACCTCGGCGCTGGAGTCTTCCTCCAGGCTGATGCGGATCTGCGGGTGGGCGCGGGAGAAGGCCGCCAGCGCCGGCGGCAGGCACTCGCTGATGGCGCTGGCGTTGGCCACGATGCGCAGGTGGCCCTTGATGCCGCGGCTGAACTCCACGACCTCGCTCTCCAGCGCGTGCAGGTTGGCGTGCAGCGAGCGGATGTGCCGCACCAGCGCACGCCCGGCCTCGGTGGGCTCCACGCCGCGCGCGCGGCGCTCGAACAGCTGCACGCCGAAGCGCGCCTCGAGGTCGGACAGGCGCTTGCTCGCCGCGGCCAGCGCCAGGTGCTCGCGCTCGGCGCCGCGGGTGATGCTGCGGGTGTCGGCAATGGCCAGCACGAGGTTGAGGGTGGTCAGGTCCAGACGCAAAGGGCAACCTTAAGCCTTCGCCGCAAGCGGCGGATGCCGTGGATTGTCAATCCAGCCTTCGCGGCTGGCGAACACCCATGCGATCGACCGTCCCCGGCCGGCCTCCCTGTCGCCGTCCGGCGACGCGCGGTCAGGCCTGTGCGGCGCGCGCCTCGAGGTCGGCCTTCAGGCCGGGGTCCAGGCGCAGCCGCCGTGCCAGCTCGTCGAGGTAGGCGCGCTCCATCGTGGTGGTCTCGTCCACCACCAGCAGGCTGGCCAGGTAGACCTCGGCCGCCATCTCGGGCGACGTGACCGCAGCCGCCACCTCGGCCGGCTCCACGGGCTTGGCCAGCTCGGCCTCGAACCAGGCGCGCGACTCGGCGTCGGCGTTCAGGCGCGCCATCTCGCCCTGCAGCAGCTCGCGCTCGCGGGCATCCAGGTGGCCGTCGCTCTTGGCGGCGGCGATCATGGCCTTGAGCATGGCCTGGGCGTGCAGCTCCATCTGCGGCGCGGGCAGCGCGGCGAAGCCGGCGGCCTGCATCGGGGCCGGCGGCACGTAGCCCGGCACGGGCACGCTGCCGGTCATGGGCCGGCCCTGGGGCATGCCTTGCGGGGCCTGCTGGGCCTGTTGCTTCGCCTGGTGGTCCTGGTACAGCTTCCAGGCCAGCGCGCCCACGGCGGCGACGCTGCCGTACTTGAGCGCCTTGCCGCCCACGCTGCGGCCGCGCTTGCTGCCCAACAGCAGGCCCAGGGCGCCGCCGGCTGCGCCGCCCACGAGGTACTTGCCGAGGTCGCTGCCGCCACGCGCAGGCTGGCCGCCGTGCTGGGTGGGCAGGCCGCCGTGCGACGCGCCGCCGCCGAGCAGCTGGTTCAGGAGGGACTGGATGTTCATGGTGGGCACTCCGCATCGGGCCTGTTCCGGGCCCGCGGCGGCACTGTAGCCAGCACCCCCATCGCACCGCAGCGTGTGAGGCTTCAGCCCAGCGCGGCCACCACCTCGGGCGGCGCCTGCACCAGCTCGATCAGCACGCCCTCGCCGCCCAGCGGAAACTCCTCGTTGCCCCTGGGGTGGATGAAGCAGATGTCGTGGCCGGCCGCGCCCTTGCGGATGCCGCCGGGCGCGAAGCGCACGCCGTGCGCCGTCATCCAGGCCACGGCGGCCGGCAGGTCGTCGACCCACAGGCCCACGTGGTTCAGCGGCGTGGCGTGCACGGCGGGCTTCCGGTCGGGATCCAGCGGCTGCATCAGGTCCACCTCCACCGCCGTGGGGCCGCGGCCGAGCTCGCAGATGTCCTCGTCGACGTTCTCGCGCTCGCTCACGAACCTGCTCTTGACCTGCAGGCCCAGCACGTCGACCCACAGCGACTTCAACCGCTGCTTGTCGGGGCCGCCGATGGCGACTTGCTGGATGCCGAGGATGCGGAAGGGCTTGGTGTCGGTCATGGTGGTCGTCAGGCAGGTTGCAGGCTGGCCAGCGGCACGGTGTGCTCGTGCAGCACCTGGTTGGCCTGGCCGCGCAGCGACAGCGTCAGCGACGCGGCGGCGAAGTCGAACACGACCAGGCCCCAGTGCGGCTCGCGCACCAGCGGGCCCAGCCGGTTGGGGCCGGGCTCGTCGGCCGTCGTCCAGGGGTGGGTGACGCCGCTGGAGGTCAGCTCCCACAGCGGCCGGCCGGCCTCGGGGCCGGGGTGGTGGTAAAGGCCGCCGATGTGGCGGTCGCCCGAGACCAGCACCACGCCGCGCGCCCGGCTGGCGCGCACGGTGCGGAAGAAGCGCTCGCGCTCCAGCGGCAGGTTGCCCCAGCGCTCGAAGCCGTGGCCCTCGGCCAGCAGCTGGATGCTGCTGACCACCACGTGGCCGTCGGCCGGCTCGCGCAGGCGCTCCTCCAGCCAGGCCCACTGCGCAGCGCCGAGCATCGTCTTGGCCGGATCGCGGTCGGGCAGGTAGCGCTCCTTGCCCCGGGCGCCGCGCTGGTCGGTGGGCCTCAGGGGGCTGCGCCACCAGCGCGTGTCCAGCACGATCAGCTGCACGCGCCGCCCGCCCTGCCGCACCCAGGCGGCGTGGTGCAGGCCCTCGCGCGCGCGGCGCTCGTCGGCGGCCGGCACCGCCCAGAAGTCGAGGAAGGCGTCCTTGCTGGCCTGCTTGTGAGCGAACTCGGCACCGCCGTCGTTGAGGCCGTAGTCGTGGTCGTCCCAGATGGCGCTGTGGGCGATGCGCTCGCGCACGCGGCGGAAGCTTTCCACCCGGGCCTGCTGCGCGTAGGCCGCGCGCAGCTCGGCAATGTCAAAGGGCTGCCGGCTGGCGTAGACGTTGTCGCCGGCGAACACCAGGTGCTCGGGCGCCTCGGCCCGCACGGCGTCCCACAGGGGCTGCGGCTTGGTCTGGTCGCAGCACGAGGCCACGCCGATGCGAACGCGGTCCGGCGATGCCGCGCCCGCGGCCGGCGGCGCCGGCTGCGCGCAGCCCGCCAGGCCCGCGCCGGCGGCCAGGCCGCCGAGCAGCGTGCGCCGGCGCGTGGACCCGTTCACTGGAAGCTGAGGATGGGCTGGTCGACGGCCAGGCTCTCGCCCTTCTTCGCCAGCAGCTCGCCCACGGTGCCGTCCGTGGCGGCCACGAGGATGTTCTCCATCTTCATCGCCTCGATGACGGCCAGCCGCTCGCCGGCCAGCACCTTCTGCCCCGGCTGCACGGCCAGGTCCACCAGCAGCCCCGGCATCGGCGAGAGCAGGAAGCGGCTCAGGTCGGGCGGTGCCTTGTGCGGCATCAGCTTGAACAGCTCGGCGGCGCGCGGCAGCAGCACCAGGGTGTCGATCTGCGTGCCGTCGTGCATCACGCGGATGGCCAGCGGGTTCTTCGCGCCCCCGCGCTCGACCTGCGCCGTGAAGGGCTGCCCGTTGCAGCGGCCCTGCATCAGCAGGCTGCCCAGCGGGCTGGTGCTGTCGATGGCGTAGCGGCGCGCCTCGCCGTCCGTGCCCACCAGCACCTCGGCATGGCCCGATCCAGCGTCGAACTCATCGATGCGCACGGGGTGGTGGCGGTGCGCGCCGTCCTTGCCCAGCACCACGACCACGAGGTCGGGCAGGTTCTTCACGCCGTGGCCAGCCAGCTGCCCGCTGATGCCGGCCGAGCGCTCGCGCGCCTTGCGCCGCACGAAGCCGGCCAGCGCCACCAGGAACAGCGGGTCGTCGTGCGGCACGTCGGCGCTGGAGAAGCCCTTGCCGTAGTGCTCGGCGATGAAGCCGGTGGTGAAATCGCCGGCCACGAAGCGGGGGTGCGCCAGCAGTGCCGCCTGGAAGGGGATGTTGCTGCCGATGCCGCGGATGACGAAGCCGTTGAGGGCCTCGCGCATCTTCGCGATGGCGTCCAGCCGATCCGTGCCGTGCACGATGAGCTTGGCGATCATCGAGTCGTAGTACATCGGGATCTCGCCGCCCTCCTGCACGCCGGTATCGACGCGCACGCCCAGCCGCTCGGGCGCGGCGGCCTCCATCGTGGTGGGCGGCGGCACGAAGCGCACCAGCCGCCCGGTGCTGGGCAGGAAGTTGCGGAACGGATCCTCGGCGTTGATGCGGCACTCGATGGCCCAGCCGTCGCGCTTGATCTCGGCCTGGGTGAAGGGCAGCGCCTCGCCGGCGGCCACGCGGATCATCAGCTCCACCAGGTCGAGCCCGGTGATGCACTCGGTGACCGGGTGCTCCACCTGCAGCCGCGTGTTCATCTCCAGGAAGTAGAAGCCCTGGTCCTTGCCGACCACGAACTCCACCGTGCCCGCGCTCTGGTACTTCACGGCCTTGGCCAGCGCCACGGCCTGCTCGCCCATGGCCTTGCGCGTGGCGTCGCTGATGAAGGGCGACGGCGCCTCCTCGATGACCTTCTGGTGGCGGCGCTGGATGCTGCACTCGCGCTCGTGCAGGTAGACGACGTGGCCGTGCGCGTCGCCCAGCACCTGGATCTCGATGTGGCGCGGGCTCTCGACGAACTTCTCGATGAAGACGCGGTCGTCGCCGAAGCTGTTGCGCGCCTCGTTGCGGCAGGACGAGAAGCCCTCGAAGGCCTCCTTGTCGTTGAAGGCCACACGCAGGCCCTTGCCCCCGCCGCCAGCGCTGGCCTTGATCATGACGGGGTAGCCGATGTCACGCGCGATCTCCACGGCCCGCTCGGGCGATTCGATGGCGTTGTTCCAGCCCGGGATGGTGCTGACCCGCGCTTCGTTGGCCAGCTTCTTGGAGGCGATCTTGTCGCCCATGGCCGCGATGCTGTAGTGCTTGGGGCCGATGAAGACGATGCCTTCTTCTTCCACGCGGCGGGCAAAGTCTTCGTTCTCTGACAGGAAGCCATAGCCGGGGTGCACGGCCTGGGCG
>CAIKLM010000149.1 GCA_903828235.1 uncultured beta proteobacterium | reverse complement strand
TTCTGCGCCAGCACGTCGACCATGCGCTCGATCAGGTACACCGCCTCGGTGACGCGGAACGAACAGCGATAGGCCACGCCGCCGGGCGCCTTGTTGGTGTAGACGCCGTCCACGCGACAATAGGCGGCCGCGATGTCGTACGAGCCCGAACAGATGTGGAAAAGGCCGGCGGGATACTTGGAGGGATCGGCGCAGGCGTCGAAAGCCCCGTGGTCGGCCACGACATTTACGCGCAGGCCGGTGATCCGCCCGTCGCTGGTCGCCGCAAGCTCGCCGTCCATGTGGTAGTCGCGCGCGAATCCCGTGCTCGAGATGTTCTCGACGCGGTCCTCGACCCACTTCACCGGCCGGCCGAGCACGATGGATGCCACGATCGCACAGACATAGCCGGGGTAGATGGGGACCTTGTTGCCGAAGCCGCCGCCGATGTCCGGCGAGATGATGCGCACCTTGGATTCCGGCAGGCCCGACAGCATCGACACGACCGTTCGCACCACGTGCGGCGCCTGCGAGGTCATCCAGGTCGTGAGCTCGCCACGCACCGGGTCGAAGGACGCGACACAACCGCAGGTCTCCAGCGGACAGGGATGGACCCGCGGGTACAGCATCTTCTGCCGCACCGTGACAGGTGCCGAGGCGAACGCGGCGTCAGCGGCAGCCTTGTCGCCGGCCTCCCAGGTGAAGATGTGGTTCGGGTGAGTGCGCTTGCCGTGCGCACCTTCGGTCTTGCCCGCAAGATCCTCGCGCAGCACCGGCGCGCCGGGTTGCAGCGCAGCGAACGGGTCCACCACGGCGGGCAGTTCCTCGTACTCGACTTCCACCGCCTCGACCGCGCCGCCGGGGTGCGCGTGCACGCCGCACAGCGCCTCGGCCAGCGCCTGCTGCCCGTTGCCGGCCACGCCGGCGATGGCGACGATCTCGCCGGCGTGCACCGCCAGCGGCGTGCCCGGCACGCGGCAGGCCACGGGCCCGCGGGCGTGCTCGCGCCGCACCGGCGGCGCCACGCGCCGGCCCACCATCAGCTCGGCCAGCTCGGCCAGCTCGTCGGCGCGGGTGCCGGCGGCGTCGCGCTCGGCCACGCAGCGCCCGCCGCGCAGCACGGCCACGCGGTGGGCCACGCGCTGCACCTCGTGCAGCTTGTGGCTGATGAAGATGATGGCCAGGCCGCCGTCGACCATCTGGCGCAGCGTCGCGAACAGCGACTCGCTCTCCTGCGGCGTCAGCACCGCCGTGGGCTCGTCGAGGATGAGCACGCGCGTGGCGCGCTGCGCGCCGCCGGCGCCCGAGAAGGGCACCAGCGCCTTCAGGATCTCCACGCGCTGGCGCTCGCCCACCGACAGGTCGCCGACGCGCGCGTCGGGATCCACCGCCAGGCCGAAGCGCGCCGCGGTGTCTTCCAGCGCAGCGCGCGCGGCGGCGCGGCGCGAGAACGGCTGCCACAGCGGCTCGGTGCCCAGCATCACGTTGTCGAGCACGCTCAGGTTGGCCGCCAGCGTGAAGTGCTGGTGCACCATGCCGATGCCGGCCTGGCGCGCCGCGCGCGGCTGGCCCGGCGGCAGCGGCCGGCCGTCGACCTCCACCGTGCCGGCATCGGCCACGTAGTGCCCGAACAGGATCGACACCAGCGTGCTCTTGCCGGCGCCGTTCTCGCCCAGCAGGCCCAGCACCTCGCCGGCGCGCAGCGTGAGCGTGATGTCGTCGTTGGCCACCAGGGCGCCGAAGCGCTTGGTGATGCCGGCCAGGCGCAGCAGGGGGGCGGGCAGGGCGGGCATGGGGCCCGATGCTACGGGCCGCCGCGCCCTGCCGCCGTGGCGCGCCGCCGCCTCAGCGCGCCGTCGCCTTCGGCGGGTTGTCGTCGACCTTGACCGTGAACGTGCCGGCCAGGATCTCCTTCTGCCGCGCCGCCACCTTGTCGAGGATGGGCTTGGGCACCTTGGCCGCGAAGGTGCCTAGCGGCGACAGCTCCGAGCCCTTGTGCTTCATCATGGAGAAGTGGCCGTAGTCCTCGGCCTTGAACTTGCCCGCCTTCACGGCCTTGAGCGCGGCGTCGATGGTGGGCTCCATGTTCCACAGCGCGCTGGCCACCACGGTGTCGGGGTACTGGGCCTGGGTGTCGATGACGTTGCCGATGGCCAGCACCTTGCGCTCCTTGGCGGCGTCGGCCACGCCGAAGCGCTCGGCGTACATCACGTCCGCGCCCTTGTCGATCATCGCGAAGGCGGCCTCCTTGGCCTTGGGCGGGTCGAACCAGCTGTTGATGAAGGTCACCATGAACTGGGCCTTCGGGTTGACCTCGCGCGCGCCGGCCATGAAGGCGTTCATCAGGCGGTTGACCTCGGGGATGGGGTAGCCGCCCACCAGGCCGATCTTGCCGCTCTTGCTCATGCCGCCGGCGATCAGGCCGGTCAGGTAGGCGGGCTCCTGGATGTAGTTGTCGAAGACGCTGAAGTTCGGCGCCTGCGGCTTGCCGCTGGAGCCCATCAGGAAGCTCACCTTGGGGTAGTCCTTGGCCACCTTGCGCGCCGCGGCCTCGACCGCGAAGCTCTCGCCGACGATGAGCTGGTGGCCCTTCTCGGCGTACTCGCGCATCACGCGCTCGTAGTCGGCGTTGGCCACCTTCTCGCTGAAGACGTACTCGATCTCGCCGCGCGCGACGGCGGCCTTCAGGGCCTTGTCGATGCGGCTGACCCACTGCTGCTCCACCGGCACCGTGTAGATGGCGGCGACCTTGAGCTTTGCGCCCTGGGCGAGTGCGGGGGCACCAGCGGCGAGCAGGGCGGCCGCGCTGGCGGCGGCGAGAACGTGGCGGCGGGACGCGAGCGACATCGGGGGACTCCTGGCGGGTGAAGGGTTTGGCAACCCGGTCTTTTAGCAAGACCCGTTCCGGCCGCGCCATGGGGGCTTCCCGCTGGCGGGGGCGCCCGGCCGGGCGGGCAGGCCGGCGGCCCGCCCGGGGGGGCCCTGCGCGCCGGGGTCGGGACGGATAATCCGGCGCATCCCCCGCCACACCCGGAGCCCGCCATGGCCAGCGTCAACAAAGTCATCCTGATCGGCAACTGCGGCCGCGACCCCGAGGTGCGCTACGCGCCCAGCGGCTCGGCCATCGCCAACGTCAGCATCGCCACGTCCACGCGCCGCAAGGACAAGAACACGGGCGAGAGCATCGAGGAGACGCAATGGCACCGCGTCACCTTCTACGACCGCCTGGCCGAGATCGCCGGCGAATACCTGAAGAAAGGCCGCCCGGTCTACGTCGAAGGCCGCCTGAAGTACGGCAAGTACACCGACAAGGACGGCATCGAGCGCAACACGGTGGACATCGTCGCCAACGAGATGCAGCTGCTCGGCGGCCGCGAGGGCGGCGGTGGCATGGGCGACGCCGAGATGGGCTCGGCCCCCGCGCCGCGCAGCGCCGCGCCCGCCCGCAGCGCCGCCCCGGCGCCCAGGCCCGCCGCATCGAAGCCGGCCACCGGCTTCGATGACATGGACGACGACATCCCGTTCTGACGCCGTTCCCGCCCTGGCCGACGCCAGGGCCTTGATACCTGTTGGGGTATGTTGTAGGATACCGGTCATGGTATCTGTCAACCCCCACCCACGCGCTGTTCTTCCCTGGGCATCGGTCGCCTCCGGGCTTGTGGCGCTGATGCTCTCGGCCATGCCCCAGCCGGGTGCGGCGCAGGCCTTGATGGTGCCGGTGGTGGCCGTGGGCGGCGCCGGCGCCGCGGCGGGCTTCGAGTTCGAAGGCACGCTCGAGCCGCAGCAGCAGAGCGTGATCGCCGCGCAGGTGAGCGGCGTGCTCCGCCAACTGGCCGTGAAGGCCGGCGACCGCGTGAAGGCCGGCCAGCTGCTGGCGCGGATCGACGAGCGCGAACTGGCCGCCGGCCTGGCCGCGGGCGACGCCGGCGTCGCGCAGGCCCAGGCCGCGCTGGCGCAGGCGCGCCAGAACGCCCAGCGCACCCGCGAGTTGCGGGCCCAGGGCTTCGTCTCGGCCGCCGCGCTGGACACCGCCCAGGCCCAGCTCGACGCTGCCCAGGCCGCGCTCGCCGCCGCGCAGGCCGGCCGCCAGCAGGCGGCGGTGGCCCGCGGCTTCACCGCGATCACCGCGCCCTTCGACGGCGTGGTGCGGGCCACCCACGCCGAGGCCGGCGAACTGGCCGTGCCGGGCCGGCCGCTGCTCACGCTCTACGCCCCGGGGCGCCTGCGCGCCAGCGTGATGCTGCCGCTGTCGCGCGCCGAGGCCGCGCGCTCCGCGCGCGAGGTGCAGGTGCTGCTGCCCGACGGCCGTGCGCTCGTGCCATTGCGCCGCACCGAGCTGCCGGGTGCCGACGCGACCTCGCAGACGGTGGAGTGGCGCCTGGACCTGGCCGCCACCGCCGACCCGCTGCTGCCCGGCCTGCCGGTGCGCGTGCGCTTCGCGGGCGCGCCGGCCGCCCCCGGCGCCGCCCCCACACCGCTGACCGTGCCGGTCGCCGCCGTGCTGCGCCGCGGCGAGCTCACCGCCGTTTACGCCGCCGCCGAGGGCCGATTCGTGCTCAAGGCCGTGCGCACCGGCACGCCCGTGGGCGGGCAGGTGCCGGTGCTCGCGGGCCTGAAGGCCGGCGAGCGCGTCGCGGCCGACGCCGTCAAGGCCGGCCTGGCCGGTGCCGTGCCGGCCCCGGCCGCCGCGAACTGACCCCCGCCGGGCCGCCACCGTGAAGCCGAAGGACGCACCCATGGGCCTGTCGGGCCGCCTCGCCGCCACCTTCCAGCGGCACGCGCTGACGCCGCTGCTGGCCCTGGTGGCCCTGCTGCTGGGCCTGTTCGCGGTGCTGGTGACGCCGCGCGAGGAAGAGCCGCAGATCGACGTGACCATGGCCAACGTCCTGATCGCCTTCCCCGGCGCCAGCGCGGCCGACGTGCAGACCCTGGTGGCCCGGCCCGCCGAGCAGGTGCTGGCCCAGATGGCCGGCATCGAGCACACCTACTCGGTGTCGCGGCCCGGCCTGGCCGTGCTCACGGTGCAGTTCAAGGTGGGCGTGCCGCGCAACGAGGCGCTGGTGCGCCTGTACGAGGTGATCAACGCCAACCAGGACTGGCTGCCGCAGAACCTGGGCGTGCTGCCGCCGGTCGTCAAGCCCAAGGGCATCGACGACGTGCCGGTGCTGGCCGTGAGCCTGTGGAGCAAGACCGAGACCTCCGCCTTCGAGCTGGAGCGCGTGGCGCGCACGCTGGAGGTGGAGTTGAAGCGCGTGGATGGTGCCCGCGAGGTGGCCACCCTCGGCGGCCCGGGCCGCGCCGTGCTGGTGAACCTGAACCCGGCGCGGCTGCGCGAGCGCGGCATCGACGTGCTGCGCCTGGCCCAGGCCCTGGCCGGCGCCAACCGGGCGCTGCCGGCGGGCAGCGTCATCGACGCTGAATCCGGCCGGCGGGGCGGCCTGCTGACCGTGGAAACCGGCGAGGTGCTGCGCCACGGCGACGACGTGGCCCAGCTGGTGGTGGGCGTGCACAACGGCCGCCCGGTCTACCTGCGCGAGGTGGCCACCGTCGAAGACGGCCCGGCCCAGCCTACCGCACAGGTTTTCTTCACGCCCGGCCAGGCTGTCGCGAACGCCGCGGCCAGCTCCGCCGGCCACCCGGCCGTGACGCTGACGCTGACCAAGAAGCCCGGCGCCAACGCGGTGGACGTGGCCCGCGCCGCGCGTGAGCGGCTCGAGCAGCTGCGCGGCGTGATGATCCCCGAGGGCGTGGAGGCCACGGTCGTGCGCGACTACGGCGCCACCGCCGGCGACAAGGCCGGCAAGCTGATCCAGAAGCTGGCTTTCGCCACCGCCAGCGTCATCCTGCTCGTGGGCCTGGCCCTGGGCCGGCGCGAGGCCGTCATCGTGGGCGGCGCGGTCATCCTCACGCTCACGGCCACGCTGTTCGCCAGCTGGGCCTGGGGCTTCACGCTCAACCGCGTGAGCCTCTTTGCGCTGATCTTCAGCATCGGCATCCTGGTCGACGACGCCATCGTGGTGGTCGAGAACATCCACCGCCACCGCGCGCTCGAACCGGGCAAGCCGCTGGCCGAGATCATCCCGGCGGCGGTGGACGAGGTCGGTGGCCCCACCATCCTGGCCACCTTCACGGTGATCGCCGCGCTGCTGCCCATGGCCTTCGTGAGCGGCCTGATGGGGCCGTACATGAGCCCCATCCCGATCAACTCCAGCCTGGGCATGGCGATCTCGCTGCTGATCGCGTTCACCGTCACGCCCTGGCTGGCGCTGAAGCTCATGAAGCCGGGCTCGGCCGTGGCGGGCGATGGCCACGGCGAGGGCCGCCTGGCCGCCGCGCTGCAGCGCTTCTTCCAGCGCGCGCTCGCCCCGTTCCTGGACAGCGCCAGGAAGCGCTGGTTGCTGCTGGCCGGCATCCTGGCCGCCATGGCGCTGAGCGTGGGCCTGGCCGCCGTGCCGTCCTCTCGCTGGGGGGTGGTGCTGAAGATGCTGCCCTTCGACAACAAGAGCGAGTTCGCGCTCGTCGTCGACATGCCCGCCGGCACGCCCGTGGAAGACACCGCCGCGGCGTTGCACGACCTGGCCGGCTTCCTGGCGAAGCAGCCCGAGGTGCAGCACCTGCAGGGTTACGCCGGCACCGCCAGCCCCATCACCTTCAACGGCCTGGTGCGCCAGTACTTCCTGCGCGCCGACCCGCACCAGGGCGAGTTGCAGGTCAACCTGGTCGACAAGAGCCAGCGCCACGGCCAGAGCCACGACCTGGCGCAGCGCCTGCGCCCCGAGCTCGAGAAGATCGCGTTGCGCCACGGCGCGAAGATGAAGCTCGTGGAGGTGCCGCCCGGCCCGCCCGTGCTGAGCCCCATCGTCGCCGAGGTCTACGGCCCCGACGAGGCCGGCCGCCAGGCCCTGGCCGCGCGCCTGGAGCAGGCCTTCGCCGCCACGCCCGACATCACCGGCATCGACACCAGCCTGGCCGCCGACGCGCCGCGCGCCGTGCTGCGCATCAACCGCCAGCGCACCGACACGCTGGGCGTGAGCGCCGACGCCATCGCCCGCACCGTGGCCGGCGCGCTCTCGGGGCTGGACGCCACGCACCTGCACGACGGCGCCAGCAAGCACGCCGTGCCCGTGCGCCTGCAGCTGCCGCGCGAGGCGCAGGCCGGGCTCGACGCGCTGCTGGCGCTGCCGTTGCGCACCGCCGGCGGCGCCTTGGTGCCGCTGTCGGAGCTGGTGCGCGTGGAGCGCACCGTGATCGACAAGCCGCTGTTCACCAAGAACCAGCTGGGCGTGAGCGTCGTGATGGCCGATGTCAGCGCCGGCGGTGAGACGCCCGACTCGCCGCTCTATGGCCTCTTCGGCATCCGCAGCCAGCTGGGCGCCGCCGCGCTGCCGGGCACGGGCACGCTCGGCGAGCACTGGATCTCCACGCCCACCAACCCCTACCAGCAGTACGCCGTGAAGTGGGACGGCGAGTGGCAGATCACCTACGAGACCTTCCGCGACATGGGCGCCGCCTACGGCGTGGGCCTCGTCCTGATCTACCTGCTGGTCGTGGCGCAGTTCCGCAGCTACTTGGCGCCGCTGGTCATCATGGCGCCGATCCCGCTCACCCTGGTGGGCGTGATGCCGGGGCACGCGCTGCTGGGCGCCAGCTTCACGGCCACCAGCATGATCGGGATGATCGCGCTGGCCGGGATCATCGTGCGCAACTCGATCCTGCTCGTCGACTTCATCGAGCTGCAGGTGGCCGAGGGCAAGCCCTGGCGCGACGCGGTGGTCAGCGCCGCCGCCGTGCGCGCGCAGCCCATCGTGCTGACGGCCCTGGCCGCCATGACCGGCGCCGTCTTCATCCTCGACGACCCCATCTTCAACGGGCTGGCGATCTCGCTGCTGTTCGGCATCGGCATGAGCACGCTGCTGACGCTGATCGTCATCCCGGTGCTGCACGTGGTGGCCAACCGCCGCCGCTACGAGGCGCTGGCCTCGTCCCACGCCAACCCCGCCCAACCCTGAAGGAGTTCCACCATGACCATCGACCGCCTGATCCACGTCTTCGCCGGCTGCTTCATCCTCGTCAGCCTGGCGCTCGGGTTGGAGGCCAGCCCGCTGTTCGTCTCGGCCTGGTTCCTGGCCTTCACGGCCTTCGTCGGCGCCAACCTGCTGCAGTACGGCTTCACCAACGTCTGCCCGCTGGGCTGGGTGCTGGGCAAGCTGGGCGTGCCGGCCACCTGCGACGCGCCGACCGCCAGCCGCGGCTGATCCGCCACGATCCATGGCCCCCTCGACACGGCCCGCCCCGCGAGGCGGCCAGGACGGTGACAATGCAGCCTCAGCCCGACGAAGCCCCGGAGGCTTGCCCGATGTCCGTGCTCACCGATGTGGAAAGCCGTACCGACCTGCTCAACCGGCTCAAGCGCGCGGAAGGGCAGCTTCGAGGCATCCAGCGCATGATCGAGGAAGGCCAGGACTGCATGGACATCGCCACGCAGATGGCCGCCGTGCGCAAGGCGCTGGACAGCACCTACGTGCGGATGACGGTCTGCTTCGTGCAGCAGGAGCTGCGCGCGCGCCTGGTTACCGAGCCCACGCAGGAAGCCCAGGTCGAGGCCCTGATCGAGGGCATGCAGGACCTGCTCGCCAAGGTGCGCTGAGCCCCGTGCCAAGGGGCTGCTGGCGCGTCCGGGTGGCGGCGTGAACGGCGCGCCGCCGCCCCGCCTGGCCTTCGTCGGCCCGGCCTGGTTCGCCCTCGTGATGGGCCTGTCGGGCCTGGCGCTGGCGTGGCACCGCGCCGTGCCGCTGATGGGCGAGGCCGCGGGCGCCGTGGCCTGGGCCGTGGCCGCGCTCGACGCCGCCGTGGCGCTGGCGCTGGCGCTGGCCTTCGGGCTGCGGCTGCGCCGCCACCCCGAGGCCTGGGCGGAAGACCGCCGCCACCCCGTGCGCCACCCCTTTGTCGCCGCGCTGCCGGTGTCGCTGATGCTGCTGGCCACCGTGGCCGTGGCGCTGTGGGGCCCCACCGCGCCGGCGCGGCTGCTGTGGTGGCTGGGCAGCCTGGGGCAGTTCGCCGCCACCGCCTGGGTCATGGCGCGCTGGTGGCGCGGCGCCCCGGCGGGCGACCGGGCCGCGGGCCTGGCGTGGCCGGGGGTGACGCCGGTGCTGTTCATCCCCGTCGTCGGCAACGTGCTGGCGCCGCTGGCCGGCGTGCCGCTGGGGCACGAGGCCTGGGCGGCGGCGCAGTTCGGCATCGGCGTGCTGTTCTGGCCCGTGGTGCTGGTGCTGATCGGCGTGCGCGTGGCGGTGCAGGGCCCCTGGCCCGAGCGGCTGAAGCCCTCGGTGTTCATCGTCATCGCGCCGCCCGCGGTGGTGGGCCTGGGGCTGCTGCAGTTCGGCGCGCCGCTGCTGCTGGCCTGGGCCTGCTGGGGCGCGGCGCTGTTCGGCCTGGCCTGGGCGGGTACGCAGGCGCGCGCCATCGCGGCGATGCCCTTCGCGCTGCCGCACTGGGCGATGTCGTTCCCGCTGGCGGCGCTGGCGGCGCTGAGCCTGCGGCTGGCCGTGCCCGGCACGCCGTTCGCGCTGCTGGCCTTGGCGCTGCTGGCGCTGGCTTCGCTGCTGGTCGCGGCGCTGCTGCTGGCCACCGTGCGCGGCCTGCGCGACGGCTCGCTGCTGGCGCCGGAGCCGGTGGCCTCGATCCAGGTGGTGCCCACGGCGCATTGAGCCCTGTACAACCCCGGGGTTTATCGACTCGACCGCCGGTTCATGCGCCCGATCTTGCGTCCCCGCCGCCCCATTGCCGTCCTTCGCCAGGCCACCACCGCCACCCTGACGCTGCTGCTGGCGTCCATGGCCGCGGCGGCCCTGCCGGCCTATGACCCGCCGGTGCCGCTGCTGCGCGGCGGGTTTGCCGGCACCGCGCCCTGGGACATCAACAACGCCGGCACGATCGTCGGCGAGTCCGACGGGGTCGGCTTCGTCTACGCCGGCGGCGTCTTCACGTCGGTGCTGCACCCGCTGGGCAGCAGCGCGACGCAGCTCAACGGCATCGCCGACGACGGTCTGCTGGCCGGCACCTACTTCTTCAACGATGGCGGTGCGACGCGGACGGCCGGCTTCCTGCTCGCCGGGGGCAGTTTCGAGACGCTGGTGGTGCCCGGCGCCACCAGCACGGCGCTGCGCGACCTCTCGCCCAACGGCCGTTACGTCAGCGGCACCTGGGTCGCCGCGGGCGGCAGCACGCAGGGCTTCGTGCTCGACCGCCTGACCGGGGTGCGCACCGATGTGCCGGCCGATGCATCGGGCCTGCCCAGCATCGTGCAGGGCGTCAACGACGCCGGCCTCGCGGTGGGCAGCTTCCTCCGCGCCGTGCCGGGCGGCGCGCCGCAGCAGGGCGCCTTCACGCTGGACCTCGCCACCGGCGTGCGCACCGAGTACCTGTCGGCCGCCGGGCTGGAGCGCCCGCGGTTCCGCGGCGTCAACGCCGACGGCCTGGTCACCGGGTTCGGCGGGCCGGGCGCGAACACGGCCTTCGTCGGCAACCCGGCGACGGGCGAGTGGACGGTGCTGCGCAGCGTGCCGGCGGGCACGAACAGCTTTGCCTACGGCATCAACGATGCCGGGGCGGTGGTGGGCTACGACGCGACCACGGGCAGCCTGGCCTACCGCGGCTGGGTGGCCACCCCGGTGCCCGAGCCGGCCACGTGGGCCCTGTGGGGCCTGGGTCTGGCCGCCTTGGGCGCGGCGACGCGGCGGCGCTGAGCCAGCGTCGGCGACGGCCGGCCGCTCAGGGCCGCAGCGGCGGCGCCAGGCCTTCCAGGTGGCTGGCGTCGGCCCAGCTGTCCACGTGCAGCGTGCCGCTGTGCCAGCGCAGGCGGTTGACGCCGGCGTTGGGGATGTCGCAGCGGCGCAGGCCGTCCAGCGGCAGGCCGTGGGCGGTGCGCCAAAGCATGTCCAGCACGCCGCCGTGCGTGACGATGACGACGCGCCCGCCCGGGCCCGCGGCCTCGGCCAGCTCGCGCACGGCCTGCAGCACGCGGGCGTGGAACTGCCGCGGCGTCTCGCCGCCCGGGGCGCTCTCGTCGGCCCGGTGCTCCAGCCAGCGCGGCCAGAACTCGGGCCAGCGCTCGCGGATCGTGGGGCCGTCCAGGCCTTCCCACTCCCCGAAGGCCTGCTCGCGCAGCAGCTCGCTCAGCTGCGGCTCGCGAGCCCAGGCCGTGCCCAGCGGCGCCGCGGTCTGGCGCGCGCGCTGCAGGTCGCTGCTGACGAAGAGGTCGCCCTGCAGCGCGGCTTCCGCCGCCCGGCGCGCCGCCAGGGCCTGCGCCTGGGCGTGGCCGGTGGGGTTCAGCGGCACGTCGATCTGGCCCTGGAAGCGCTGCTGGCGGTTCCAGTCGGTCTCGCCGTGGCGGATGACGACGAGTTCGGTCACGCGGCGGTCGTCACTTGGCGAACAGCTGGCTGCGGTCGCGAAAGGCCTTGAACTCCAGTGCGTTGCCGCAGGGGTCGCGGAAGAACATGGTCGCCTGCTCGCCCACCTGGCCGGCGAAGCGGATGTAGGGCTCGATCACGAAGCGCATGCCGCCGGCCTTCAGCCGCCCGGCCAGCGCGTGGAAGTCGTCCCAGTCGAGCACGACGCCGAAGTGCGGCACCGGCACGTCGTGGCCGTCGACCGGGTTGTGGTGGTCGGCGTCGGCCTTCGGCGGGCTCAGGTGGGCCACGATCTGGTGGCCGAAGAAGTCGAAGTCGATCCACTCGCTGCTGCTGCGGCCCTCGGGGCAGCCCAGCAGGCCGCCGTAGAAGGCGCGCGCGGCGGCAAGGTCGTGAACCGGGAACGCGAGGTGGAAGGGGGCGATGGCGGTGGTCGTCGCGGTGTTCATGGCGTCGAGCATACGCGGCGCCCCGTGACCGGCGCCGGCACGGGCCCGTGACACACTGGCGCGATGGGCACCGTCGTGCTGATCCCCGGCCTGGCCTGCGACGCCGAGCTGCTGGCGCCGCAGGCCGAGGCGCTGGCGGCGGCCGGCCACGCGGTGAACGCCAGCCTGGTGCACTTCCGCGGCCTGACGCTGGCCGACATGGCCGAGACGCTGCTGGCCGAGCAGCCCGGGCCGCTGGTGCTGGTGGGCGCCTCGATGGGCGGCATGGTGGCGCTGCACGCCGCGCTGGCCCAGCCGGCGCGCGTGCGCGGCGTGGCGCTGCTGGGCAGCACCGCCCGCGCCGACACGCCCGAGCTCGTCGCCCTGCGCCGCCAGGCCTGCAGCCTGTTCGCCGCCGGCCGCATGGACGAGGTGCTGCGCGCCAACGTGCCGTTTGCCTTCCACCCGAACGCCGCGCGCGACCCCGGGCTCGTCGCGCGCTACCTGGCCATGGTGCGGCGCGCCGGCGCCCAGGCGCTGATCCGCCAGAACGAGGCCGTGATGGCCCGGCCCGACCTGCGGCCGGCGCTGCCGCGCATCGCCTGCCCGCTGCTGGCGGTGGTGGGCGAGGCCGACCGGCTGACGCCCCCCGAGCACGCGCGCGAGATCGCCGCCGCCGTGCCCGGCGCGCGGCTGGAGATCGTGCCCGGCGCGGGCCACCTGCCCGGCTGGGAGCAGCCGGCGCGCGTGAACGCGCTGCTGCGGGGCTGGCTGCGCGGGCTGCTCAGCGCTTGATCTCGGGCTGCGAGATGCTCGCGTCCACCTGGACCACGCCCAGCGGGTGGCGAACGCCGGCCACGGCGTCCTCGATGCAGCGCAGCACCAGCGGGCTGCGGTGGCGCTCGCGGGAGCCGCGCAGCTCGGGCAGCGTCATCCACAGGGTGCGCACGATGCCGTCGTCGAGCGCCCAGCCTTCGATCGGCGAGCCGACCGTGCCCAGGTAGGCCAGCCGCAGGTAGGTCACGTCCTCGGCCGTGGCCGGCCGCACGAAGCGCGACAGGTACACGCCGACCAGCGCCTCGGGGGTGAAGACGCGCCCGGTTTCCTCCAGCGCCTCGCGCACCACGCCCTGCAGCGGGCCCTCGGCGGGGTCGAGGTGGCCGGCCGGGTTGTTGAGCTTCAGCCCCTCGGGCGTGCGCTCCTCCACCAGCAGCCAGCGCCGCGCGGCGGGATCGGCCGCGCCGTCGTGGGCGAGGGCGGCGACGGTCACGCTCGGGCTCCAGCGGGTGTTCATCGCGCGCGCTCCGGCGGCAGCCAAGGGGGCGCCGATCCTAGCGAAGGGCGCTACGGGCCCAGGGCGGTGCGGCCGGGCTGCTTGTGTTACTTTCGACAGCTTGCGCCCAAAAAGATGAGGAGAGCGTGCATGGCATTGCTGATCGGCGTTCCGAAGGAGACCGCGGCCGGTGAGAAGCGCGTCGCCACCGTGCCCGAGGTGGTGGAAAAGCTCATCAAGCTGGGCTTCCGGGTGGCGGTGCAAAGCGGCGCCGGCGACGCCGCCAACTGCAGCGACGAGGCCTACCGCGCCGCCGGCGCCGAGGTGCTGCCCGACGCCGCCACGCTGTGGGGCCGCGCCGACATCGTCTTCAAGGTGCGCCCGCCGTCGCCCGACGAGGTGGCGCTGATGCGCGAGGGCGGCATGCTCGTCGGCTTCGTTTGGCCGGCGCAGAACCCGGCGCTGATGGAGCAGCTGGCCGCCAGGAAGGCCACGGTCCTGGCCATCGACGCGCTGCCGCGGCAGCTGAGCCGCGCCCAGAAGATGGACGCGCTCACCTCGCAGGCCGGCGTCAGCGGCTACCGCGCCGTCATCGAGGCGGCCAACGCCTTCGGCCGCTTCTTCAACGGCCAGATCACGGCCGCCGGCAAGGTGCCGCCGGCCAAGGTGTTCGTGGCCGGCGCCGGCGTCGCGGGCCTGGCGGCCATCGGCACGGCGGCCAACCTGGGCGCGATCGTGCGCGCCAACGACACGCGCGCCGAGGTGGCCGACCAGGTGGTGTCGCTCGGCGGCGAGTTCGTCAAGGTCGACTACGAGGAAGAGGGCTCGGGCGGCGGCGGCTACGCCAAGGTCATGAGCGAGGGCTTCCAGGCCGCGCAGCGCGAGATGTACGCCAAGCAGGCGCGCGAGGTCGACATCATCATCACCACCGCGCTGATCCCGGGCAAGCCGGCGCCGCGCCTGATCACCGCCGAGATGGTGCAGACCATGCGCCCCGGCAGCGTCATCGTCGACATGGCGGCCGAGCAGGGCGGCAACTGCGAGCTCACCGTGCCCGGCGAGGCCGTGGTGCGGCACGGCGTCACCATCGTCGGCTACACCGACCTGGCCAGCCGGCTGGCCAAGCAGAGCAGCACCCTGTACGCCACCAACCTGCTGCGCCTGACCGAGGACCTGTGCAAGACCAAGGACGGCACGGTCGACGTCAACTTCGACGACGACGCCATCCGCGGCCTGACCGTCATCAAGGACGGTGCCGTCACCTGGCCGGCGCCGCCGCCCAAGCTGCCGCCGGCGCCGCCCAAGCCGAAGGCCGATGCCGCGGCGCCCGCCGCGGCCAAGGCCAAGGGCCACGGCCACGGCTCGGTGGAGCCGATGTCGGGCAAGACGCTGGCCATCGTGTTCGCCATCGGCGCGGTGCTGTTCTGGTTCGTCGGGGCGTACGCGCCGGCCAGCTTCCTGCAGCACTTCACGGTGTTCGTGCTGGCCTGCTTCGTGGGCTACATGGTGGTGTGGAACGTCACGCCCAGCCTGCACACGCCGCTGATGAGCGTGACCAACGCCATCAGCTCCATCATCGCCATCGGCGCCCTGGTGCAGGTGGCCCCGCCGCTGACCGCCGCGGGCGCCGCCGACCGCCCCAACACGCTGATCCTGGTGTGCGCGGTCGTGGCACTGGTGCTCACGGCCATCAACATGTTCGGCGGCTTCGCGGTGACGCGGCGCATGCTGGCCATGTTCCGCAAGTAAACGCAGGGCAGAGAAGAACATGAGCGAAAGCCTCGCCACCGTCGCCTACATCGGCGCGATCATCCTGTTCATCCTGAGCCTGGGCGGCCTCTCGAACCCCGAGACGGCGCGCCGCGGCAACTTCCTGGGCATGGCCGGCATGGCGCTGGCCGTCTTCGCCACCGTGCTGGGGCCGCGCGTCACCGCGGCGGGCATCCCGTGGATCGTGGGCGCGCTGGTCGTGGGCGGGGGCATCGGCCTCTATGCCGCGAAGAAGGTGCAGATGACGCAGATGCCCGAGCTCGTGGCGCTGATGCACAGCCTGGTGGGCCTGGCGGCCTGCCTGGTGGGCTTCGCGAGCTACGTGGACACCTCCACCGTGTTCCCCACGCCGGTGGAGAAGACGATCCACAAGGTCGAGATCTACGTCGGCATCCTCATCGGCGCCGTCACCTTCTCGGGCTCGGTCATCGCCTTCGGCAAGCTGTCGGGCAAGATCGGCGGCAAGCCGCTGCTGCTGCCCGCACGGCACTGGCTCAACCTGGCGGGCCTGCTGGTCGTCGTCTACTTCGGCCACCTGTTCCTGCAGGCCAACAACATCGACGCCGGCATGCTGCCGCTGCTGGTGATGACGGTCATCGCGCTGGCCTTCGGCGTGCACATGGTCATGGCCATCGGCGGCGCCGACATGCCGGTGGTGGTGAGCATGCTCAACAGCTACTCGGGCTGGGCGGCGGCGGCCACGGGCTTCATGCTGAGCAACGACCTGCTCATCGTGACCGGCGCACTCGTCGGCAGCTCGGGCGCGATCCTCAGCTACATCATGTGCCGCGCGATGAACCGCAACTTCATCAGCGTCATCGCCGGCGGCTTCGGCGGCGGTGCACCGGCCCCGGCGGCGGGCGGCGTTGCCGCGCAGCCGGCGGGCGAGGTGGTGCCGGTGAGCGCCGCCGAGACGGCCGAGCTGCTGAAGGAGGCCAAGAGCGTGATCATCGTGCCGGGCTACGGCATGGCGGTGGCGCAGGCGCAGCACACGGTGTTCGAGATCACCAAGCTGCTGCGCGACCGGGGCGTGAACATCCGCTTCGGCATCCACCCGGTGGCCGGGCGCATGCCGGGCCACATGAACGTGCTGCTGGCCGAGGCCAAGGTGCCCTACGACATCGTGCTGGAGATGGACGAGATCAACGAGGACTTTCCGGAGACGGACGTCACGATGGTCATCGGCGCCAACGACATCGTGAACCCGGCCGCGCAGGACGACCCCACCAGCCCCATCGCCGGCATGCCGGTGCTCGAGGTGTGGAAGGCCAAGACCAGCATCGTGATGAAGCGCAGCATGGCCAGCGGCTACGCGGGCGTGGACAACCCGCTGTTCTACAAAGAAAACAACCGCATGCTGTTTGGTGATGCGAAGAAGATGCTGGACGAGGTGCTGACGGCGTTGAGGGCTTGAGCGCAAAGGCGCCCGGCGCCACCCTGCTCGATCTGCTTGAGGAACGCGACTGGAGACAGCGCGCGCTCGCCCACCGCCCGCGCCGCTCCGTGCAGGCGGTGAACGAGATCATCGCGGGCAAGAAGGAGATCACGGAAGGCGCCGCGCTCGAACTCGAACGCGCGGCGGAAGTGCCCGCGCAGTTCTGGTTGGCCCGCGAGGCGCAGTAGCGCGAGCACCTGGCCCGCCGCCGCAGCGCCGCCAGACCGCTGGGTTGGAGGAGGATGCCCGCACCCACTGCCCGCGGCTGCTCGAACCTCCCGTAGACGGTGACGTGATGGCCGTCACGCGCCGGCCACGGCGATGTCCACCAGCCGCATCAGGCGATGCCGGAGAGCGCCGGGGCCTGGGCCGGCAGCCTTGCCTCCAGCGGCAAGGGCTCGCGCCGCAGCCACCTCGTCGTCTCGCTGCGACCCTCGCGAGAAGCGCGGAGCATGCGCACGGTGTCGGGACTGATCACGCGCTGCGGCCAGGCCACGGCGAGCCAGGCGGTGGCGCCCAGCAGCCACCATGGCAACGGCACCCACAGCGCCCGGCCCCGGCCCTGCGCGGCCCGCAGCCGCTCGAGCATGGCCCGGTAGGTCAGGCGCTCGGGCCCTTCCAGTTCGATGACGCGCCGCAAGGCCTTGGGGTGGGCGACGATGGCTGCGATGCAGTCGGCGACGTCGGCCACCTGCACGGGCGCGATCCGGCTGCCACCGGGGTCTCGCAGGCCGGGCAGGGCGATGACCGGAAGAGCGCAAAGCGCCGTGAACAGGCGCGTGCTCGGGCATCCCTCATCGACCAGCAGCGAAGGCCGCACGATGGCGTAGTCCACCCCGCGGCGTGCCAGTGCCTGTTCGCCGGCCAGCTTGCTGCGCATGTAGCCGCCGCCGAGGCCCGTGCCAACGCCCATCGCGGACACGTGCACGATGCGCGCCACGCGCTCGGCCTCGCACGCGGCGGCCAGCGCGTCCACAGCCAAGTGGTGGATCTGGTTCCACGTGTCGCCATCGCGCTCGACGAGGATGCCGGTCGCATTCACCACGATGTCCATGCCGCGCACGGCCGCGCGCAGAGTCGCCGCGTTCAGGTCGAAACGGAAGTCGATGGCGACATCCGCGCTTCGCCGTGCGGCGCGCCGCACGCGATGACCCTGCCGTTCGAGCGCCTGGCAGACCGCTTCGCCCAGCAGGCCGTGGGCGCCGAAGACCAGGATGTTCATGCATCACCTCCTCGAGGATGGGATGGGGGAAGAGGGCACGTGCCATCGGCGCAGGCGTTCATCCGCCTTGCAGCCCGGCGGGCCCAAAAGGGTGCCAGCCAAGGCATTACCCAGCGAGAGACCCGGTAGCGATGCCGGGCGAAGATGGCGTAGCCTCGATCGGCCACAGGCTTCAGGAACGGCATCCGCGCTGGCCATGTCCAGTGGCCCCAGCCCACCGCCTGATAAGCCGCCACCACCGCATCGACGCCCAGCAGAAGCTCCCTGTCAGGCCGCACAGCGTGGATCACCCGCCGCATGTCGTCGAGCGTGGCCCGCCCGTCGCACCAGTCTCGCGGTTCGAAACCGATCGCGGCGATGTCGACGAACGCCAGGCGCTGCAGGCTGTCCTGCTCGCGCAGGCGATCCATTTCGAAGCGGCAGATCGGGCAGCCGCCGTCGTAGAGGAGGGTCAGGGGAAAGTCGGCCATGGTCTCAACGCAGCAGATTGACGACGGTGCAGGCATAGAACGCGATGGCCAGGCAGATCCCCAGGGTAAGGGCCCCTTCGCTGTCACACAGGCCCCAGCGGCGCGCGGCGTAGCCAACCGCCTGCACGATGTGGCTGAACACGGTGAACGGCAGGCGAATCCAAAGCCACAGCCCGGGAATCAAGAGCCATAGCCCGGGCCAGCCCAGGGTCACGCTCACCAGCGGAGCCGCGACCCCAACCAGTACGTAAGGCGCGACAAGGAACACCCGCCAACCCGTCAAGAGGAACTCGTTGCGTGGCGACAGGCCACGCGGCCGAAGGCCCACCCACAGCTTCCAACGCTCTTGCTCTGTGGCCGAAGGCAAGCCGTAGATCGCCAGCGACAACACCGAGTGAACCAGCAGCAGGCCCAGGTCGAAAGCCAGTCCATGCAGAAAGCGCACGCCGGCTGCCCACTGCAGGGCTGGCGACAACAGCAAGGCCCATCCGAACAGCCGGTTGACTCGGATGATGTTGCGCCGGCTGGGGCAGGCGGCGCACGCGGACCAGCGGGGAAGGAAACGGTCCATCTCTTTTCCGTTTGTCTGTTATTTCTGTCGATTGAGAAACATATGGGCAAAAAAAAGCGTCGGCTTACGACTCCGGCACAGCGCCGACCGCGCGCTTCTTGCCACCAGCTGGAGGCCCACCATCCACAGGCTGCCCCCGGATGAGCTTCTGGATGCGGGCGCCGAGCTTGAGCACCTTGGTGAGCGTGTCCTTGTCCAGGCGCAGCATCTCTTCGCTCCACGCGGACAGCGACTCCAGCATCACCTGCATTTCGCGGATGCGGGCAGCCCGCTCGACCCCGTCCACCGTCAGTTCGGGACTGGCCAGCAAGTCCCTGAGCAGGCCGATAGTCGGCTCGATCTCGCGCTCTTTGCGTTCGCGCACGATGGTGCGCGCGAGGTCCCAGATGTCCGTGCTGGTTTCAAAGTGGTCGCGCCGGTCGCCCTGCACGTGGACGAGCTTGACGAGGTTCCAGGCCTGCAATTCGCGGATGGAATTGCTCACGTTGCTTCTTGCGACGCCGAGCGTGTCTGCGATCTCGTCGGCGGGCAGCGGGATGCCGGCCAGGTAGAGCAAGGCATGGATCTGCGCGACCGTGCGGTTCACGCCCCACCGGGCGCCCATCTCGCCCCAGTGCAGGATGAATCTTTGGGAGGTTTCGCTCAGCTGCATGCCTTAAGATTAACGCGTCGGAAATTTCTGTCAAGTCAGAAATAAGTGAAGCACAATCCGGTCGAGCAGTGGTTCGGGCCGCGCTTTGGAGCGCTGCATCCCTTGCTGCAGCAACTGCACCGCCAGGGCGGCATCTTGCGTGGCCGCGTCGAGATCGGCCGCGGCGCGGCTCTGGCCGGTTGGCTGGGCGCCCGCATCGCCCGTCGCATGGGCTTGCCCCCGCCAGGTGCCGCCGATCTGACGGTGCGCATCTCGCACGATGGGCAGCGGTTGCGGTGGGCGCGCCGCTTCGAGGCGGCCGGCGGCGTGGTCGAGATGGTTTCGTGGTTCGAGCCGCGGGGTTCGTGGCCGCGGGGGCATTGGGTCGAGACCACGGGCGCCCTGCGTTTCGACCTGGGTGTGGATGTCGAGGACGGCGCATGGCACTGGCGAGTGCTGCGTGCGCGGTGGCGCGGCATGCCGCTGCCTGTCGGACTGCTGCCGCGCTCTCGCGCGGGCAAGCGCATCGTCGATGGAGCGTATGTTTTCGAGGTCGAGGTTACCGCGCCTCTGCTCGGACCGCTGGTGTGGTATCGGGGCCAGCTGGCGCTCGCTGCATCGCCAGCAGGTAGCCCACCCCCATGAAGCGGTGCAACCGAAAGCGCTGGGTAAACGGGTTGTAGCCCAGGCCTCGCGCATCGCGCAGCCTCAGGCCGTGCAAAGCCGCCATCGCCTGCAGTTCACCCGGCCTGATGAAGCGGTCCCAGCGGTGGGTTCCGCGCGGAAGCATCCGCAGCACGTACTCGACGCCCACGATAGCCAGCAGGTAGCTCAGAGCGTTGCGGTTGATGGTAGAAAAGAACACCCAGCCCCCGGGCCGCACGAGCGTGGCGCATGCCTCGATCACGGATTGCGGCTGCGGCACGTGCTCCAGCATCTCCATGCACGTGACGACATCGAACGCGCCGGGCTGCTCGGCGGCCAGTGCTTCGGCGCTGACGTGCCGATATTGAACGGACACGCCCGCCCGACTCGCGTGCAGCTTGGCTACAGCCAGAGGCTTGTCGGCGAGGTCGATGCCCAGGACCGCGGCGCTGCGGACCGCCATGCTCTCAGCCAGGATGCCTCCGCCACATCCAACGTCCAGTACGCGCTTGCCTCGGAGCCCGGCGAGCGCATCGATCCAGTCGAGCCGCAACGGGTTGATCCTGTGCAGCGGGCGAAACTCCGAGTCCGGATCCCACCAGCGTTCGGCCAAAGCCGAAAAGCGTGCGAGCTCAGACGGGTCTGCGTTGTTGAAGTCGAAACTCATGTTGGCGTCCTACCAGTGCCCGCGCCATCGATTCCAGCGGTACAGCATGCGGGCGAACGCGTTGTAGGCCAAGCGCGCCAGCGGGCGTAAGGGGGCGAAACGGGCCAGATGGCCTAGCCAGCGCTGGCCCGGCGTGGCCAGCCACAGGGCGGCAAGCGCGTCGGCGCCGACCTGGACGCAGCCCTCGGCATCGATCACATGCAGCCGCTCGCGCACGGTTTCCAAGGGAGCGGCGACCGCCTGCACGGCCTGCGGCTCAGCGTGGACGTCCACCCATTCCGCCCGGCAGGCCGCCATCCGGCTGCGCTGTCTACGGATGCCGGCGTCGCAAACCGGGCAGGCGCTGTTGTAGAAGACCTGGATCCCCGAATCCGATGAACTGGCTTTCTTCATGTCTCAAGACTAGCACTTAATTAGCTAATTGGCAAACTAACTAAGCGAGAAACGGCCCTATCATGGCCCCCGCCGATGGACAAAGTCTTCGAAGCACTCGCCTCTACGCCCCGCCGCAAGATCTTGGCCTATCTCTCCGAATCGGAGTTGTCGGCTGGAGAGATTGCCGCGCGGTTCGAGATGACCAAGCCATCGCTGTCGAAGCACCTGAAGATCCTTGAGGCCGCCGGGCTGGTCGCCTCCGACAAGCGGGGCCAGTTCGTCTACTACCGACTGCAGAGGGACACCCTGGCGCACACGCTTTCCGGCTTCCTGCAGGCCGTGTGCCCCGTCTCACAGCAGCTCAAGAAGGAAAGTCGGGCCTTGGCCGCCCGCAAACGTGCGGGCTGATCAGGCCCGCGGCCGCGCGGCATCCCTCGCCAGGCTCAGCCGCAGCGCCAATGGCCACTGCTTGCCGTGCAATCGCGAGGCCGGCAGTTCGGCGCACAGCGCAGTGAGCACCAGGCCGCGTGGTCCGCGCGAGGCACCGATGCTCAGGCGCTGTGCAACCTCTCACCCTGAATCCGGCAGTTGCCGCTCCGTGATGACCTGAGCTCAAGCGTTGTTGCGGACCTGCGCTGCGTTGGCACACTCACCCGACGGGTGAAGCAAGACGCAAGGCGCTGGCGGCGCGACGGGCTGTCAAGCGACATCCAGAACTGACCCCCTGACGACATCGAGTTTTGACCCCCGGTTGTTGATCAGTTGCTTGTCGTTTCGGGTTTCGCGCTGGCCTGGCTAGCCAGGC
>CAIKLM010000148.1 GCA_903828235.1 uncultured beta proteobacterium | reverse complement strand
GGCGCCGCCGGTGCGGCCGCCGCCCCGGGCCGCGCACGCCGGCGCAGCAGCGGCGCGCCGTCCATGCGGAACAGCCCGTAGGCCAGCAGCAGCAGCGCCCCCGCCACCCCCAGCCACAGCAGCCGGCTGCCCAGCAGCACGCCCTGCAGCGGCGGCAGCAGCGTGTTGCGCTCCGCCGCCGTCCAGTACTTGGTGGCCAGCGACAGCGCCGACAGGCCGAAGGGGTCGGTCCAGGCGCTGACGGTGTCCAGCGCCGGGTCGCTGAGCAGCGCGCGCGACACGATGAAGCCCACCAGCACCGCCACCGCGCCGATGTAGGTCCACATCAGGCTGCGCGTGGCCGTGGCCAGCGCGAAGAACGCGGCGCACACCACCAGCATGGTCGGCACCACGAACAACGCGTAGGCCGTCAGGTAGTGCAGCGGCTCGTTCGGGCCGATGCGTTGCGGGTCCAGCCAGGGCATCAGCGCGCCCAGCGCCATGCCCAGCGGCACCGAGGTCATCACCAGCAGCGCCGCGGCGCTGGCGCCGACGAAGCGGCCCAGCACGTAGGCCGGCTTGCCGACGCGCGTGCTGCGCACCAGCGGGGCGAAGCCGGTCTCGTCGTCGCGGATCACCGCGCCGGCCACGAAGGCGGTGGCCACGAAGATGCCGAAGACGCACATGACCGCCAGCGTCTGCGCGATGGCGTACGGGGCGTTCAGCCGCACGTTGCCGCCGGCACCGATCTGGATGCCGTCGACCGTGATCGAGCCGAAGGCGAGCAGGAGGAAGATCGCGAAGCCGATCCAGAACACCGGGCTGCGCAGCAGCAGGCGCAGCTCGAACGCGGCGACCGAGGCGAACATGGCGCGGCCCCCGTTCAGTGCGCCGCCGCCGGCTGCGGCGAGCGCACCGCGGCCAGCGTGGCGAAGTACACGTCCTCCAGCGACGCCGGCACGGGCTCGAAGCCGGCGCCCGGCGCGGTGTCGGCCAGCACGCGCAGCAGCGTGCGGCCCTCGCGCAGCCGCGTGGCGATGACGGTGGCGCGCTCGCGCCAGCCCTCGACCTCGTCGCGCTCGACCGCGCGCGCCCAGACGCGCCCCTCCAGGCCGGCCACCAGCGCGCGCGGCTCGCCCTGCGCGACGATGCGCCCGCCGGCCATCACGGCCATGCGCGGGCACAGGTCGGCCACGTCGTCGACGATGTGCGTCGACAGGATCACCACCACGCTCTGCCCGATCTCGGCCAGCAGGTTGTTGAAGCGGTTGCGCTCCTCGGGGTCGAGGCCGGCGGTGGGCTCGTCGACGATGATGAGCTGCGGGTTGCCGATCAGCGCCTGCGCGATGCCGAAGCGCTGCCGCATGCCGCCAGAGAAGCCGGCCACGGGGCGCTTGCGCACGTCCCAGAGGTTGACCTGCCGCAGCAGCTGCTCCACCGTGTCGCGCCGCTCGCCGCGGCCGGCCACGCCCTTGAGCACGGCCAGATGGTCGAGCAGCTCGGCGGCCGAGACGCGCGGGTAGACGCCGAAGTCCTGCGGCAGGTAGCCCAGGCAGCGGCGCAGCGCCTCGGGCTCGCGCCGCACGTCGATGGGCGCGCCGCCGGCGGCGGCGAAGCGGATCGATCCCTCGGTGGGCGACTGCAGCGTGGCGATGCAGCGCATCAGCGAGGACTTACCGGCGCCGTTGGGCCCGAGCAGGCCGAACATGCCCGGCGGGATGTCCAGGTCCACGCCGTCGAGGGCACGCGTGCCCGGGGTGTACTCGTGCGTCAGTCCGCGGATGGAAAGCATCGCGAAGGCTCCTCGCGGCGCGGGGTGCGCCGTCTCCCGGGGGCGGACTGTGTCACGGCCCCCGGGCGGCCGGCGGGGCTTGGCGACGAGCGGTCGATCCGCCGGCATGAACCGCCGCCGAAGCCGGACGGGCGCGCTCTGCGGCAACGGCAAGCGCGGATCGGTGCTGCGCGGCTTCCCCCGCGATGGCCGGGTGCGCCACTTGCTGCGAAACTGGCGCCCGTGGTGCCAGCGACACCAGCGCCGGCAGGGGCTTCCCGCCGACCCGGCACGGGCCCACGCCCGCGTGTTGCCGCACCGCGGTACCGCGCACCGCCCCAGCCCCACGAGGTGCTGGCGCCGCCCAACCCCTCCGGAGCCCCGACGCCATGAACGCCCCCGACGCCGCCCTCGCCACCGCCCTGCCCCGCATCGACGCCACCCGGCTGTGGGCCAGCCTGATGTCGCTGGCAGGGATCGGCGCCACGCCCAAGGGCGGCGTGTGCCGGCTGGCGCTGAGCGAGCTCGACCGGCAGGCGCGCGACCTGTTCGTGCGCTGGGCGCAGGAGGCCGGCTGCACGGTGCGCGTGGACGCCATCGGCAACGTCTTCGCGCGGCGCGAGGGCAGCGAGCCCGGCCTGGCCGCGGTGGCCACCGGCAGCCACATCGACACCCAGCCCACCGGCGGCAAGTTCGACGGCAACTACGGCGTGCTCGCCGGCCTGGAGGTGCTGCGGACGCTGGCCGACCACGGCATCCGCACGCGCGCCCCGCTGGAGCTGTGCGTGTGGACCAACGAGGAGGGCTCGCGCTTCGTGCCCGTGATGATGGGCTCGGGGGTGTATGCCGGCGCCTTCTCGCTCGAGCACGCGCTGGCCGCCACCGACCGCCAGGGCACCAGCGTGCGCGAGGCGCTGCAGGCCATCGGCTATGCCGGCGCGGCGCCGGCGGCGCTGGCCGACGGCGCGCCGCGCTTCGGCGCCTTCTTCGAGGCGCACATCGAGCAGGGCCCGGTGCTGGAGGACGCCGGCGAGGTGATCGGCGTCGTCGTCGGTGCGCTGGGGCAGCGCTGGTACGACGTCGTCGTCACGGGCCTGGAGGCCCATGCCGGCCCCACGCCGATGGAACTGCGGCGCGACGCGCTGCAGGCCGCCTTGCCGCTGATGCAGGCGGTGGACCGCATCGCCCGCGGCGAGGCGCCGCACGCGCGCGGCACGGTGGGCTGGGTGCAGGTGTTTCCGAACTCGCGCAACACCATCCCGGGGCGCGTGAGCTTCACGGTGGACTTCCGCCACCCCGACGACGCCGGCCTGGCGCGCATGGACGCCGCGCTGCGCGAGGCCGTGGCGCAGGTGCAGGCCTCGGGGCGCGTGGCGGTGAGCGTGGAGCCGGTGGTGCACTTCCCGCCGGCGCCCTTCGACCCCGCGCTGCTGGGCCGCGTGCGCGCCGCCGCCGCGCGCCACGGGCTGCCGCACCGCGACATCGTCAGCGGCGCCGGCCACGACGCCGTCTACGTGGCGCGCACCGCGCCCACGGCGATGATCTTCGTGCCCTGCAAGGACGGCATCTCGCACAACGAGGTCGAGGACGCGCAGCCCGAGCACCTGGCCGCCGGCTGCCAGATGCTGCTGGAGGCCATGCTCGAGACCGCGGGCCGCGCGGCGTGAACACGCTGCGCGTGCAGCCGCTGACGCCGGCGGCGATGGCGCCCTACGGCTCGGTGATCGCCGCCGCCAGCGGCGGCGACGCCATCAACGGCGGCAGTTCGCGCCGGCACGAGGCGGTCGCGGCGCTGGACCTGCAGCGCGACGGCGGCCGCGCGGTGCTGGCGGTGTACGACGCGCAGGCGCGCACCTTCCCCTTCGAGACCCGCGCGCTGGAGCGTCACCGGCTGTCGGACCAGGTCTTCCTGCCGCTGGGCGGCGCGCGCCGCTGCGTGCTGCTGCTGGCGCCCGCAGGCCTGGTGGCGCCGCGCGGCGAGGACTGCGTGGCGCTGCTCAGCGACGGCCGGCAGGGCATCCGCATCGCGGCCGGCACCTGGCACCACGGCCTGCTGGCCCTGGACGACGGGCCATGGGCGGTGCTGGAGCGGCGCGGCGCAGCGGTGGACTGCGACGAGGTGGTGCTGGAGGCGCCGCTGAGGGTGGTGCTGTAGCCGAGGGCATCGGGGCGACGGTGCTGGCGCCACGGAGCGATGCGTCCACGTGTCGTGGCACGGCGTCTCGTCCGGCTGGGGGTCACGGCTTGCGCCGTTTCGGCGCACCGCGACGCCCCGTCTGTCGCTACAGCCCAGCCGGCCGCCCGACGCCGGCGGCCGCCAGCCGCTCGGCCATCGCCACCAGCGCCCGGTCGCTGCCGCGCGGGCCCAGCAGGCTCAGGCCCATGGGCGCGCCGTCGCGCCCCGCCAGCGGCAGGCTCAGCTGCGGCAGGCCCGCCAGGCCGGCCACGCACAGCAGCCGGATGGCGCGGTTTCGGTAGTCCTCCAGCGCGCTCTCGGGCTCGGCCTTCAGCGGTGCGATGTCGGGCATGGTCGGCAGCAGCAGCACGCCGTCGGCCCCCAGCAGCGCCTCGAGGTGCGCCGTGAAGCGCTCGCGGAAGGCGTTGGCCGCGATCACCTGCGCGTCGGTCACCCCGCGGCTGAAGGCGAAGCGCTCGGCCACGCCCGGGCCCAGCGGCGGCGCGTGGCGCTCGATCAGCGGGCCGTCGGTGAGCCAGGCCTCGCGGCCCTGCAGGTGGCGGAAGTGCCAGTACATCGCCTCGAAGGAATCCAGCACCACCGTCACCAGTCTCGCTTCGCCCAGCACGGCCTGCACGCGATCGGCGGCGGCGCGCGCGCTGGCGTCGGCCGCGGGCGCGAGCTGCGCCCACAGGTCGGCCGGCCACAGCAGCCGGCTCGGCGCCGGCACGGCGTCGGCACCCAGCAGCACGTCGGCCACGCGCGCGAAGGTGGCGACGTCGCGCGTGAACCAGCCGCAGGTGTCGAAGCTCGGGGCCAGGTCCAGCGCGCCCTCCAGGCTGACGCGCCCATGCGTCGGCCGCAGGCCCACCAGAGCGCAGTGGCTGGCCGGCGCGCGCACGCTGCCGCCGGTGTCGGTGCCCAGGGCGACGTGGCACAGGCCGTTCGAGACCGCCGAGGCCGAGCCCGAGGACGAGCCGCCGCTGATGCGATCGGGGGCGGCGCCGTTGCGCGGCGCGCCGAAGTGCGCGTTCTGGCCGTTCATGCTGAAGGCCAGCTCGTCGGTGACCGTCTTGCCCACGAAGCGCGCGCCGGCGTCGAGCAGCTTCTGCACCGTGGGCGCGGTGCGCGTCTTGATGCCCGACAGCGCCAGCACGATGGGGCTGCCGCCGCCCGTGGGGTAGCCGGCGACGTCGAACAGGTCCTTCGCGGCGAAGCTCAGGCCCGCCAGAGGGCCGCCGGCGGCGTGCGCCACCGGCGCGTCGGGGTAAGGCACGAAGGCGTGGATGCCGCGGTCGTCGATCATGGTCAGGCAGTGTGCGAGGTGGGGGTGTCGGCCGAGGCGTCGGTGCGCAGGCAGCGCGCGCGGTGGCCCGGGGCCAGCTCCACGGCCGGGGGCTGCTGCGCGCGGCAGGCGTCCTGCGCCAGCCGGCAGCGCTCGGCGAAGGCGCAACCGGGCGGCAGCCGGCTCAGGTCGGGCGGCGCGCCGGGGATGGTGACCAGGCGCTGGCCCTTGGCCAGCGCGCCATGGGCGCGGCTGCGCAGCAGCGCCTGCGTGTAGGGGTGGCGCGGCGCGTGGATCAGCTCGCGCGCCGTGCCCTCCTCGACGATGCGGCCGGCGTACATCACGGCGATGCGGTCGGCCACCTCCAGCGCGGCGCCGATGTCGTGGGTGACGAACACGATGCCCAGGCCCAGCTCCCGCTGCAGCTCGCGCAGCAGGATCAGCACCTGGATCTGCACCGTGGCGTCCAGCGCCGTGGTCGGCTCGTCGGCCAGCAGCAGCTCGGGCCGGCAGGCCAGGGCCAGCGCGATCATGGCGCGCTGGCGCATGCCGCCGCTCATCTCGTGCGGGTAGGCGGCCAGGCGGCGCTCGGGGCTGGGGATGCGCACGCGCTCGAACAGCCCCAGCGCGCGCGAGTGCGCCTCGGCAGCCGACACCGGTTCGTGCCGGCGGATGCTCTCCACGATCTGCGCGCCCACGCTGTAGACCGGGTCCAGCGCCAGCAGCGGCTCCTGGAAGATCATGCTGGCCACCTTGCCGCGGTAGTCGGCCAGCTCGCGCTCGCTCATCGCCAGCACGTCGCGGCCGGCCACCACCAGCCGGCCGCCCAGCGTGGTGCGGCGCGCCGGGTGCAGCATGAGCATGGTGCGCAGCGTGACGCTCTTGCCCGAGCCGCTCTCGCCGATCAGCGCCACCGTCTCGCCGCGCTGCACCTGCAGGCTCACGCCACTGACCGCGCGCACCGGTGCGCGGCCGCCACTGAAGGTGACGCTGAGCTCGGCGATGTCGACCAGCGGCGCGGCCTTCGCGACGGTGTTCATGCGGCAGGCTCCTGCGCCGGCGCCGCGGCCGTGTGGCCGCTGCCGGGCTCGTTCATCAGGCAGGCCACGCCCTCGGTGGCCCCGGGCAAGGCCAGCGCCCGGCGCGACGGCGCCCGCTGCGCGCACACGGCCTCGGCCCTGGGGCAGCGCGGGTGGAAGCGGCAACCGCTGGGCGGGTTGATGGGGTTGGGCGGGTCGCCGGCCAGCGGCGCCTCGAGCGTGCGGCGGTCGGGGTCCATGCTGGGCATGCTCGACAGCAGCGCCTTGGTGTAGGGGTGCCGCGGGGCCACGAACAGCGACTCGGCCTCGCCGAGCTCGGCCACCTCGCCCAGGTACATCACCATCACGCGGTCGGAGACGAAGCGCACCACGTGCAGGTCGTGGCTGATGAACACGTAGGTCAGGCCGAACTCGTCCTTCAGGTCCATCAGCAGGTTCAGCACCTGCGCCTCGACGCTCTTGTCCAGCGCCGAGACGGCCTCGTCGAGGATCACGATGCGCGGCTGCAGCGCCAGCGCCCGGGCGATGTTCACGCGCTGTCGCTGCCCGCCCGAGAGCTCGTGCGGGTAGCGCTCGGCGAAGCGGCCCGGCTCCAGGCCCACCTTGGCCAGCAGGCTGCGCGCGCGCTCGACGGCCTCGCGCACCGGCACGCCGTGCACCTGCGGCCCGAAGGCGATGCTGTCCTCGATGGTCATGCGCGGGTTCAGGCTGGCGTAGCTGTCCTGGAACACCATCTGCACCTGGCGGCGGTACTCCTTCAGCGGCAGGTCGCGGCTGCCCACCAGGGCCCCGTCGAAGACGACCTCGCCGGCCGTCGGCTCGATAAGCTGCATCAGCAGCCGCGCGGTGGTGCTCTTGCCGCAGCCGCTTTCGCCCACCACGCCCAGCGTCTCGCCCGCGAGCACCTGGAAGTTCACGTCGTCGACGGCGCGCACCACGCCGCCGCCGCGGCCGAGCACGTCGCGCTTCAGCGGGAAGTGCTTGACCAGGCCCCGTACCGCCAGCAGCGGCTTGCGCACGGTGGCGTCCATCACTTGTTGTCCATCGCGGCGCGGAGCGAGTCGCTCAGCAGGTTGAAGGCGATCGAGGTGATGAAGATCATCACGCCGGGCAGCGCCGCGACCCAGGGCTGCACGTAGATGGCGGTGCGCAGCGTGTTGAGCATCAGGCCCCACTCGGGCTCGGGCGGCTTGACGCCCAGGCCCAGGAAGCTCAGCCCGCTGGCCAGGATCATGCTCACCGCGATCAGGCTGGTGGCGTACACGAAGATGGGCCCCAGCACGTTGCCCAGCACGTGCACGCGCACGATGGTGAAGGCGCCGGCGCCGCTGGCCCGCGCGGCCTCGACGTAGTCGCGGTTGCGCACCTGCGTCGTCACGCTCTCGGCCACGCGGGCGATCGGCGGGATGAACACGATCGTCAGCGACAGCAGCGCGTTGCCGATGCCGGCGCCCAGGGCGCCGCTGAGCGCGATGGCCAGCAGCACGCTGGGGAAGGCGTAGAACACGTCGATCGTGCGCATGATCGCCGTGTTGGTGAGGCCGCCCGCGTAGCCGGCCAGGATGCCGATCGCCGAGCCGATGACGAAGGCCAGGATCACCGGGGTGATGCCCATGAACAGGCTCAGGCGCGCGCCGACGATCAGGCGGCTGAGCAGGTCGCGGCCGAGCTCGTCGGTGCCCAGCGGGTGGCCCTCGGTGCCGATGGGCTTCAGGCGCGACAGCATGCTGCTGGCCTGCGGGTCGGCCGGCGCGATCCAGGGGCCGAACAGGGCCATGGCCAGCAGCGCCAGCACGATGGACGCGGCCACCCAGAACACCGGGTCGCGCAGCACGCGCACGCCGACGCTGGCCCAGTAGCCGCGCGAAGGGGGCGCCGGTTCCGCGACGGCCGCGCCGGGGGTGATGGCGGCGCTCATGAGCGGGCGATCCGCGGGTCGAGCAGCGACTGCACGATGTCGACGACGACGTTGAGCACGACGAAGAACATCGCCAGCACGAGGATCGTGCCCTGCAGCAGCGGCAGGTCGCGCTGGAAGATGGCGCTGTTGAGCAGGAAGCCGGTGCCCGGCCAGGCGAACACCGTCTCGATGAGGATGCTGCCGCCGAGCAGGTAGCCCAGCTGCAGGCCCATCACGGCCAGCGCCGTGGGCGCGGCGTTCTTGACGACGTGGCGGAACACGCCGAAGTGCGTCAGCCCCTTGGCGCGAAGGCCGACCACGAACTCCTGCGCCAGGATCTCGGCCACCAGCGCCCGCACCGTGCGCGCCACGATGCCCATGGGGATCACGCTCATGGTGATGGCCGGCAGCAGCATGTGCTTGATGTGCTCCCAGTTCCAGGCCCACTCGTCGCTGCCGCCCGGGCCGGCGCCGGTGGCCGGCAGCCAGTTGAGCTGCGCCGCGAAGATGATCACCAGCACCATGCCCAGCCAGTAGTGGGGCACGCTGACGCCCAGCACGCTGAGCAGCGAGGCGCTGCGGTCCACCCAGCTGTTGCGGAAGTAGCCCGCCACGAAGCCGAACAGGCAGCCGAAGAAGAAGCCGATGAGCGTGGCCACCACCGCCAGGCGCAGCGTGTTGACCACTGCCGTCATCACCTCGCTGGTGACGGGGCGGTTGCTGGCGATGCTGGTGCCCAGGTCGCCGTGCAGCGCGCGCCAGACCCAGCTGACGAACTGCTCGGGCAGGCTGCGGTCGAAGCCGTAGAGCGTGCGCAGCTGCTGCTGCAGCTCGGCGCTGGCGTCGGGCGGCAGCACCGACACCAGCGGATCACCCGGCGCGAGGTGCACCAGCGCGAAGCAGACCAGGGCCACGCCGCCCATGATGGGCAGCGTGTACAGGATGCGGCGCAGCAGGTAGGCGAACATCGGCCGGGCGCGGGCGGTGCTTCGGGCGCGTCAGTCCATCGACATCGTGGCGATGTCGATGAACCAGCTGCGCGGCTGCACCACGTTCTTCACGCGCGCCGTCATCGCGCGCGGGCCGACGTCGTGCGCAATCCAGACGAACGGCGCCTCCTCGACGATGCGGGCGTGCAGCTTGGCCAGCGCCGCGTCACGGGCCTTGTCGTCGAAGCTGGTCCGCGCGTCGGCGATCAGCTTGTCGAACTCGGCGTTGCCGAAGTAGCCCCAGTTGTTGCTCACGGGCGGGAAGGTCTTGGTGCTGGTGAAGCGCACCATCGCGAAGAACGGGTCCATCGCGGCGTAGCTCACGTTGATGGCGTGGGCGCCGTTGGCGGTGGGATCCTTGGCGCCGCGGCGCCAGTTGGTGAACAGCGTGTTCCACTCGATGACGTCGAACTGCACGTCGAAGAAGCACTGCTTCAGGCTCTGCTGCACGAACTCGTTCATCGGCAGGGGCTGCATCTGGCCCGAGCCGCTGGCGCTGATCTGCACCTTCACCCGCAGCGGCTTGGCAGCGCTGTGGCCGGCTTCCGTCATCAGCTGCCGCGCCGCGGCGACGTCGTACTTGATGTCGAACTTGGGGTTGCCCCACCACGGGTGGCCGGGCGGCACCGTGCCCTTGGGGATGCCCATCATGCCGCCCAGCAGCTTGAGCAGCCCCGTGCGGTCCACGCACAGGTTGGCGGCGTGGCGCACGCGCTTGTCCAGCCAGGGCGAGCCCTCGGCGAAGCTCAGCTGCCAGGGCCAGACGTGCGGCTGCTGGTTGAAGTAGATCTTGTGGCCGCGATTCTGGATGGCGCCCATCGCGTCGGGCGCCGGGGCCTCGATCCAGTCGACCTGGCCCGACAGCAGCGCCGCCGTGCGCGCGTTGGCCTCGGGCATGGGCAGCATCACGACGCGGTCGATCTTGGGCACGCGCTTCGCGTCCCAGTAGGCCTTGTTGGCCGCGAGCTCCAGCCGCTCGCGCGGCACGAAGCGGACCATCCGGAAGGGGCCCGAGCCGCTGGCGTCGGCCGCGAAGGCCGTCCACGCCGCCTTGGACTTGTCGGCCGGCGTGGCGCCGGGGGCGGCATCGAACTTCTTCTGCCAATGCGCGGGGCTGGCCATGAACAGGTTGGTCAGGTTCAGCGGCAGGAAGGAGTCCGGCTCGCTGGTGGTCAGCTCGACTGTGAGGTTGTCGATCTTGCGCGCGCTGCGCAGCGTGGGCATGCGGCTGGCGGTGACGCCCACCTGGCTGGCGTCGAAGTGCACGGCGTCCTTGTCGAGCACCTTGCGCACGTTCCACACCACGGCGTCGGCGTTGAAGTCGCTGCCGTCGTGGAACTTCACGCCCGGGCGCAGCTTGAACACCCACTTCGTCTTGTCCTTGGCGTCCACGGCCCAGCTCAGCGCCAGTCCCGGGATCAGCACGCTCGGGGCATCGGCCTTGGAGAGGTCCCAGTGCGTGAGCGCGTCGTACATCGGGATGCCGGTGAAGCGGTTGCCCTCGAAGCCCTGGTCGGGCTGGCCGAGCGTGCGCGGGATGTCCGCCGCCGTCATCGCGATGCGCAGCAGCTTCTCCTGCGCGTGCGCCGGCAGGGCCAGCGCCGCCGCCAGGGTGCCGAGGCCGAACACCAGGCCGGCGGCAGCACGGCGGGCGTTAACGGGGCGAGGGGTCGGGATGCGCTTCATCGGGCTCTCTCCTGGTGAATGGATCGAAAAAGAAAGGCAAACGGCATGCCAGCTCAGCCCGGCTGCAGCCAGGCGCTGAGTTCGGGCGACAGGCCCACCCAGGGGCCGGGCTCGGGAGCCCGGGACGGGGTCTGCGCCAGGGGCTGCGCGGCGGCCACGCCGGCGTGCAGCGCCTCTTGGAGGTTGTCGAGCACCGGGCACGGCAGCCGCCCGGCCAGCGGCGCGGCCAGGCCGGCCAGGCCGGCGCCGCCCAGCAGCACGGTGCGCGCCGCGGGCCAGCGCTGCAAGGCCTCGCGCGCGGCGGCGTGCAGCAGCTCGACGGCCCCCGCCGGGTCGGCGGCCATCTCGCCCCCGCTGCGGTGCACGGCCTGCACGCCCAGCAGCGGCGCGGGCAGCGGCAGCAGCGTGGCCAGCCGCTGCAGCATCGGCACCCAGGCCGCGCCCCCGGTGACGACGACGAAGGGCCCGTGGCGGGCCGCGGCCAGCATGGACGCCTCGGCCAGGCCGAGCACGGGCACGCCGGCCGTGGCGCGCAGCGCGAACAGGCCGGGGTCGCCGAAGCAGGCCAGCAGCACGGCCGCCGGCCGGCCACGCGCCTGCACGTGGGCGGCGTAGGCGTCCAGCGCCGCATGGCCCGCCACCGCGGCGCCGGCCTCGCCGGTGATGTAGCGTGGGCCGAATCGCGCCGTGGCCACGGCCAGCCGCAGCCCGGCGGCCTGCGCCACGGGCGCGGCGTGGCGCTCCAGCAGCGCGCTCACCTCGGCGCTGGTGTTGGGGTTCAGCAGCAGCAGCGTGCTCACGCGGGGGCCCCGTCGGCCAGGCCCAGCAACATGGCCAGCCCCGGCGCGGCGCGCTCGGGCACCCCGAACTGCAGCTGCGACTCCAGCCGCGACAGGTGCTCCACCATCGCGCGGCCGGCGGCCGCCCCGTCGCGCAGCTTGATGGCGGCCAGGATGCTGCGGTGCTCGCGGCAGTCGCAGCTGGCGTCGCCGCCGTCGCGGATGTCCTGCGGCCCGTAGCGCAGCAGCACGAGCGAGGTGCGCATCACCAGCGGCCGCAGCAGCCGCGCCAGCGTGCGGTTGCCAGCGTGTTCAGCCACGTGCAGGTGGAAGGCGCCCGCGTGGCGGATGGCGTCGTGGCGGCGGCCGTCGGCGCGCGCGCGCTCCTCGTCGCGGATCCAGCCCTGCAGCGCGCGCAGGTCGGCCGCGGTGGCCCGGGCCACGAAGGCGGCCAGCAGTTCGGGCTCGAGCAGGCGGCGCACGGCGAAGACCTCGCGCGCCTCGTCGGGGGTGGGCTCGGCCACGCGCGCGCCGGCGTTGGGCACCAGGGTGACGAGGTCCTCGCTGGCCAGGCGGATCAGCACCTGCCGGATGCGCGTGCGCGACACGCCGAAAGCCTGACCCAGTTCGTCCTCGCGCAGACGCTGGCCCGGCGCCAGGCGCTGGTCGAGGACGGCCTCGGCCAGGCGGGCGTGGATGTCGGCGTCGGACAGGACTGCGCTCATCGGTGGCCCTCGCCACGCAATCGCCGTGCCGGGCCCCGCACACCATGAGCCCGGGAGATTGCATACAAAACGATGCACGGTTTGTATCGGATTGGTGCGGCTGCGCCAAGCGGGTGCAGCCCCTGGGACTTACCCGCACGCCGCCGCGGCGAGAATGGCGCCGCCATGGACCTGCACGACTTCCTGCCACGCTTCAACCCCGGGGCCCGCATCGAGGCCGTGCCGCTCGACCCCGAGCACCTGCCGGGCAAGCTCTGCCTGGTGGTCGACGACTTCCTGCTCAACCCGCAGGCGATGGTGGAACTGGCGGTGATGTGGCGCGATCACTTCCAGGCGCCGGGCAACAGCGCCTACCCCGGGCTGGAGCTGTGGATGCCGCCGGCCGTGTCGGGCCTGCTCGACGACTGGTTCCGCGAGCACGTGCGGGCTCTGCTGGGCGGGCGACGGTCGCTGCGCATCGACTGCCGGCTGTCGATGGTGACCCTGCCCGCCGATGCCCTGCAGCCCCGGCAATGGTTTTGCCACCGCGACGACCCGGGCCGCGACCCGCGCAGCCTGCGCGCCGCCTCGGTGCTGTACCTGTTCCACGATCCCGCGTTCGGTGGCACCAGCCTGTACCGCCCCACGCGCCCCATGGACGAGATCGAGCTCATGGTGCAGGACGCCGGGCAGCTGGACGCGCAGGCGTTCTGTTCCCGCTGGGACATCGCGCCCGGCTACATGCACGGCAGCAACGCCTACTTCGAGCGCGTGCTGCAGGTGCCGGCCCGATTCAACCGCGCCGTCTTCTACGACGGCGGGGTGTTCCACTGCAGCGACAACGGCCCCGCGGGCGAGCTCAGCGACAACCCGCGCCAGGGCCGGCTCACGCTCAACGGCTTCTTCACCTGCACGCGCGTGGCGACGTAGCAGGCCCGGGCGGCGGGCAGGGTCAGCCGAGCTGCGTGCGCAGGAAGGCGAGCAGCGCCTGGATGCGCGCCAGCCGCGTGCGCTCCGGGGTGGAGAACGCGGTGATGCGGGTGCCGAACTTGGTCAGCGGCACGCAGTTCGGAAGCACTCGCCGCAGCCGGCCGTCGTCGAGCGCCGTCCGGCACACGTACCCCGGCAGCAGCGCGATGCCGAGGCCGGCCAGCGCCGCATCGACCACCGCATCGGGGTTGTTGACGTGGTACCGGCTGCCCACCCGCACCGCGTGCGAGGCGCCGCCCTCGAACAGCGTCCAGGTGTCGTCGGAAGTCTCGCGCCAGTACGACAGGCAGGGGTGGCGGGCGAGCTCGGCGGCCGCCTGCGGCGCGCCGCCGGCCGCGGCCAGATAGGAAGGCGCCGCCGCGATCACCCAGTCCACCTCGGCGATCGGGGTCGCGGTGAGGTCCTGCGCGGGCAGCGTGGTCCAGCGCAGCGCCAGGTCGATGCGCTCGGCCGCCACGTCCATCAGGCGATCGGCGAGCTGCAGCTCGATCTCGATCGCGGGGTGCAGCCGCAGGAAGTCGGGCAGCCGCTTGGCCAGCACGTGCTGGCCCCAGGAGACCGGGGCGGTCAGGCGGATCTGGCCCGTCAGCTCCACCCGCAGGTCGCGCAGTCGCTCCTCGGCACTGGCCACCTCGCGCAGCGCGCGGCGGGCAAACTCCAGGTAGGCCTCCCCGGCGGCCGTGAGCGCGATGCGCCGCGTGCTGCGCGAGAACAGCGTCGCCTTCACCGCCGCCTCGAGCTGCGCCACCCGCTTGCTCACCACGCTCTTGCCGACGCCGAGTTCGCCGGCCGCGGCACTCACGCTCGCCAGCTCGGACACCTTCACGAAGGCCGCGAGCATGTCGGTGGAGATGGCCATTGTTTCCAGTTCGCGGACAACCGGTTCGCAGTGAAGCAGCTTCCTTGACGCAGATCAATCCGGGAGACTGCGATCCGCGGCAAGCGACCGCGCCACGACCCGAACAGGAGACAAACGATGATCACGATCCACGCCGACCCCATCACGGTCAACTGCCGCAAGGTGTTGGCCGGCCTCGACCTGATGGGTGTGCCGTACGAGCTCAAGCACGTCGACTACTTCAAGGGCGAGCAGAAGTCGCCCGAGTACATGGCGATCAACCCGAACGCGTCGATCCCCGCGATGACCGACGGCGACTACACGCTGTGGGAGTCGAACTCCATCCTGCAGTACGCCGCCGACATGAACGGCAAGGAGGCCTACTACCCGAAGGACGTCAGGACGCGCTGCGACATCAACCGCTGGTTGCAGTGGGAGGGCTCGCACTGGTTCCCCAGCTGCTACGTCTTCCTCGTCGAGAACTGCGTCAAGCCGCTGCTCGGCGGCGCGGCCGATCCGGCGGTGCTGGACGCCCAGCAGGCGAACTTCCACAAGCTGGCCGGCATCCTGGACGCTCGCCTGGCGGGCAACCGGTGGATCGCCGGCACGCCGGGCCCGACGATCGCCGACATCGCGCTGGCCGCGCCGATGCACCTTCACGGCTGGCAGAAGCTGCCGCTGGCCGACCACCCGAACGTGCGCCGCTGGATGGCCGACATCGAGGCCCTCCCAAGCTGGCAGAAGACCTGGGTCGGCGAGGGCTTCACCACCCGGAAGGCGGCGTGACCGTGAAGCCCACCCCGCGCGATGTCCGCGCGACGATGAACTACACCGTCGACAACGGCATCCCCCCCGACTACTACTTCTACGAGCCGGATCCGGGCAGCCAGCTGAACCCGCCGGGCACCGACGTGCGCGAGGTGCTGATCGAGGACGGCTGGGCGCGCGCGGGGCAGTTCCGCGCCGACCGGGAGGGTTTCGAGATCCACCCCTTCGGCGCGCGCTTCGACCAGTTCGACGACGACGACTCGATCAAGCGGGTGTTCTACGCCCAGGTCGTCGATTTCGTGAAGCGGCACACCGGCGCGGTCCGGGTCGAGGTGTTCGACCACACGATCCGAAAGCGGCTGCCGGCCGACCTGAAGCAGCAGACGACCGTGCAGCGCCCCGCCGTGCTGCTGGTGCACAGCGACTACACGGTGAAGAGCGGCCCGCAACGCGTGCGCGACATCGTGCCCGGCGACGCGGATGAACTCCTGCAGCGCCGCGTGGCCTTCTACAACGTGTGGAAGCCGCTGTACCGCCGGGTCGAGGAACTGCCGCTGGCGATGATCGACGCCACCACGCACGACGAGGGCGACATGCTGCGCATGGACCTCAAGTACCGCGATCGCACCGGCGAGATCTACGTGATGCGGTACTCGCCGAAGCACCGCTGGGTCTACTTCCCGCAGATGGAGGCCAGCGACGCGCTGCTGCTGAAGACCTACGACAGCGAGACCGACGGCCGCGCCCGCTTCATGGGCCACAGCGCCTTCGAGGATCCCGACACGCCGCCCGACGCGCCCAGGCGCGAGAGCATCGAGGTGCGCACGATGGCCTTCTTCTGAGCCCCCGTGGGCCGGGCTGTGCCCGGCCCACGGGCTCCGGAGCGGCCCGTCGGCGTGGCGTCGGCAGCCCGGCGCGGCGAGGTGCTCAGCCGCTGGCCGCCGCCAGCGCCTGGTCGATGTCCCAGAGGATGTCGTCGATGTGCTCCAGGCCCACCGACAGGCGCACCATCTCGGGCGTGACGCCCGCGGCGAGTTGCTGCTCGGGGCCGAGCTGCCGGTGCGTGGTGCTCGCCGGGTGGCTGACCAGCGTGCGGGTGTCGCCGATGTTGACCAGGTGGCTCATGAACTGTGCCGCCTCGATGAAGCGGACGCCGGCCTCCGCGCCGCCCTTCACGCCGAAGGCCAGCAGGCCCGAGGCGGCCTTCATCTGCCGCTGCAGCAGCGCGTGCTGCGGGTGGCCGGGCAGGCCGGGGTAGTTGACGAAGCTCACGCGCGGGTCGGCCTGCAGGAAGGTGGCCACCGCCAGCGCGTTGGCGCTGTGGCGCTCCATGCGCAGCGGCAGCGTCTCCACGCCCTGCAGCACCTGCCACGCGCTCATCGGGCTGAGCGCAGCGCCGTAGACGCGCAGCGTCTCCATGCGGCAGCGCATGCTGAATCCGAAGTCGCCGAAGGTCTCGAAGAACTTCACGCCGTGGTAGCCGGGGCTGGGCTCGGTCATGCCCGGGAACTTGCCGTTGTCCCAGGGGAAGCGGCCGCTTTCCACCACCACGCCGGCCAGCGTGGTGCCGTGGCCGCCCAGGTACTTGGTGGCGCTGTGCACCACGATGTCGGCGCCGAAGGCGATGGGGTTGCACAGCGCCGGGCTGGGCACGGTGTTGTCCACGATCAGCGGCACGCCGTGCGCGTGCGCCACGCCGGCCACGGCGGCGATGTCCAGCACCACCAGGCTGGGGTTGCCCAGAGTCTCGGCGAAGAAGGCGCGGGTGTTGGGCCGCACGGCGGCGGCCCAGGCCTCGGGCCGCGTGGCGTCGACGAACGTGGTCTCGATGCCGAACTTGGCCAGGTTCACCGCGAGCATGGTCACGCTGCCGCCGTACAGCGCGCCGGCCGCCACCACGTGGTCGCCGGCCTGCAGCAGCGTCATCAGCGCCAGGGCCTCGGCAGCCATGCCGCTGGCGCAGGCCACCGCCGCGCGGCCGCCCTCGAGCGCGGCGACGCGCTCTTCCAGCGCCGCCACCGTGGGGTTGGACAGGCGCGAGTAGACGTTGCCGAAAGTCTGCAGGTTGAACAGCGCCGCCGCGTGTTCGGCGCTGTCGAACACGAAGCTGGTGGTCTGGTAGATCGGCAGCGCGCGGGCGCCGGTCTCGCGGTCGGGCACCTGGCCGGCGTGGATGGCCAGGGTCTCGGGGTGGAAGCGGCGCTGGCTCATCGCGGCGCCCTCACGCGGCCCGGCGCCGGGCGCTGATCACGCCGGTGTTCACGCCCGCCCAGTGCAGCCCGCCGAACAGCCGCGCGTGCTCGATCTTCACGCAGCGGTCCATCACCGAGTCCAGCCCCGCGGCGCGCGCCAGGGCGTCGGCCTCGGCATTGGCCACGCCCAGCTGCTGCCACAGGCACTTGGCGCCGATGGCCACGGCGCTGGCGGCGATGGGCGGCACGTCGGCGGGCTTGCGGAAGACATCGACCATGTCCACCGCGAACGGGATGTCCTCCAGCCGCGCGTGGCAGCGCTCGCCGAGGATGACGTCTGCCTTGGGGTTGACCGGCACGATGCGGTAGCCCTTGCCCTGCAGGTAGCTGGCAGCAAAGTAGCTGGGGCGGTTCCAGTCGGCCGACAGGCCCACCACCGCGATGGTGCGGCACTCGCGCAGGATGCGGCGCAGCGTGGCGTCGTCGGTCGCGTCCACGCTCAGGCTCCGGGGCTGCGGCGCCAGCCGCGTTCGGCCAGCAGGGCCTCGATGTCGGCCGAGAAGGCCGCGAAGCGGTCGGGGTCGTACTTGATCGGGCTGGTGTAGTACTGCGCCAGCGAGTCGATGCCGTGCTCCTGCCACAGCGCGGCCATGCGGGGGCTGCTGGCCAGGTAGCGCTGGCGGCCGCGCAGCTCGCGCGCGGCGAAGTCGGCGTCGATGCGCCCGGGCGTGGGCCGGGCGTAGCGCTCGTCGTGGATCCAGGCCGTGGCGGGCAGGCGGTCGCGCTGCGGCGGCGCCTCGTCGGGCCAGCCCACCACCAGGCTTGTCACGGGCAGCACGTTGTCCGGCAGTTCCAGCAGGTCGGCGATGCCGCGCATCGCGAACAGCGTCGTGCCCATGTAGCAGATGCCCAGGCCGTGGCTCTCGAAGGCCAGCGCCGCCGTCTGCGCCAGCAGCATGGCGTCGAAGGCGGCGGTGTGCCAGCTCACCAGGTCGGCGAAACCCAGCCGGGCGTCGCGCTGCGCCAGCCAGGCGCGCGTGCGGTGGCTGTCGGCGCAGAAGGTCAGCACCAGCGGGGCCTGCAGGATCATGTCCTGCTCGCCGTGCAGCGCCCACAGCGCCTGGCGGCGGGCGGTGTCCTGCGTCTTCACCACCGAAACGAGGTTGAGATTGCCGCTGGAACTGCCACCCTGCAGCGCCTGCACGAGCACGGCGTCGGCCAGGCCCTCGGGCAACGGGTCGCTCCGGTAGGCGCGGATGGAGCGGTGGCGGTCCATCAGCGCGGCGAAGGCGGGGGCAAGGTCAGGCTCGGGCGTGCTCATGGGGGGCGATGATGCCAGCCGCTGATACACTGCCTCGGTCAGGAGAGAGCCGAGGCACCCCCGGTGCGCGAGGCCGCCGAAGGCGCTGCACAACGCTCAGGCAAAAGGACTGGCTCCCACCTCACTGGAGAGAGGTTGCCCCCGCGGCAACCCACCGAAGGGGCAAGGCGCACCGGCCGGCGGTGGCCGAATCTCTCAGGTAAAGCGGACAGCGAGGGCCACGGGCTCACCCACGGCTGAACGGCCCTGCGGTGGGCGCGTCCCGCCCTCGAACCCAGCTGCCCGCATGCCCGACACCGCCCAGCCCCAGGCCCTGCTGCACACCCCGCTGCACGCGCTGCACCTCGAACTCGGCGCCCGCATGGTGCCTTTTGCCGGCTACGCCATGCCGGTGCAGTACCCGGCCGGCCTGATGGCCGAGCACCGTCAGTGCCGCGAGTCGGCGGCGCTGTTCGACGTCTCGCACATGGGCCAGCTGCGGCTGGAGGGCGACGACGCCGCCGCGGCGCTGGAGACGCTGGTGCCGGTGGACGTCGTCGGCCTGGCCCCCGGGCGCCAGCGCTACGCCTTCTTCACCAACGAGGCCGGCGGCCTGCTCGACGACCTGATGATCGTCCGGCCGCAGCCGGACGCCGCCGCCGCGGGCTTCGGCGACCTGTTCCTCGTCGTCAACGCCGGCTGCAAGGCCGACGACATCGCGCACCTGCAGCGCCACATCGGCGGCCGCTGCCGCGTCGTGCCGATGCCCGAGCGCGCGCTGCTGGCGCTGCAGGGCCCGAAGGCGGTGGACGCGCTGGCGCGCCTGAACCCCGCCGTCGCCGCCCTGGTGTTCATGAGCGGCGGGCGCTTCGAGCTCGCCGGCATCGGCTGCTTCGTCACGCGCAGCGGCTACACCGGCGAGGACGGCTTCGAGATCAGCGTGCCCGAGGCCCGCGCCGTCGAGCTGGCGCGCGCGCTGCTGGCCCAGCCCGAGGTCGGGCCCGCCGGGCTGGGCGCGCGCGACACATTGCGCCTGGAAGCCGGCCTGTGCCTGTACGGCCACGACATCGACGCCACCACCAGCCCCATCGAGGCCGGCCTGCAGTGGGCCATCCAGAAGGTGCGCCGCGCCGGCGGCGCGCGTGCCGGCGGCTACCCCGGTGCCGCCGTCGTCGACCGCCACCTGGCCGAGGGCCCGCCGCGCCGCCGCGTCGGCCTGCTCGGCACGGAGCGCGTGCCGGTGCGCGAGGGCACGCCGGTGTTCGACGAGGCCGGCCACCCCGCCGGCACCGTGTGCAGCGGCACGCTGGGCCCCAGCGTGAACCGCTGCATCGCCATGGCCTACGTGCCGGCCGCGCTGGCCGCGCCCGGCACGGCGCTGCAGGCCGAGGTGCGCGGCCGGCGCGTGCCGATGACCGTTGCCGCCATGCCCTTCAACCCCCACCGCTACGTGCGCTGACCCCCTGCCCTCACCTGGAGCCCGCCATGACCACGATGTACACGCCCGACCACGAGTGGATCAACATCGAAGACCACGAAGCCGCCGTCGTCGGCATCACCCACCACGCGCAGGACGCGCTGGGCGACGTCGTCTTCGTCGAGCTGCCCGACGTGGGCCGCAGCTTCAAGAAGGGCGAGGTCGCCGGCGTCGTCGAGAGCGTCAAGGCCGCGGCCGACATCTACATGCCCGTCAGCGGCGAGGTCGTCGAGGTCAACACCGCGCTGAAGGACGACCCCTCGCTGGCCAACGCCGACCCGCTGGGCGGCGGCTGGTTCTTCAAGGTCAAGGTGGCCGACATGGCCGAGTTCGACCAGCTGATGGACCCGCCGGCCTACGACGCCCTGCTCAAGACGCTCTGAACCCGTTCACGCCCACACCCAGGCCACCGCCATGCTGATGTCCGCCCTCAAGCCCCTCGGCGAGCTCGAGAACGCCGCCGAGTTCGTCGCCCGCCACGTCGGCCCGTCCGAGGCCGACGAGCGCCACATGCTCTCGGTCATCGGCGCCGCCAGCCGGCGCGCGCTGATCGACGCCGTGGTGCCGCGCGACATCGTGCGCTCGGCCGCGATGCGCCTGCCCGCGCCGGTGACGGAGGCGCAGGCGCTGGCCGAGATGCAGGCCGTCGCGGCGAAGAACCGCGTGCTGCGCAGCTTCATCGGCCAGGGCTACCACGGCACGCACACGCCGGGCGTCATCCTGCGCAACATCCTCGAGAACCCTGCCTGGTACACCGCCTACACGCCCTACCAGGCCGAGATCAGCCAGGGCCGCATGGAGGCGCTGGTGAACTTCCAGACCATGGTCTGCGAGCTCACCGGCATGGCGATCGCCAACGCCAGCATGCTCGACGAGGCCACCGCCGCCGCCGAGGCCATGACGCTGGCCAAGCGCTCGGTGAAGGCAAAGTCCGACACCGTCGTCGTCGCCGGTGACTGCCACCCGCAGACCATCGAGGTCGTGCGCACGCGCGCCGAGCCGCTGGGCCTGGCGGTGAAGGTCGCGGACTCGGCCGCCGAGTGGGCGTCGCTGGTGGCCGGCGGCGACTACTTCGCCGTCATCGTGGGCTACCCGGCCACGCACGGCGAGATCACCGACTGGCGAGCCGATGTCGAGCGCGTGCACGCGGCGGGCGCGGCCTTCATCGTCTGCGCCGACCTGCTGGCGCTGACGCTGCTCACGCCGCCCGGCGAATGGGGTGCCGACATCGTGGTGGGCAACTCGCAGCGCTTCGGCGTGCCCATGGGCGCGGGCGGCCCGCACGCCGCCTTCATGGCCTGCCGCGACGAGTGGAAGCGCAGCCTGCCCGGCCGGCTGGTGGGCGTCAGCATCGACAGCCACGGCGACCCCGCCTACCGCCTGGCGCTGCAGACGCGCGAGCAGCACATCCGCCGAGAAAAGGCCACCAGCAACATCTGCACAGCGCAGGTGCTGCTGGCCGTCATCGCCAGCATGTACGCCGTCTACCACGGCCCCGAGGGCCTGAAGCGCATCGCGCGGCGCGTGGCCAGCTACGCGGCCGTGCTGGCCGCGGGCCTGGAACAGCTGGGCTTCGCGCCGCAGGCCCGCGCCGCCTTCGACACCGTGGCGCTGAAGACCGACGGCCGCACCGGCGAGTTCGTCGAGCGCGCGCTGGCCGCCGGCATGAACATCCGCCGCTACCGCGAGCGGGGCGACGCCTGGCTCAGCATCACGCTCGACGAGACCACCACGCGCGAGGACATCGCGGCGCTGTGGCGCGTGTTCGCCGCACCGGGCCAGGCCCTGCCCGGCTTCGAGGCCTTCGAGAAGGGCATCGAGCCGCTGATCCCCGATTCGCTGCGCCGCACCAGCCCCTTTCTGACGCACCCGGTGTTCAACTCGCACCACTCCGAGACCGAGATGCTGCGCTACATCCGCAGCCTCTCCGACAAGGACCTGGCGCTGGACCGCACGATGATCCCGCTGGGCTCGTGCACGATGAAGCTCAACGCCACCAGCGAGATGATCCCGGTCACCTGGCCGGCCTTCGCGCAGGTGCACCCCTTCGCGCCGGCCGATCAGCTGGCCGGTTACGCCGAGCTCGACCGCCAGCTGCGCGAGTGGCTCTGCCAGGCCACCGGCTACGCCGGCATCAGCCTGCAGCCCAACGCCGGCAGCCAGGGCGAGTACGCGGGCCTGCTGGCCATCCGCGGCTGGCAGCGCGCGCGCGGCCAGGGCCACCGCAACGTGTGCCTGATCCCCGAGAGCGCGCACGGCACCAACCCGGCCAGCGCGCAGATGGTGGGCATGACGGTGGTGCCGGTGAAGTGCGACGCCACCGGCAACGTCGACCTCGCCGACCTGACGGCCAAGTGCGAGAAGCACACCCACGACCTGGCCGCGGTGATGATCACCTACCCCAGCACCTACGGCGTATTCGACCCGCAGGTGAAGGCGCTGTGCGCCACCGTGCACGCGCACGGCGGCCGCGTGTACGTGGACGGCGCCAACATGAACGCGCTGGTGGGCGTGGCCGCGCCGGGCGAGTTCGGCGGCGACGTGAGCCACCTGAACCTGCACAAGACCTTCTGCATCCCGCACGGCGGCGGCGGCCCCGGCGTGGGGCCGGTGTGCGTGGTCGAGGACCTCGTGCCCTTCCTGCCCGGCCACGCCACCGCCACGGGCGTGGCCACGCCCGTGGGCGCGGTGAGCGCCGCCCCGCTGGGCAACGCGGCGGTGCTGCCGATCAGCTGGATGTACGTGCGCATGATGGGCGCCGAGGGCCTGACGCGGGCCACCGAGACCGCCATCCTGGCCGCCAACTACGTGGCCGCGCGGCTGGCGGATCACTACGAGATCCACTTCAGCGGGCGCGTGCCCGGCCTCAAGGGCGGCGGCGTGGCCCACGAGTGCATCCTCGACCTGCGGCCGCTGCAGAAGACCTCGAGCGTGACGGCGGAGGACGTGGCCAAGCGCCTCGTCGACTACGGCTTCCACGCGCCGACGCTGAGCTTCCCCGTGGCCGGCACGCTGATGGTGGAGCCCACCGAGAGCGAGCCGCTGCCGGAACTCGACCGCTTCTGCGACGCGATGATCGCCATCCGCGCCGAGATCGCCCGGGTCGAGCGCGGCGAGTGGCCGCAGGACGACAACCCGCTGAAGCACGCGCCGCACACCGCCGCCAGCCTGATCGGCGGCGAGTGGACCCACCCTTACACGCGCGAGCAGGCAGCCTACCCGGTGCCGGGGCTCGAGCGCCGCAAGTACTGGCCGCCCGTGGGCCGCGTGGACAACGTCCACGGCGACCGCAACCTGTTCTGCAGCTGCGTGCCGATGAGCGCCTACGGCGCCTAGGTTTCAGGCCACGAAGGGCGCCAGGTCCAGCGTCGAGCGGCCCGTCAGCAGCCGCTCGGCCAGGGCCTCGCCAAGGGCCGCCGAGTGCTTGAAGCCATGCCCCGAGCAGGCCGACACCGCCGTCAGCCCGGGCCAGGCGGCCGGGCTGTCGACGCGGAAGCGGCCGTCGGGGGCCATCGTGTAAAGGCACGCGGCGCGCCGCACCGCGCGGCCGCTCAGGCCCCGTAGGCGCGGCTGCACCAGGCGCTGGTGCAGCTCGGCGGTCTCGGCCTCGGCCACCTCGCGCTGCAGCGCGTCGGGCGCGGTGTCGCGCTCGAGCTGCTCGGTGCCCACCTTGACGCCGGGCACGCCGTCGAGCATCGGCATGCCGTAGAAGGTGTCTTCGTAGCGATGCCCGCGCGTCCAGACGAAGGTCGGGCAGGCGTCGGGCGCGAACGGCGCCGGGTCGTCCGGCACCAGCCAGTGCAGCGTCTGGCGCAGCACGCGCAGCTCCCGCGCCCAGCCGATGCCGGCCTCGGCCAGCAGCCCGGGCAGCCAGGCGCCGGCCGTCAGCAGCACCTGCGGTGCGTGCAGCACGCCGGCCGCCGTGTGCACCGCCAGGCCGGCGGCGGTGCGCTCGATGCGCTGCACCGGGGCGTCGCCGCGCAGCGTGGCACCGGCGCGACGCGCCAGCTCGAGCTGCGCGCCGATGCAGCGCTCGGGGTGCACGACGCCGGCGCCGGGCTCGAAGACGGCGGTCTCGTCGTCGCCGGCGCGGAACTGCGGCCAGCGCCGGCGCACTTTGGCGGCCGACAGCGCCTCGTGCGGCACGCCGTGCCGGCGCGCCACGGCCGCGGTGCGCGCCACGAAGGCGTCTTCGGAGCCGTCCGGGCCGATGTAGAGCACGCCGGTGCGCGTCATCAGCGGCCCGTCCAGCGCGCCGGCCAGCGCCGCCTGCACCTCGCGCCAGATGGCGTGCGAACGCCGCACCAGCGGCACGTAGGCGTCGCCCTCGCCCACCGCCTCGCGCGTGACGCGGGTCAGGCCGTGGCTGGAGCCGCGGTCGTGCGGCGGCGAGAAGCGATCCAGCCCCAGCACCCGCGCGCCGCGACGCGCCAGCTGCCAGGCGGCCGCGCTGCCCACGGCCCCCAGGCCCACCACGATGACATCGGCTTGCATGCCGCTAGTGTGCATGCGCGGCGGCCGCGGTTAGCATGACGCGGTCACCGCAAGAACCGTTCGATCGCCATGCCCACCGTCCAGCGTTGCCTCCAGTCCAAGCCCGGGAACCTCGTCGCCGTGAAGTCCGACGACTTCGTCGTCGACGCCCTGCAGAAGATGCGCGACCACCGCGTGCGCGCCGTGCTCGTGATCGACGGCGACGCGCTCACCGGCATCGTCACCCAGGGCGACTGCGCCATCAAGGTGCTGCTGCCGGGCAAGGACGCCAAGACCACCCGCGTGAGCGAGGCCATGACCGCCAACCCGATGACGGTCAAGCCCTCCGACCCGCTCGAGGCCTGCATGGGCCTGATGGCCAACCGCGGCTTCCGCCACCTGCCGGTGCTCGAGGGCTCGCGCGTGGTCGGCGTCATCTCCGTCGGCGACGTGGTCAAGGACCAGGTCCGCCGCATGGGCGAGCAGATCGGCTTCCTCGAGACCTACATCCGCGGCCACGGCGCCTGACGCCCCGGGCGCGCCGCCCATGGCCGTCAGCGTCTTCGACCTGTTCAAGGTCGGCATCGGCCCGAGCAGCAGCCACACCGTCGGCCCGATGCGCGCGGCGCGCCTGTTCGCGCGCCACCTGCAGCAGGCGGGCCTGCTGCCGGCCACGGCGCGCGTGCGGGCCCACCTGTACGGCAGCCTGGGCCTCACCGGCAAGGGCCACGGCAGCGACAAGGCCGTGCTGCTGGGCCTGGAGGGCCACGAGCCCGACACGGTGGACGTCGACGCCGTGCCGGCGCTGCTGGCGGCCATCCGCTCGCAGGGGCGGCTGAACCTGGCCGGCGGGCACGCGGTGCGCTTCGCCGAGAAGGACGACCTGCGCTTCCACCGCCGCGAGACCCTGCCCTTCCACGCCAACGGCATGCGCTTCGAGGCCTTCGATGCCGCCGGCGCGCCGCTGGCGGGCAAGGCGTACTACTCGGTCGGCGGCGGCTTCGTCGTCAGCGAGGAGGTGGCGGCCGACGGCGCGCGCCAGAAGGTGATCGCGCCCGACGCCACGGTGCTGCCGCTGCCCTTCCGCAGCGGCGCCGAGTTGCTGGCGCGCTGCGCCGGGCAGGGCTGCGGCATCGCCGGGGTGATGCGCGTCAACGAGCGCCACTGGCGCAGCGATGCCGAGATCGACGCCGGCCTCGACCGCATCTGGGCCGTGATGCAGGCCTGCGTGCAGCGCGGCCTGGCGGCCGAGGGCGTGCTGCCCGGTGGCTTCCAGGTGCGGCGGCGCGCGGCGAAGCTGCACCGCGATCTCACCGCCCATCCGGAACTGGCCCTGACCGACCCGCTGCAGGTGCTGGACTGGGTGAACCTGTACGCGCTGGCCGTCAACGAGGAGAACGCCGCCGGCGGCCGCGTGGTCACCGCGCCCACCAACGGCGCGGCCGGCATCGTGCCGGCGGTGCTGCACTACTACACGCGCTTCGTGCCGGGCGCCACGGCGGCCGGCGTGCGCGATTTCCTGCTCACCGCCGCGGCCATCGGCATCCTCTACAAGGAGAACGCCAGCATCAGCGGCGCCGAGGTCGGCTGCCAGGGCGAGGTCGGCGTGGCCTGCAGCATGGCCGCCGGCGCGCTGTGCGCGGTGCTCGGCGGCACGCCCGCGCAGGTGGAGAACGCCGCCGAGATCGGCATGGAGCACCACCTGGGCCTGACCTGCGACCCCGTCGGCGGCCTGGTGCAGATCCCCTGCATCGAGCGCAACGCCATCGCCTCGGTGAAGGCGATCAACGCCGCGCGCATGGCGCTGCGCGGCGACGGCACGCACCACGTGAGCCTCGACCAGGTCATCAAGACCATGCGCGAGACCGGCGCCGACATGCTCACCAAGTACAAGGAGACGGCCCGCGGCGGCCTGGCGGTGAACATCGTGGAGTGCTGAAGGCCCTGCGGCCCTCAAGCCCGCGGCCCGCAGGCCGATAGCCGACGGGATGTTCGAAGAAGCAACTTCCGCCGCCGACCCGCACCCTCGCCCGCGATGGCGGGTGCTGCTGCTGGGGCTGATCGGCGGGCTGGCGCTGGTGCTGCCGCTGGCGCAGGTGCTGCTGTACCAGGTCGATGCGCTGCACGAAGACCGCGCCGAGCTGGCGCGGCTGGACCCGCTGGCCGAGGCCCTGGCCGTGCAGCGGGCCCTGTTTGACCACGGGTCGGTGGCCGACCTCGTGCTGCGCGGCCGCCGCGGGCAGGAGCCCGAGCGCCAACTGCGCCAGCAGGTCGTCGACCGTCACGTGGACGCGCTGCGAGCGGCGCTGCCGCCGCGGGTGTGGCCCCTGGCCCGCCGCGAGGCCGATGGCCTGGCGGCGGACTGGGCCCTGCTCGCGCGCGCGGTGGGCGAACAGCGCGTCGGCGCCGCCGACAGCGGCACCCGGCACCGCCTGCTGCAGGAGCAGGCCGTGCAGGTGATGGACCTGGTGCAGGCGCACGCCCCGGCCCCCGATGGCGGCGCCGTCACGGCCGGGGCCACCCCGGCGGCGCTCGCACGGCAGGAGGCCGTGCTGGACGCGCGGCGGGCGCGGCTGCAGGAACGCATCGCCCGCCAGGCCGCCATGCGGGACCTGGCCGCGCTGGCCCTGGCCGGGGCACTCGGCCTGCTGGCGGCGCTGGCGTTGGCCGCCACACGGACCGGCCGCGGCGGCACGCCCCCGCCCGGCGACGCCGTGCGCCGCAGCCATGGCCGGCGTGCCGCGGACCGCGCCGCGGCCCCTTCCCCCGCCGAGCGGGCCGCGGCGGAACTCGAGGCCCTGCGCCGCGCCGCCGAGGACGCACGCAGCGGCAGCTGAAGCCCGCAGCCTGGCGGTCTGTCAGCGCGCCAGGCGCGACAGCACCAGCTGATCGCCGATCAGCGAGCCGTACTCCCAGGGCTCCTGGCGTTGGTTGGTGGCCTTCAGCACCGACTGCCGCACCCGGCGCAACACCACCGCGATGTCCTCCTCGAGGTCCAGGTGCTCGAGCAGCGCCGCCGTGTACGGGCTGTTGCGGCCGCTGCCGTCCTCGGCCGTGGAGCCGTCCTTGGTGGCGTAGGCCACCAGCGTGCCGCTGACGGTGCTGACCGGCGCCAGCCCCAGGGCGGCGCTGCGCGTGGCCATCAGCGAGCGCGACAGCGGGTTGTCGCGGCAGGCGTCGAGGAACACCAGCCGCGTGCGGGCCGGCAGGTACTCCAGCGCGTCGTTCAGCGACACCGCGTTGAGCTTGACCGAGCCCACGGTGGCGCCGGCGGCCGGCAGGTCCACGGGCACGATGTAGTTGATGCCGCCCATCTGCACGCCGTGGCCGGCGTAGAAGAGCACGTTGACGTCGTAGCCGGCGGCGCGGTCGTGGTAGTCGGCCAGGGCCTTCACGAGCGCGGCGCGGTTGGTGTCCAGCACCAGGTCCACGTCGATGCCGAAGCTGCGCAGCTTCGCGGCGACGGCCTCGGCGTCGTTGCGCGGGTTGGGCAGTGCGCCCAGGCTTGCGTAGGCACCGTTGCCGATGACGAGCGCCCGCGCCCGCATCAGCTTGCGCGGGGGCGCCACGGGCGGCGGCGGCGGGCGGTTGTCGGCGCTGCGCGCCATCTCGGCGCGCAGCGCCTCGATCTGCTGCCTCAGGACTGCGAGCTCGGCGGCGCTGGGGCCCGCGACCACCTCGGCACGGGCCGGCGTCGCGGCGGCGGCTTCGGCCGTCGGGCGGGGCTGGGTGGCGGCGAGCGACTGAGCGGGTGCTTGCGCAGGTGGTTGCGCCGCTGGTTGCGTGGGCGCCTGCGCGGGCGACAGCGCAGCGGATTGCGCAGCGGGTTGCGCAACCGGTTGCACGGGCGCCGGCAGCGCGGCCGGCACGGCAGTGGGCGCCGCGGCAGCCCCGGCGAGTGGGCTGGCGGCCGCGACCGTGGCCGAGCGCCAGGGCTCCCACTGCGCCTGCGTCAGGGGCGAGAGGCCGTCCTCCACCAGCAGCGAGCAGCGGCAGCCGGCGGCGGCCGGTCCGGCGGCGGCGACGGTCGCCTGGCAGGAACGCAACGCGCGCTCGGTGCGGGCCGCGGGGGAGTCGTAGTTCGCCCGCTGGGAGGGCAGGAGCTGGCTCTCGGCATAGCCCAGCGCCGGGGGGCAGCTGCCGCCGGGGGGCGAGGCCGCGATGTTGAAGGAGCCGGTCCCGGGCGCGATGCGGCGGATCGACCCGATCCAGCCGACCGGGCTGCGGTCGGCCAGGGCGTAGTCGGTCAGGCAGCCGGCGCTGCCATCGGCGAAAGTGAGCCGGAAGCGCTCGGGGCACTCGCTGGCCCAGGCGCCCTGTCCCGGCCCGAGCAACAGGCCCATCCCCACGAGCAGCAGCCTCGCCAGGCCCCGCACACCACGCGTCATGTCTCCCACCCCAAGCCTCGCCAAAAAGAGGCAGTTCGATGCTAGCCCGGATGCCCGCCCGGGCGCGATGCCCGAAGCCGCGCGGGCGGGGGGTGGGTCAGTCGCGGTCGGCCGGCATGGGCAGCGGGCCGTCACCCGCCAGCGGCGGGGCGGCTCCGAGGGCGGAGCCCGCGGCGCGCCGCTCGCGCACCAGGTAGCTGTAGAGCACCGGCACCACCACCAGTGTGAGGATGGTGGAAGCGATAACCCCTCCGATGATGGCGCGGCCCATGGGTGCCTGGATCTCGCCGCCGTCGTTGAACGCCAGCGCCAGCGGCAGCATGCCGAAGACCATGGCCATGGTCGTCATGATGATGGGCCGCATGCGCACCAGGCCCGCCTGCAGCAGCGCCTCGGCCACCGTGGCGCCGGCCTTGCGGGCGTGGTTGGCGAAGTCCACGAGCAGGATCGCGTTCTTCGTCACCAGGCCCATCAGCATGACCAGCCCGATCATGCTGAACACGTTCAGCGTGCTGTTCCACAGCAGCAGCGCCAGCATCACGCCGATCAGCGCCAGCGGCAGGCTGGCCATGATGGCGATGGGCTGCAGGAAGCTGCCGAACTGGCTGGCCAGCACGATGTAGATGAAGATCACCGCCAGGCCCATGGCCGCGAGCAGGCCGCTGAAGGCCTCGGCCTGCTCCTGCATCTGGCCACCGACGTCGAAGCTGTAGCCCGGGGGCAGCGTGGTCTGCTCGACGAGCTTCTGCACCTCGGCGCCCACCTCGCCGGGACTGCGGTCCTTGACGCCGGCGAACACCGCCTCGCGGCGCTGCAGGTTCTGGCGGCGGATGTTCTCCGGGTTGAACACCGGCACGATCTCGGCCACGCTGTCCAGCGCGATGGGCGTGCCGTTGGCCGCGAAGGCCACCGGCAGCGCGCGCAGCTGCTCCACGCGCTCGCGGCTGGCCTCGGGCAGGCGCAGCGTCACGTCGACCTGGTCGCCCTCGGGCGTGGTCCAGGTGGTGGCCGCGTCGCCCGTGACGTAGGCGCGCAGGCTCGCCGACACCTGCCCGGGCGTCAGGCCCAGCTCGCGCACGGCGTCGGGCTTCAGGCGCACGGCGTAGGCGGGCATGCCGGCCTGCACGCTGGTCTCGACGTCGATCGCGCCGGGGATCTGCCGCACCTTCGCGGCAAACTCGGTGGCGATCCTGGCCAGGCCCTCGGGGTCGCTGCCCAGGATGGCCACGTAGATCGGCCGGTTCCAGCCGACGCTGATGTCGGTGCCCGGGATCACGGCCACCGCCTCGCGCAGGGCGTCTTCCACCTCCTTCTGCGAACGCTTGCGCGCCTTGCGGTCGACCAGGCGGATGTTGATCCAGGCCTGGTTGCGCTGGCCGGGGCCGCCGACCCAGGTGCTGACGTACTCCACCTCGGGAAAGGTCTGCACGATGGCCTCGAGCTGCCGCACCTTGGCATCGGTGCGCTCCAGGCTCGCGCCCACGGGCATCTTCACCGACAGCTGCGTGAAGCCCTGGTCGGTCTGCGGCACGAACTCGCTGCCCACCAGCGGCACCAGCCCCAGCGCCACGACGAAGCTGGCCACGCCGCCGGCCATCACCAGGCCGCGCGGCGTGATGGTGGCGCTGCGCAGGCGGCGCGGGCTGGCGACGTCGCGCGTACCGTCGGCGGCGAAGCCGCGGCCCCAGGCCGGCAGCACCCACACGCGCCAGCGGCGGGCGCTGAAGATCCAGCGGATGGCGCGCTCGTAGGCGCCGTGCAGGGCGTCCATGGCGCGGTCGGTGGCGCGGACGGCGTGGCCCAGCACCGGCAGCGTCTTCAGGCGCGTGGCGGGCGGGTCGTGCCACACGCTGGACAGCATCGGGTCGAGCGTGAAGCTCACGAACAGACTCACCAGCACCGCCACCACCACGGTGATGCCGAAGGGGTAGAAGAACTTGCCGATGATGCCGCCCATGAAGGCCACGGGCGCGAACACCGCCACGATGGCGAAGGTGGTGGCCATGACCGCCAGGCCGATCTCCTCGGTGCCCTCGCGCGCCGCCGTGACGTGGTCCTTGCCCATGTGCAAGTGGCGCACGATGTTCTCGCGCACGACGATGGCGTCGTCGATGAGCAGGCCGATGCACAGGCTCAGCGCCATCATCGTCATGAAGTTCAGCGTGAAGCCGAAGAAGTGCACGGCGATGAAGCTCGAGATCACCGCGATCGGCAGCGTCAGCCCCGTGATGACGGTGCTGCGCCAGCTGTGCAGGAACAGGAAGACGATGGCCACGGTGAGCAGCGCGCCCTCGATCAGCGTGCTGCGCAGGCCGGCCAGGCTGCTCTTGACCCAGTCGGAGCTGGCGTTGATCAGCCGCAGCTCCACGTCGGGCGGCAGCGTCTTCCTCAGCTCCTCGGCGGCCGCCTTCACGGCGTCGCCGGTGGCCACGATGTTGGCGTCCTGCTGCTTGAAGACGTTGAAGTTGATGGCGCGCTGGCCGTTGACGCGCGCCAGCGATTCGGGCTCCTTCTCGCGCTCGACGAGCTCGCCCAGGTCGACCAGCCGCAGCGGCAGGCCGTTGCGATGCGCCACCACCACGTCGGCGAAGCGCCGAGGATCCCGGATGCGGCCCTCCACGCGCAGCAGCGCGTCCTGCGTGCGGTCGGAGACCAGCCCCACCGGCTGGTCGGCATTGGCCTCGCGCAGGGCCTGCGCGATCTGCGCCGGCGTCACGCCGTAGGCGCGCAGGCGCACCGGGTCGAGGTCGATGCGCACCTCGCGCTCGGTGAGGCCGTTGACGTCGACGCGGGCGACGCCGGCCACGCGCTGCAGCCGCTTGGAGACCTGGTTCTCGCCGATCAGGCTCAGCTCGCGGTGGCCCCGCGTGGGGCTCAGCAGCGCCAGCTCCACCACGGGCTGGCTGTTCTCGTTGTTCCAGCGCGCCAGCCGCAGCGGCTTGACGTCGCGCGGGAAGCCGGCCTGCACGGCGGCGACGCGGTCGCGCACGTCCTGCAGCGCGCGGTCCATGTCGGTGTCGAGGCTGAACTCGGCCGACAGGTCGGCACGACCCTCGAAGGCCCGCGAGGTGATGCGCTTGACGCCGGCCACGCTGTTGATGGCCTCTTCCAGCGGCTTGAGCACCTCGCGCTCCAGCGCCTCGGGCGTGGCGCCGGGGTACTCCGCCGCGGCCCAGATGCCGGGCAGCGAGATGTCGGGCATCTGCTCCACGCCCAGGCGGCTGTAGCTGAAGATGCCCATCACGCACAGGGCCACCATCACCATCGCGGCGAAGACGGGGTTGCTGATGGAAACGCGGGTGATCCACATCGCGGCGGCTCCAGGCGTGGCGGCGGCTCAGCGCTGCAGCGGCGACGACGCGGCGGCGCTGGCCATCGCGGCCGACCGGGCGGCCACCACGGTGGCGCTGGCGCCATCGCGCAGGTTGTCGAAGCGCGCCGCCAGCACCGTGGCGGCCGGCGTCAGGCCCTGCAGCACCTCGACGCGGCCCTGGCGCTCGTCGCGCCGGCCCAGCGTGACAGCGCGGCGCGCGAGCCGGCCGTCCTCGATCAGCCAGACGTGGTCCTGCCCGCTGCTGCTGCCCACGGCGGAGGCCGGCAGCGTCAGGCGCTCGACCTCGTCGGCCAGTTCGGCACGGGCCAGCGCGAACTGCCCGGCCCGCAGCCGTTCACCGGGGTTGGCCAGCTCGATGGTCACGCCGATGGCGCGCGTGCCCGGCTCGGCCGCCGGCGCGATGCGCGCCACGCGGCCGGACACGGGCTCGAGCAGCCCCTCCACGCGCACCTGCACCGGCAGGCCCGGGCGGAAGCGCGAGACCTCGTGCGTGCCCACCGTGCCCGCCAGCTCCAGCCGCGCCAGGTCGATGATGGTCAGCACCTGCTGCTCGGGGCTCACCTTCTCGCCCGGCAGCACGTGGCGCCTGGCCACGATGCCGGCGATGGGCGCGACGAGCCGGCCGTCGCGCAGGCCCAGCCGGGTGGCGTCCAGCGAGGCCTGTGCCGCCGCCAGGTTGGCGCGCGCGGTGTCCAGCGCGGCACGCGAACCGTCCAGCGCATTGCCGCTGATGAACTGCTGCGCCGCCAGGCGTTCGTTGCTGGCGTGCGCGCGCTCGGCCTGCACGAAGGCCGCGCGGGCCGATTCCAGCAGCGCGCTGCGCTCGGCCACGCGGCTGCCCAGCTCGGCAAGCTCGATCTGCCCCAGCGTCTGGCCGGCGCTCACGCGGCTGCCCTCGGCCACCGGCAGGGCCAGCAGCGTGCCGCCGGCCTTGGCGCGCACGGTGGCGGTCTGTGGTGCCACCAGCGGGCCCGAGAACTCCACGACCGTGGCCATGCGGGCCAGCGCGGGCCGCACGACCTCGCTGCTGGTGAACTGCAGCGCCACCTCGGGCCGGGCGCCATCGCCGGCCCTGGCCTGCGCCGAGGCGGGCGACGCCGCATCGCCCTTGCGGGCCGCCATCGCGACCAGCGCGGCCGCGCCGCCCAGCACCATCACCGCCGCGACGACGCCGCCGGCCACCCACATCTTCTGCATCGCGTCCCCCTGGGCTGAGCGCCGGCAGGCGACCCCGTGGGGAGGGTCTCGCCGGCTCGGCCCAGAGTGTGCGGGCGGCCCAGCGTGGCCGCCAGGGCGGGTGCGACGAAGCGCGCGAAGCGGGTGACGAAGCGCGGCGGCCGGGGACGGGCCGCGCCGGCGCCGGCTTCAGGCCGCGGCCGGCAGCCCCGCCAGCACCGTGGGGCCGAGCAGCGCGCGCGCCGCCGTGCCCTCGCCGCGCTGGCAGCCCAGTCCGCGCAGCAGCGCCAGCTGCGAAGGCGTGTCCAGGCCCTTGGCCAGCGTGGCCATGCCCAGGTCGGCGGCCAGCCGCAGCGTGCTCTCCAGCAGCATGCGGCGGTGCTCGCGCTCGTGCGCCTGCGAGACGAAGCTGCGGTCGATCTTGAGCAGCGTCACCGGCAGGCGGGGCAGGATCGACAGCGAGGACTGGCCGGTGCCGAAGTCGTCCAGGGCCAGCGCGACGCCCTGCACCGCCAACGCCCGCAGGCGCACCGGCAGGTTGGGGTCGGTCAGCTCCAGGGTCGGCGGCAGGTCCAGCTGGACATCGGCACCCACGAGGCCGGCCCGCTGCAGCTGCGCCGCGAATTCGTCGGCCCAGCCGGCGCGGCACACCAGGATCGCCGGCGCCGGCAGCGCGAGGCGGCACTGCGCACGGGCGGCATCGGCGGCACGCCAGCGCAGGAACGCGGGCGTGGCCAGCGCGAGCTGCCGCTCCACCAGCGCCGCGGCCTGCGCGTCGTCGTCGCCGGACTCCGTGGCCTCGGGGCTGCGCGCATCGTGTCCGGGCCCGACCAGGCGCACGCTCAGCGCCGTGACGAGCGGCCGGGCGCCGAGTTCGACCTGCGGGTCCAGCCGCAGCGGCAACGGCGCGGCGACCGGCTCGGCCGTCGGCACGTGGGCCAGGGGCCGGGTCTCGGGGGACTCCTCGTCGACGCTCCAGCGGTCGGTGTCGGGGTCGAGCAGGGCCTGCTCGGCACGCCGGAGCAACTCCTCGGCCGACCGCGGCGGCTGCCCGGGCGCGCAGAACACGGCGCCCACGCGGGGCAGGGGCTTGAGCGACTGGTACTGGTTCAGGTACGGCTTGGACAGCTCGACCACGACGCGGTGGACGATGACCCGCAGGTGGGCCTCGCTGGCGACACCGTCGAGCACGGCCACGAAACCCCCCGGCGCCGGCAGCGGGACCACGCCGTCGCCGGGGCGCAGCGCCTGGCGAAGCCGGCGCTTGGACCGGCGGCCGAGGACGGCAGCATGCAGGGACGGAGAGGCCGGCCCGGTCAGTTCCACCTGCACGCGCAAGACCGCGAACCCGTAGCCCGGGTGCCGCACCGCATGGGCCACGCCGCGGCGAAGCCGCTCGAGCAACGACGCCAGGGCCTTGTCGGCCGACGAGGCGCTGCGGCGATGCGCGTCGGCGCCCCGCTTGGCCGCCGGCGCGGGCGACCGTTCCTGAACGGCCGGCACATCGGCCGCCTCGTCGCGGCCGGAACCGAGCCAGCGCCTGGCCACGTCCAGCCAGCGCGTGCCGGCCGGCGCGACAGCCGACCGCCGCGCCGGGGAGGCGTCGGTCGCGTCGGCGGCTGGCTGGGGGACTTCCGGTTCGGGCATGGTGCGGTCGGGGCGAGGCTGGCGCAGCATGGGTTCCGAGCCGCCGCGCGCCGTCAATTATCGGTCCAGGCCAGACCGGCTTGAGAAGCCGCGCCGGGCTTCAGCGACACGGCGCGGCCCCGACCGCCCCGCTTGGCCGCGTAGCAGGCGGCGTCGGCGGCCTCCTGCCAGGCCGCGGCCGTGGCGCCCGGCGCCGGCTCGGCCACGCCGATGCTGGCACCCACCCCGAGCCAGCGGCCCTGGTGCTCCACGCCCAGGCGGGCGACGGCCTCGCACAGGCGTTGCGCCAGCGCCAGCCCGCCCGCGACCTCGCCAGGGCTCAACAGCAGCGCGAATTCGTCGCCGCCGAGCCGCGCCGCCACGTCGTTGCCGCGCAACTGCTGCAGCAGCAGGGCGGCCACCTCGCGCAGCACGCGGTCGCCTGCGGCGTGGCCGGCGGCGTCGTTGACCTGCTTGAAGTGGTCCAGGTCCAGCACCAGCAGCACGCCCGGCGCGCCGCTGTCGAGCTGGGCCCGCAGGCGCTCCTCGAACGCGACGCGGTTGAGCAGCCGCGTCAGGCCGTCGTGCCGCGCCGACCAGGCCAGCCGCTCGCGCTCGGCGCGCTGGTGGGTGGCGTCCTCGAGCAGCCAGATGGTGCCCGCCCCGGGGGTGCCGGGGTCGACGGGCCGGCCCGTCAGCCGGCCCCAGAAGTGGCTGCCGTCGCGGCGGCGGAACTCGTGCTCGCCGGCGTAGGGCTCGTCGCGCACGAACGACGCCAGCACGCGCGCGCCCAGGTCGTCGTAGTCCACCTGCGAGGCGAACACGTCCCGCGCCGGCCAGCCGACCAGCGCGCCCTCGGGCCAGCCGAGCAGCGCACACCACTCGGCACTCACCAGCTCGAACTGCCGGTGCCGCGTGATGGCGATGCCGATGGGCGCCGCCGCCATCACCGAGCCGAGCTGCGCCATCAGCGCGCGCTGCTGCTGCTCGCCGGCGGCGCGTTCGCGAAGGGTGCGCTGCAGCACGACGCCCAGGTCGCCGATCTCGCCCGCGGCGCGCGGCCAGTCGTCGTCGACCCCGCCGTCGGCGTCGAGGCGGCGCACGCGCTCGCGCAGCTGGGCCAGCGGGTGCAGCAACAGCGTCAGCAGCGCCAGGATGACGCCGCCGCCGGCCACCGCCACCCCCACGGCCCAGGCCATGGCCTCGCCGCACGCCTCCTCGATGCCGCCCAGCAACTGCCCGTCGGGCACGATGCGGAACAGCACCCAGTCAGGCCCGGGCACGCCGGCGATGGCGAAGAACTGGCCCTCGGCGCGCCACACGATCGCGCTGGGCTCCACCGGCCGGCCCTGCGTGACCCAGCGCGCCACGGCGGCGGCCATCATCGGCTCGGTGGCCGCATCGGCCAGCAGTCGCGCCCCTTGGGGATGCGCCACGATGGTGCCGCGGGCGTCGGTCAGCAGCGTGGTGGCCTGCTGGCGCTCGTCGCGCGGCGTGAAGGTGAGGTCGTCGAGCAGATTGCGGCGGTCCAGCCGCATCGTGCCGCCGAACACCGCCACCACGCGGTGTCCCGGGCCCATCACCGGCATGGTCAGCACCACCACGGGCTTGCCGCCGAAGGGGTCGGGCATGGGCTCGGACACCATCGGCAGGCCGTCCAGCGTGCGCCGCAGGAACCCGCTGCCCGCCAGGTCGACCGTGCTCGTCCGCCCGCGCTGGCCATCGTGCACGGCCACCACGTGGCCGCGGGCATCGGCCACGAAGAGGTGGTCCAGCGTCGTGGTCAGCGCCATGCGCGCCTCGAGGAAGCGGATGGCCTCGTCGGCGTCCGTGGCGGCGGCGTGCGGCATGCGCTCGGCGGCGGCGCGCATCATCCTCTGCAGCATCACCACGCGCTGCCCCAGCAGGGCCGCCTTCTGCTCGATGTGGCTGGACTCGAGGTCGAGCACGGCCTGCTCGCTGCGCAATTCCACCCGCGCCAGCAGTACGCTGGCGGTAGTCAGGACGCTGGCGGCGATCACCAGCACGCTGGCGAGCAGCAGCCGCGCCTTCAGGGTGCGCAGCCAGCTCAGCGGCAGCTTCAGCAGGGTGGACGGGGCCATCGGGTGCGCCGGGGCGCAGGCCCGCGACGGCGGGTCTTCGGGGGGTTGTCGGCCTCAGGCCGGCTGGCTTGAGCCCGAATTCGTGCCCAGGGCACGCTCGGCCGCCGCGGCGCAGGCCCAGGACAGCAGCGCACAGCCGGCTGCCGCCCAGAACACGGCCGCGAAGCCCAGCCGCTCGATCACCCAGCCACCCCCCACCCCGCCCAGCACGCCCGAGATGCCGTAGCCCAGCGTGGTGTACAGCGCCTGGCCGCGCCCGCGCAGCCGCCCCGGGAACAGCCGGTGCACCAGGGCGATGCAGGCGGCGTGGTGGGCGGCGAAGGTGACGGCGTGCAGCAGCTGCGCCAGCACCAGCACCGGCGCCCAGCTGCCGCCGCCGGCCGTGAGCGCGAAGCGCAGCGCCGTGGCCGCGGCCACGGCCTGCAGCCAGCGCTCGGGCGACAGCCAGCCGAACCAGCGGCCCTGCGTCCAGAAGAACACGATCTCCACCGCCACGCTCACCGCCCACAGTACGCCCACCGCCGTCTTGCCGTAGCCCAGGCTCACCAGGTACAGCGAGAAGAACGCGTACAGGCTGGTGTGCGCCAGCACGGTGAAGAAGACCGACGCGAAGAACCAGGCCACGCCGGGCTTGCGCAGCAGCGGCAGCGCCGGCGGCGCAGGCTCGTCGTGCGCCGGCTCCTCGTGCGTGCGCGGCAGCCGCAGCGCGGCGGCCAGCAACAGCGCGTTCATCAGCGCCACGAAGGCCGGGAAGACGGCGATGCCGAAGCGGTCCAGCAGCGCACCGAAGCTGGTGACGGCTGCCAGGAAGCCGATCGAGCCCCACACGCGCACGCGGCCGTAGCGGCGGGCGTCGATGTCGCCCTCGGGCGTGGCCAGCGCCCGCGCCAGCAGCGCCTCGTACAGCGGCACGACGCCGCTGTTGGCCACGAACAGCAGCACCGTCACCACGGCCACCGGCACGGCCGCCGTCACGCCCAGCAGGCCCAGGGCCGAGCACAGCGCACCTGCCGCCGCGATGCGGATGAGCTTGACGCGCTGCCCGCTGTGGTCGCCGGCCCAGCTCCAGGCGTAGGGCGCGAGCACGCGCGTCCAGCTCTGCAGGCTGACGATGCCGCCGATCAGCAGCGTGGACAGCCCCAGGCTCTGGAACCACAGCGGCGCATACGGGTTGAACAGCCCGATGGCCGCGAAGTAGGTGAAGGTGAGCGCGCCGAAGGGCGCCAGGCTGCCGGTGGGCACGGGGCGGGTCGTGCCCTTCAGGCCGGGCTCGTCTGCCCGGGGATCGGCGGCACCGGCAGGCTCACGTCGCCGCACTGCGCGCGGTGGCGCAGCGCGTGGTCCATCACCACCAGCGCCAGCAGGGCCTCGGCGATGGGGGTGGCGCGGATGCCCACGCAGGGGTCGTGTCGGCCCAGCGTCTCGACCACCGTAGGCTCGCCGGCGCGGGTGATGCTGGGCTTGGGGCTGCGGATGCTGCTGGTGGGCTTGATGGCGATGCGCACCACCAGCTCCTGCCCGGTGCTGATGCCGCCGAGCACGCCGCCGGCGTGGTTGCTGGCAAAGCCGGCGGGCGTGAGCGCGTCGCCGTGCTCGCTGCCGCGCTGGGCCACCACGCCGAAGCCGTCGCCGATCTCCACGCCCTTGACGGCGTTCAGGCCCATCATGGCCCAGGCGATGTCGGCGTCGAGCTTGTCGAACAGCGGCTCGCCCAGGCCCACCGGCACGCCGCGCGCGCGCACCTCGATGCGCGCGCCGCAGCTGTCGCCGGCGCGGCGCAAGGCGTCCATGTGGGCCTCGAGCGCCGGCACGATGGCTGCGCTGGGGGCGAAGAACGGGTTCAGCGGGATCTGGGCCTCATCGTCGAAGGGGATCTCGATCTCGCCGAGCGCGCTCATCCAGCCGGCGAAGGTGGTGCCGTGGCGCTGCTTCAGCCACTTCTTGGCCACCGCGCCGGCGGCCACCATCGGCGCCGTCAGGCGCGCGCTGCTGCGGCCGCCGCCGCGCGGGTCGCGCTCGCCGTACTTGCGCCAGTAGGTGTAGTCGGCGTGGCCGGGGCGGAAGGTGTCGAGCAGGTTGCCGTAGTCCTTGCTGCGCTGGTCGGTGTTGCGGATCAACAGCGCGATCGGCGTGCCCGTGGTGCGGCCCTCGAACACGCCGGAGAGGATCTCCACCGCGTCGGGCTCGTTGCGCTGTGTGACGTGGCGGCTGGTGCCGGGGCGGCGGCGGTCGAGCTCGGGCTGAATGTCGGCCTCGGAGAGCTCAAGGCCCGGCGGGCAGCCGTCGATCACGCAGCCGATGGCGGGGCCGTGGCTCTCGCCGAAGTTGGTGACGCGGAAGAGTTCGCCGAAGGTGCTGCCGGACATGGAGCCGGCGATTCTAGGAGCCAGGAGCCTGCGCACCGGGCTCGGCCTGCTGCTCGGGCCAGTCGCGGATGTAGGCCTTGAGCATGCGGTTCTCGAAGTCCTGCGCGTCCACCACCGTCTTGGCCACGTCGTAGAACGAGATCACGCCCATCAGCGTGCGCTTGTCCAGCACCGGCATGTAGCGGGCGTGGCGCTGCAGCATCATGCGGCGCACCTCGTCGATCTCGGTGCCGGGGGTGCAGGTCAGCGGCGCGTCGTCCATCACCGAGCGCACCAGCCGCGTGCCGATGCTGCCGCCGTTGGCCACCACCGCCTGGATGACCTCGCGGAAGGTGAGCATGCCGACGAGGTCGCCGTGCTCCATGACGACCAGCGAGCCGATGTCCATGTCGGCCATCGTGGCCACGGCCTGGGCCAGGGGCTGGTCCGGCGTCACGGTGTACAGCGTGTTGCCCTTGACGCGCAGGATGTCGGTGACTTTCATGGCGGTGCGGTGAAGGTGCCGGGCTCGGCGGGGCGCGAACCAATATAGCCCACAATGCCGCGGCCTCAACGCCCCACGCGAGTGCATCGCCGACGCCATGGCCTCCGTCATCGACCCCGGTTTCGACACGCTGGCGCTGCACGCCGGCGCCGCCCCCGACCCCGCCACCGGTGCGCGCGCCGTGCCGCTGCACCTGAGCACGAGCTTCGTGTTCCAGAGCGCCGACCACGCGGCCAGCCTGTTCAACCTGGAGCGCCCCGGGCACGTCTACAGCCGCATCAGCAACCCCACCAACGCGGTGCTGGAAGAGCGCATCGCGGCGCTGGAGGGCGGCACGGGCGCCATCGCCACCGCCAGCGGGCAGGCGGCGCTGGCACTGGCCATCACCACGCTGGCCGGCGCGGGCAGCCACATCGTGGCCAGCAGCGCGCTGTACGGCGGCAGCCACAACCTGCTGCAGTACACGCTGCCGCGCTTCGGCATCGCCACCACCTTCGTCAAGCCCGGCGACATCGACGGCTGGCGCGCCGCCGTGCGCCCCGAGACGAAGCTGCTGTTCGGCGAGACCCTGGGCAACCCGGGGCTCGATGTGCTGGACGTGCCCACCGTGGCCGCCATCGCGCACGACGCGGGCGTGCCGCTGCTGGTGGACAGCACCTTCACGACGCCCTGGCTGATGAAGCCCTTCGAGCACGGCGCCGACCTGGTGTTCCACAGCGCCACCAAGTTCCTGTGCGGGCACGGCACGGTGGTGGGCGGGCTGCTGGTGGATTCGGGCCGCTTCGACTGGGCCCGCGCCGACCGCTTCCCCGAGCTCAACCAGCCCTACGCCGGCTTCCACGGCATGGTGTTCAGCGAGGAGAGCACGGTCGGCGCCTTCCTGATGCGCGCCCGGCGCGAGGGCCTGCGCGACTTCGGCGCCTGCATGAGCCCGCACACGGCCTGGCTGATCCTGCAGGGCATCGAGACGCTGCCGCTGCGCATGGCGCGCCACGTGGCCAACACGCGCCGCATCGTCGAGTTCCTGAGCCGGCACGCGATGGTCTCGCGCGTGGGCTACCCCGAGCTCGACGGCCACCCCAGCCGCGCGCTGGCCGCCCGGCTGCTGCCGCGGGGCTGCGGCGCGGTGTTCAGCTTCGACCTCGCCGGCAGCCGGCAACAGGGCCGCGCGTTCATCGAGAGCCTGAAGATCTTCAGCCACCTGGCCAACGTCGGCGACTGCCGCTCGCTCGTCATCCACCCCGCCAGCACCACCCACTTCCGCATGGACGACGCGGCCCTGGCCGCCGCCGGCATCGGGCCCGGCACCATCCGCCTGAGCATCGGGCTGGAGGACGCCGACGACCTGATCGACGACCTCAAGCGCGCCTTCAAGGCCGCCGAGAAGGCGCGCTGAGCGCATGGCCGCACCGGGCTGGCCCGAGCCGCCGGCGCTGATCGAGGGCGCGCGGCTGCGCCTGCGCCGCAGCATGCCCGACGACGCCGCCGCGCTGTTCGCGCTGGTGGACGACGCCGAGGTCATGCGCTGGCTGGACTGGCCGCGCCCGCAGGGCGTGGCCGAGACCCGCGTGCACCTGCAGGCCGTGGACGAGCGCTGGATGCGCGGGCAGGAGCACCAGTACCTGGTCGTGCGCAAGGCCGATGGCCTGCCGCTGGGCAGCATCGCCTTCCGCCCGCGCGGCCACGCGGCCGACTTCGGCTACCTGCTGGGCCGAGACCACTGGGGCCAGGGCTACGGCACCGAGTCCGCGCGGCTGCTCGGCGACTGGCTGCGGCGCCAGCGGGTGCTGGTGCGCCTGTGGGCCACCTGCGATGCCGACAACACCGCTTCGGCCCGCGTGCTGCACGCCGCGGGCCTGCAGCGCGAGGCGCTGATGCGCCGTGCCAGCGTGCGCCCCAACCTCGGCGGCGCGATCCGCGACACCCTGCTGTACGCCTGGGTGCGCGACGAGGAGCCTTCACGATGAACCTCACCGTCCACGGCCGCCGCGCCTACGCCTACACCGGCGGCAAGCCCTTCGACCCCGCCCTGCCCTGCGTGGTGTTCGTGCACGGCGCGCTGCACGACCACAGCTGCTGGAACCTGCTGGCGCGCTGGTGCGCGCACCACGGCCACGGCGTGCTGGCGGTCGACCTGCCCGCCCACGGTGGCAGCGAGGGCCCGCCGCTGGCCGACGTGGAGGCGCTGGCCGACTGGCTGCTGGCGCTGCTCGACGCCGCCGGCGTCACCAGCGCCACGCTGGTAGGCCACAGCATGGGCTCGCTGATCGCGCTGGAGGCCACCGGCCGCGCCCCCGGGCGCGTGCAGCGCCTGGTGATGATGGGCACGGCCTACCCGATGCAGGTCTCGGCGGCGCTGCTGGAGACCGCGCGCGACGACCCGGCGCGCGCCATCGACATGGTGACGGCGTGGTCCTACGCGTCGATCGCGCCCAAGCCCGCGTTCCCGGGCCCGGGCATGTGGCTGCACGGCAGCTGCCGCGCGCTGATGCACCGCATGCAGCAGGGCTGCCCCTCGCTGAACCTGTTCCATCACGAGTTCTCGATCTGCGACCGCTACCGCAGCGGCGAAGCGGCGGCGGCCCGCGTGGCCTGTCCGGTCGACTTCGTGCTTGGCGCGGTCGACCAGATGACCTGGCCGCGGGCCGCGCAGGCCATGGCCACGGCGCTGCGCGCGCGCGTGCACGTGGTGCCGGCCGGGCACAACCTGATGACCGAGGCGCCCGAGGGGGTGTTGTCCGCCTTGCGCGAGGCGCTGGCGCGCGACAGCATCGAGGCCTGATACGACTTCCGGCGACGACGATGCGCACGACAGCCCAGGCCGCACCCGGCGCGGTGGACCCGAAGTCCTTCCGCAGCTTCGCCGAGTTCTACCCCTTCTACCTGGGGGAGCACGCCAACCGCACCTGCCGCCGCCTGCACTTCGTGGGCAGCTCGCTGGCCCTGGTGTGCCTGGCGCTGATGCTGACCATGGGCCACTGGGGCTGGCTGCTGGCCGGCTTGCTGTGCGGCTACGGCTTCGCCTGGCTGGGGCACTTCGGGTTCGAGAAGAACCGCCCCGCGAGCTTCAGCCGCCCGCTGTACAGCTTCATGGGCGACTGGGTGATGTTCAAGGACCTGCTCACCGGGCGCATCCCGTTCTGACATGGGCAGCCCGAATCTGCTGCGCCGACTGCTGCTGGCCGCCCTGCTGGGCGCCGCCACCGTGCCGACCGCGGTGGCGCAGAGCGCAGCGCCCATCCGCATCGGGCTGATCGCGCCGCTGTCGGGCGGCTCGGCCGACTTCGGCACCAGCGTGCGCAACGGCGCCACCCTGGCCGTGACCGAGATCAACGCGGTCGGCGGCTACCTGGGGCGCCCCCTGGAGCTGGTGGTGCGCGACGACAAGGCCGATCCCGCCACCGGCCGCGCCGTGGCCGAGGATCTGGTCAAGGTCGAGCAGGTGGCCTTCACCATCGGCTTCTGCAACACCGGCGTGGCCCTGCGCGCGCTGGAGATCTTCGAGACCGCCCGCCATCTGCTGATGGTGCCGTGCTCGCAGGGCACGGCCGTCACCGCACGCACGCCCCCGGCGCAGAGCTACGTGTTCCGCATCGCGCCGGCCGACCACATGAACGCGCGCTTCCTGGTGCGCGAGGTCGTCGAGCGCCGCAACCTCCGGCGCGTGGCCATCCTGGCCGACCGCACGGGCTACGGCGACGGCGGCGTCAAGGACCTCACGGCCGAGCTGGCCCGGCGGCAGATCGAGCCGGTGTTCGTGGGCCGCTTCGACCTGGGCGTGCGCGACCTCACCGCGCTGCTGCAGGAGGCGCGCGCCGCCGGTGCCGAGGCCGTGATCAACTACACCGTCGGCCCCGAGCAGGCGGCCGCCGTGAAGAGCCGCGCCGCCTTGGGCTGGCGGGTGCCCTACTTCGCGCCCTGGCCGCTGAGCTTTTCCAGCGTGCTGAAGGACGCCGGCCCGGCGGCGCTGGAAGGCACGCTGATGGCGCAGAGCATCATCCAGGACGGCGCCCACGAGCGGCGCGCCTCGTTCCTGGCGAGCTACACCCGGCTGCACCCCACCGAGCGCCCCATCGGCAGCCTGATGGCCGCCGCGCAGAGCTACGACGCCGTGCACCTGATGCTGCGCGCGCTGTTCCAGACCCGCGGCAACACCAGCGGCCCGGCCCTCAAGGCGGCGCTCGAGGACCTGAAGGACCCCTATCGCGGCGTGGTCAGCACCTTCGACCGGCCCTTCTCGAAGGACGACCACGACGCCTTCTCCGACCGCATGATCTGGCTCGGCGAGTGGCGCGGCGGGCGCATCGTCTACCACTACCCCGGCGACGCCCGACTGTCGGCGGTGCTGCGGCGCAAGGGCGACTAGGCGCGCGGGCGGCCGCGGGCCTCAGCCGCCCGCCAGCCAGGCCATCGCGTCGGCCACCGCCTGCGGCACGATGCCGCCGTGGCTGCCGGTGTAGCCCTGGCGCCGCATGACCAGGCCCTCGAAGCCGCGCGCCGCCAGCGCATCGCCCCAGGGCAGGTTCGACAGCACGTTGCCGGCGCTGGTGTGCGACAGGTGCAGGCGCGCCGGCAGCCGCTGCGCCACCGCGGCGTAGGCCGCCTGCCAGCCCACGGCGGCGTCGAAATAGCAGCCCAGCGACGCGTCGCAGGCCACGTGGTCGTCGAAGGCAGGCGAGCCGCCCGGATCGGCCAGCAGCGCGTGCAGCACGAAGCCGCCGCCGTGCGAGTGGCCCCACAGCACGCGGCGCCCGGTGTGGCCGCCGAACTGCGCCTGCACCGCGGGCAGCAGCTCGCCGCGCAGGAAGGCCAGGTAGGCTGCCTGCCCGCCGCCGCCCGCGGTGCAGACATTGGGCGGCACGTAGTCGAGGTCGCGCCGCGACGCGCTGTTCACGGCCGCCACCAGCACCGGCGTGCCCGCGGCCTCGGACGCCCGCGCCACGGCCTCCAGCCAGTTCTCGCCGTCGAGCACCACCCACAGCGGCAAGGCCGCGCGCGGGCCGGTGGCGGCGGGCGGCGTGTACAGGCGCACCGCGTAGTCCGCGCCCAGCGCCCGCGCCGGCACGACGATGGTCTGCACCGTGCCCTGCAGCGGCGCCGGCGGGGCGGGGCCGTCGCCACCGCCGCCACCGCAGCCCAGCAGCAGGGCCGGGGCGGCCAGCAGCCACGAGCGACGCCGCGCGTCCATCAGGCGGCCAGGGCCTCGGCCAGCGTCAACGACCCCAGCCCGCCGCGCCGGAAGGCAGGGCCGCCGGCAGCGCCGGGTTGCCACAGCGTCTCGCGCACCAGGGGCTCCAGCGGCGTGGCCGCCGGGTCCACCAGCAGCACGTGGCGGGGCGCGTCGCCCTCGTCGAGGCTCTGCACCCAGTCCAGCCGCGACAGCAGTTCCAGCAGCGGCTCGAGCTGCAGCGGGTCGGTGCGCAGCGCCTCGGCCAGCGCCGACAGCGAGAGCCCGCGGTCGGGGCCCTGGCGCGCGGCCTGCAGCCGCGCCAGCACGGCCAGGGCGAGCTCGAAGCGCCAGCCCGGCACCGCCGGGCGCAGGGCGACGCGCATCGACAGGCTGGGCGCATAGGCAGCGATCACCGCGCCCAGCAGCACCACCACCCACACCAGGTACACCCACAGCATCAGGATGGGCACGGCGGCGAAGGCGCCGTACACGGCGCTGTAGCTGGGCACGCGCTCCAGGTACCAGGCCAGAAGCCACTTCGCGCCCTCGAAGGCCAGCGCCACGAACACGCCGCCGGCCATGGCGTGGCGCCAGCGCACGGCGGTGTGGGGCACGAAGTGGTAAAGCCCCGCGGCCGCCAGCGCGAGCACGGCAAACTGCAGCAGGTCGACGAGCAGCGACACGCCGCCGGGCAGCGCCGACACCCAGCCGCGCGACGCCGACACGGCCAGCGAGGTGGCGGTGAGGCTCATGCCCAGCGCCAGCGGCCCCAGCGTGAGCGCCGCCCAGTACACCAGCACGCGCTGACCCAGGGACCGCGGCTTGCGCACGCGCCAGATGGCATTGAGCGTGCGGTCGATGGTGAGCAGCAGCGCCAGCGCGGTGGCCACCAGCAGCACCAGCCCCAGCGTGCCCATCCCGCGCGCGTTGCCGGCGAACACGGTGAGGCCCCGCAGCACCGGCCGGGCGATGCCGTCGGGCACGAGGTTGCGGATGAAGTACTCCTGCAGCGCGCGCTCGAAGCCCGCGAACATGGGAAACGCGGTGAAGGCCGCGAGCATCACGGTGACCAGCGGCACCAGCGCGATCAGCGTCGTGAAGGTCAGGCTGCCGGCCGTCAGGCCGAGGCGGTCTTCCTTGAAGCGGCGCGCCAGCACCCGCAGCGTTTCCTGCCAGGGCCAGCGGCGCAGCGTCTCGGGCAGCTCTCGCGCCAGCTCGGCAGCGGTGGCCGACGCGCTGCCGCTGGGGCCGCGGGTGCCGGCCGGCAGGGGCTTGGACATGCTGTCTATCATGCCGCATGCCCATCGACGCCCCGATTCCCGAAGGACCCGCCCCCGTCGCCGCCAGCCCCGACCCCGCCGTGCGCCGCGCGCGCGACATCGCGCTGGCCTCGGTGCTGGGCCTCGTGGCGCTGGGCCTGGCCTGGGAGCTGTGGCTGGCGCCCACCGGCAGCGGCACCTGGGCCGTCAAGGTGGTGCCGCTGCTGTTCTGCATCGCGGGGCTGCTGCGCCACCGGCTCTACACCTTCCGCTGGCTGAGCCTGCTGGTCTGGCTGTACGCGCTGGAGGCGATGACCCGCGGCATCGTCGAGACCGGCCTGTCGCAGGCGCTGGCGTTGGGGCAGCTGGCGCTGTCCCTGGTGCTGTTCGCGGCCTGCGCGATGTACGTGCGCTGGCGGCTGCGCCAGGGCCGCCGCCTGGCCGAGGCCGCCGCGCCGTGAACGCCACCCCCGGCAGCGTGGCGCTGCTGGACACGCTGCGCGCCGCCGTGGGCCCGGCCCACGTGCTGACGCCCGCCGACGGCGCCGACCTCACGGCCTGGGAGCAGGACTGGCGCCGCCGCTGGCGCGGCCGCGCCGCGGCCGTGGTGCGCCCGGGCAGCACGGCCGAGGTGGCCGCCGTCGTGCGCGCCTGCGCCGCTCACGGCACGGCCATCGTGCCGCAGGGCGGCAACACCGGCCTGGTGGGCGGCGGCGTGCCCGACGCCAGCGGCACGCAGGTGCTGCTGGGCCTGCAACGGCTGAACCGCGTCCGCGGCCTCGACGCCGCCAACCTCACGCTCACTGCCGAGGCCGGCTGCGTGCTGCAGGCGCTGCAGCACGCAGCCGCCGCGCAGGGGCTGCTGCTGCCGCTGAGCCTGGCCGCCGAGGGCAGCTGCACCATCGGCGGCAACCTGGCCACCAACGCCGGCGGCACGCAGGTGCTGCGCTGGGGCAACGCGCGCGAGCTGTGCCTGGGGCTGGAGGTCGTCACCGCCGCGGGCGAGGTGTGGGACGGCCTGTCGGGCCTGCGCAAGGACAACACCGGCTACGACCTGCGCGACCTGTTCATCGGCAGCGAGGGCACGCTGGGCGTGATCACCGCCGCGACGTTGAAGCTGGCGCCGCAGCCCGCCGCCGTGACCACCGCGCTGGCCGCCTGCGGCAGCCTCGACGACTGCGTGGCGCTGCTGAACCTGGCGCGCGCGCGGCTGGGCGCGGGCCTCACGGGTTTCGAGGTCATGGGCCGCTTCGCGCTTGACCTCGTGGCGCAGCACTTCCCCGCCCTGCCCCGGCCGCTGCCTGGCGCGCCCTGGACGGTGCTGCTGGAGCAGAGCGACGTCGAAGGCGAGGCCCCGGCGCGCGAGCGCTTCGAGCGCCTGCTCGAGGCCGCCATCGGCCAGGGCTCGGTGGCCGACGCCGTGGTCGCCGAGAGCCTGGCGCAGAGCCGTGCGCTGTGGCACCTGCGCGAGTCGATCCCGCTGGCGCAGGTCGAGGAGGGGCTCAACGTCAAGCACGACATCTCGCTGCCCGTCTCGGCCATCCCGCGCTTCTGCGCGCGCACCGACGCGCTGCTGCGGCAGCGCTGGCCCGGCGTGCGGCTGGTGAACTTCGGCCACCTGGGCGACGGCAACCTGCACTACAACGTGCAGGCGCCGCCGGGCGACGACGGCCCGCGATTCCTGGCCGAGCACGAGCACGCCGTCAACCAGGTGGTGTTCGACAGCGTGGCGCAGGAAGGCGGCTCGTTCTCGGCCGAGCACGGCATCGGCGCGCTCAAGCGCGACGAGCTCGCGGCGCGCAAGCACCCGGTGGCACTGGGCCTGATGCGGGCCATCAAGACCGCGCTCGACCCACAGGGCCTGATGAACCCGGGCCGCGTGCTCTGATCGCGCCGCCCCGCGGCGCACGGCTCTCAGGCCAAGCCGCGCATCAGCCCGCCGTCGACGCGCAGGTTCTGCCCGGTGATGTACGACGCGCCGTCCGACAGCAGGAAGGCCACGGTGTCGGCAACCTCGCGCGTGCTGCCGTAGCGGCCGGCCGGGATGGCCGCGCGGCGCTCGGGCTTCTCAGGCAGGCTGTCGATGAAGCCCGGCAGCACCGCGTTCATGCGGATGCCGCGCGCGGCGTGCGTGTCGGCGTACAGCTTGACCCAGGCGCCCAGCGCGGCGCGCAGCGTCGTCAGCGGAAAGCCCTTCGACGGCTCGAAGGCCCAGGCAGAGGACAGGGCCACGAAGGCGCCGCCGCCCTGCCGCTCCATCCACGGCGTCACCAGGCGCGCCGTGCGCACCAGCGACAGGAACACCATGTCGAAGCCAGCGCGCCAGTCGGCGTCGGGGATCTCCAGCAGCAGCCCCTTGGGCGGATGGCCGGCGTTGACGACCGCGGCGTCGATGCGGCCGAAGCGCTCGGTGGTCAGCGCCACCAAGCGCTCCAGGTCGGCCGGCTCGGTGACGCTGCCACGGACGGCCACGCCGCCGAGTTCGGCCGCCAGCGGCTCCACCGTGGCGCCCGGCGACAGCAGCCCCAGCGCATAGCCGTCGGCGGCCAGGCGCCGGGCGACGGCGGCTCCGATGCCGCGGCCGGCGGCGGTGACGATGGCAACACGCTGCATGCGGCAGTCTCCTGGGGTTGGATAAGGGAGCGCGGGCCGGCGGCACCGCCGGCTACTGGAGCGGGCCCTTCAGCGCCGCCGGCATCGGGATGGCCACCGTCTCGATGCCCTCCTCGCGCAGGGCATGGCGCTCCTCGGGCGAGGCCTGGCCGCGGATGCCGCGCTGCGGCGTCTCGCCGTAGTGGATGCGGCGGGCCTCTTCGGCGAAGCGCTCGCCGACGTCATCGGTCTTCTCGACCAGCTCGCGCACGGCCTGCAGCCACGCCGCCTGCAGGTCGCCAGGGCGCGTGACGGCCTGCGCCGACGACGCCTCCGTCGCCGCCGGGGCCTGGGCCTGGGCCGGCACCGGCTGCTGGGCACCCGAAAGGTTCAGCCGCGGCGCCGACGGCAGCCGGCGCACCTCGGCGTCGTCGCACAGCGGGCAGCGGACGAGGCCGCGCGCCAGCTGCGCCTGGAAGTCGTCGTCGGAGGCGAACCAGCCCTCGAAGGCGTGGTCGTGGCGGCAGCGTAGGTCGAAGACCTTCATCGTGCCTTCATGCTACGTCGCGGGCGTTTCCTGCGCTGGTCCAGGACCATGAACGATGGCCGGACAGCGCCGCCTGCAGCCAGTGCAAGCCGATGAGCGTCTTCACGTCGGTCAGCTCGCCACGGGCGTCGAGCGCCGCCAGGGCCGACAGCGGCAGGGTCACCGCCTCGACGAACTCGCCCGCGTCGGGCCGCGCGGGCCCCGGCAGCAGCCCGCGCGCGAACCACAGCGCGATGCCCTCGCTGCTGTAGGCCGCGGCGTTGTGGATCCAGCCGGCCCAGGCCCACTCGGTGGCGGTGTAGCCGGTCTCCTCGAGCAGCTCGCGCTGCGCGCAGGCGATGGTGGGCTCGCCGGCGTCGCGCTTGCCCGCGGGCCACTCCAGCAGCACCCGGTCGATCGGGTAGCGGTGCTGGCGCACCAGCACCAGCGTGGGATCGGCCGCCAGGTCGAGGATGGGGATCACCGCCACGGCGCCCGGGTGGCGGATGTACTCGCGCGAGGCCGTGGCACCGTCGGGCAGGCGCACGATGTCGCGCCGCACCTCCAGGAAGCCGCCCGACAGCAGCGTCTGGCCACCGAGCCCGGTCTCGCGCAGGTGCGCGTCGGCGGGCGCGGTCATCGCTCGCTCAGGCGTCGGCCGCCGTGCCGCGCGCCCCGCGGCGCAGGTAGCGCCACACGAAGCCGGGGAACGCGAAGGTCAGGAACAGCGCGCCCATGGTCACGTAGAACTGCCAGCCCTGCGCGTGGCGGCGGCCGATGCGGTCCTCGAGCAGCCACCCTACGCCCAGCACGACGCCAAACAGGATCAGCAGTTCCAGCAGCCGCCAGGCCAGGGCCTTGTTGTCGCGGCGCGGGCCGACGATGAACAGCCGCTCGTTGACGAACGGCAGGTTGGCCAGCACCAGCGCGGCGAGGATGACGGTCCAGACTTCGGCGGCGTGGTTCACGGACGGCGGTTCAGCTCAGCGTGCGCTGGATGGCGTCGCGGCACAGCGCCATCAGCCCGCCCGAGAACAGGCCGAACAACAGCACCGCCGCGCCGTTGAGCGCCAGCAGCGCCGTCACCCCCTGGCCGTGCTGCGGCACCGCGGCGCCGGAGGGCTCGTCGAACCACATCACCTTGACGACGCGCAGGTAGTAGAAGGCGCCGATCAGCGAGAACAGCACCGCCACCACCGCCAGCACGATGTACAGCGGCACGTTGGTGGTGACCAGCGCCTGGATGACGCTGAGCTTGGCGAAGAAGCCGATCATCGGCGGCACGCCGGCCAGCGAGAACATGAACACCGTCATGACGCCGGCCATCCAGGGCGAGCGCTTGGCCAGCCCGGAGAGGTCGGCCACCTGCTCGCTCTCGAAGCCCTGGCGCGACAGCAGCATGATCAGGCCGAAGGTGCCCAGCGTGGTGAGCACGTAGCTCACCAGGTAGAACATGGCCGAGCTGTAGGCGTTGGCGGCCGACAGGGTGTTGTTGTTGACGACGCCGGCCGACAGGCCCAGCACGATGAAACCCATCTGCGCGATCGTGCTGTAGGCCAGCATGCGCTTGAGGTTGGTCTGCGCGATGGCCACCACGTTGCCCACCGCCAGGCTGGCCACGGCCAGCACGATGAACATCTGCTGCCAGTCGACCGCCAGGCCCAGCATGCCTTCCACCAGCAGGCGGATGGTGATGGCGAAGGCCGCGAACTTGGGCGCGCCGCCGATCAGCAGCGTCACCGCCGTCGGGGCGCCCTGGTAGACGTCGGGCACCCACATGTGGAACGGCGCGGCGCCCAGCTTGAAGGCCAGCCCCGCCACCACGAAGACGGTGCCGAACACCAGCACCTCCTTGTTGATGCCGCCGGCGGCGATGCGCTCGAACACCTTCGGGATCTCCAGCGAGCCGGTGGCGCCGTACATCATGCTCAGGCCGTAGAGCAGGAAGCCGCTGGCCAGCGCGCCGAGCACGAAGTACTTCATCGCCGCCTCGGTGCTGATGGCGTGGTCGCGCCGCAGCGCCACCAGCGCATACAGGCTCAGGCTCATCAGCTCCAGGCCCAGGTACACGACGAGGAAGTTGTTCGCCGAGCACATGACCGCGATGCCCAGCAGCGCGAACAGCGTCAGCGTGAAGAACTCGCCCTTGAGCATGTCGCGCGCGGCCAGCGTGGGCCGGGCGTAGGCCAGCGTGATCATCACCGCGATGGCGGCGAAGAAGGCCAGCAGGTGGCCCATGGGATCGACCACCACCATCTGCCCCATGCCGTACTCGGTGCGACCCTCCTGCAGGGCCAGCAGGTGCAGCACGGCGAAGGCGGCGATCGAGGCCTGCGTCAGCCAGAACGTGGTGCCGCGGGTGGGGTGCCGGGAGAAGAGATCGACCAGCAGCACGCCGCAGGCGGCCGCCAGCAGCACGATCTCGGGCAGGACGATGGTCCAGTTCATCGCGTTCATCGTTTCCTCAGCCCGGGATCTTGGACGCCGCCACGTGGCGCAGCAGCTCAGTGACCGCGGGGTTCATCGCGTCGGTCACGGGCTTGGGGTACAGGCCCATCCACAGCACGGCGACGGCCAGGATCGCCAGCATCAGGAACTCGCGGCCGTTGATGTCGGTGAGCGCCTTGACGTCGTCGTTGGCGACGTCGCCGAAGTACACGCGCTTGACCATCCACAGCGTGTAGGCGGCGCCGAACACCAGTGTGGTGGCCGCCAGCAGGCCGATCCAGAAGTTGTATTGCACCGCGCCCAGGATCACCATCCACTCGCCGACGAAGCCGGCCGTGCCCGGCAGGCCGCAGTTGGCCATCGCGAACAGCACCGCGAAGGCGGTGAACACCGGCATGGTGTTGGCCACGCCGCCGTAGCTGGCGATGTCGCGGCTGTGCACGCGGTCGTAGAGCACGCCGATGCACAGGAACATCGCGCCCGAGACGAAGCCGTGGCTGATCATCTGCACGATGCCGCCGGCCACGCCGAGCTCGTTGAACATGAAGAAGCCCAGGGTGACGAAGCCCATGTGCGCGATGGAGCTGTAGGCCACGAGCTTCTTCATGTCCTGCTGCACCAGCGCCACGAGGCCGATGTACAGCACCGCCACCAGGCTGAGCGTGATGACGAACCAGTCGAACTCGCGCGCGGCGTCGGGCGCGATCGGCAGGCTGAAGCGCAGGAAGCCGTAGGCGCCGAGCTTGAGCATGATGGCCGCCAGCACCACCGAGCCGCCGGTGGGCGCCTCGACGTGGGCATCGGGCAGCCAGGTGTGCACGGGCCACATCGGCACCTTCACCGCGAAGGCCGCGAAGAACGCGAAGAACAGCAGCGTCTGCGCGTCCAGCGGCAGCGGCAGCTTGTGCCAGGCCAGGATGTCGAAGCTGCCGCCGCTCTTGAAGTACAGGTACACCAGCGCGATCAGCATCAGCAGCGAGCCGAGCAGCGTGTACAGGAAGAACTTGAACGCCGCGTAGACGCGGTTGGGCCCGCCCCAGACGCCGATGATGATGTACATCGGGATCAGCGTGGCCTCGAAGAACACGTAGAACAGCAGGCCATCGAGTGCCGAGAACACGCCGATCATCAGGCCGCTGAGGATGAGGAAGGCGCCCATGTACTGGGCCACGCGCTCCTGGATCACCTCCCAGCCGGCGATGACGACGATGATGGTGATGAAGGCCGTCAGCGGCACGAACCACAGGCTCAGGCCGTCGACGCCCAGGTGGTAGTGCACGTTGAAGCGCTCGATCCAGGGCATCTTCTCGACGAACTGCATGCCGGCGCTGGCGTTGTCGAAGCCCGCGATCAGCGGCAGCGTCACCACGAACGAGGCCACCGCGCCCACCAGCGCCAGCGCCCGCACCACCCGCGCGTTCTCGTCGCGGCCGACGGCCAGCAGCAGTGCCCCGAAGGCCACCGGCAGCCAGATCGCCATACTCAGCAAACCCATCTCGACGTCCTGTGATTCTTGTCGTGGCGTGGCGGCTCAGCGCAGATAGCCGCTGAAGAAGGGCCACAACTGCCAGGTCAGCAGCGCGAAGATGCCCAGCAGCATCACCAGCGCATAGGTGTACAGGCGACCCGTCTGCGCCTGCCGCAGCAGCGCGGCCAGCCCGCCGATGCCCCGTGCCGAGCCGTTGATGGCGCCGTCGATGACGGCCTGGTCGCCGCCCTTCCACAGGCCCGTGCCCAGCAGCCGCGCGCCGGCGGCCAGCACGTGCTCGTTGAACCAGTCCATGTAGTACTTGTTCTCGAGCACGGTGCGCACGGGGCCGAGCGCGCGGTCGATGGCCGCCGGGATCTGCGGCGCCTTCAGGTAGAACACCCAGGCCGTCACGACACCGGCCAGCGCCAGCCAGAACGGCAGCGTCACCACGCCGTGCAGCGCCATCGCCACCGGACCGTGGAACATCTTGGCCAGTTCGGCCATCGCCGGGTGGGCCTGCGCGTTCACCGTGATCGCGTCTTTGAGGAACTCGCCGAACAGCAGCGGCTGGATCGTCAGGTAGCCGATCACCACCGAGGGCACGGCCAGCAGGATCAGCGGCGCCGTCACCACCCAGGGCGACTCGTGCGGCGTGGCGTCGTGGTGATCGTCGCCGTGGCCGTGGGCGTGGTCGTCCTCGGGCGGGAACGGCTTGTGATGGAAGCGCTCCTGCCCGTGGAACACGAGGAAGTACATGCGGAACGAATAGAAGGCCGTGACGAACACGCCGATGTAGATGGCCCACATCGCGAAGGTGGCGCCCGGCAGCGTGCTGTGGTGCGACGCGATCAGGATGCTGTCCTTGCTGTAGAAGCCGGCGAAGAGCGGCGTGCCGATCAGCGCCAGGCTGCCCAGCAGCGAGGTGATCCAGGTGATGGGCATGTGCTTGCGCAGGCCGCCCATGTTGCGGATGTCCTGGTCGTGGTGCATGCCGATGATCACGCTGCCCGCGGCCAGGAACAGCAGCGCCTTGAAGAAGGCGTGCGTCATCAGGTGGAACACCGCCACGCTGTAGGCGCTCAGGCCCAGGGCCACCGTCATGTAGCCCAGCTGGCTCAGCGTCGAGTACGCGACGACGCGCTTGATGTCGTTCTGGATGATGCCCAGGAAGCCCATGAACAGGGCCGTGATGGCGCCGATGACGAGCACCAGGTTCAGCGCCGTGTCCGACAGCTCGAACAGCGGGCTCATGCGCGCGACCATGAAGATGCCGGCCGTCACCATGGTGGCGGCGTGGATCAGCGCGGAGATCGGCGTGGGGCCTTCCATCGAGTCGGGCAGCCACACGTGCAGCGGGAACTGCGCGCTCTTGCCCATGGCGCCGACGAACAGGCAGATGCAGGCCACGGTCAGCAGTTGCCAATCGGTGCCCGGGAACTGCAGCTTCTGCAGCTCGCCCGCCTTGGCGAAGGCCTCGCCGTAGTTCAGCGTGCCGGCGTAGGCCGCGATGAGGCCGATGCCCAGGATGAAGCCGAAGTCGCCCACGCGGTTGACGAGGAAGGCCTTCATGTTGGCGAACACCGCCGTGGGCTTCTTGAACCAGAAGCCGATCAGAAGGTAGCTCACCAGGCCCACCGCCTCCCAGCCGAAGAACAGCTGCAGGAAGTTGTTGCTCATCACGAGCATCAACATGCTGAAGGTGAACAGGCTGATGTAGCTGAAGAAGCGCTGGTAGCCCGGGTCGCCGTCCATGTAGCCGATGGTGTAGACGTGCACCATCAGGCTCACGAAGGTCACCACGACCATCATCATGGCCGTCAGCCCGTCGACCAGGAAGCCGACCTCCATGACCAGCTTGCCCAGAACCATCCACTCGTAAAGGGTGGCGTTGAAGCGGGCGCCGCCCGCCACCTGCGCCAGCACCATGACCGAGCACACGAACGCGATGAACACGCCGAGGATGGTGAAGAAGTGGGCGCCTCGGCGCCCCACCCAGCGGCCGGCCAGGCCGGCGATCAGCGCGCCGGCCAGCGGTGCCAGCGGCACCGTGAGCAGCAGTCCTTGCGAGAGCGTCGAAGCCATCGTCGTCAACCCTTCAGTTCATCCAGCTCTTCGACGTTGATCGACGCGCGGTTCCGGAACAGCACGACCAGGATCGCCAGCCCGATGGCCGACTCGGCCGCGGCCACCGTGAGGATGAAGAACACCATCACCTGCCCGGCCATGCGGTCGGCCTCCAGGGGCAGGAAGTGCGAGAACGCGATGAAGTTCAGGTTGACGGCCAGCAGCATCAGCTCGATGGCCATCAGCAGCACGATCAGGTTGCGGCGGTTCAGGAAGATGCCGACCACCGACAGCGCGAACAGGATGCCGCCGAGGCTGAGGAAGTGGCCAAGCGTGAGCGAGCCCATCACGCGCCCCCTTCCTGCCGGGGCGGCGAGGGCTGCTCGACCGTCGGGGCGATCTTCACCAGGCGCACCCGGTCGGCCTTCTTCGCGCGCACCTGCTCGGACGGATCCATGTGCTTGCTGTCCTTGCGCTCGCGCAGCGTCAGCGCGATCGCGGCGATGATGGCCACCAGCAGCAGCACGGCGGCCAGTTGCAGCGGGTAGAGGTAGTCGGTGTAGATCTCGATGCCCAGCAGCTTGGTGTTGCCCACCTCGAGCTCGCGCGCGGTGGCCGCGGGCGCCCCGCCCTGGAAGCCGCGCATCAGCACCAGCGCCATCTGCAGCGCGATCAGCGCACCCACGAAGCCCGCCACCGGCAGGTGCTTGTAGAAGCCCTCGCGGAAGGCGTCGGAATTGATGTCCAGCATCATCACGACGAACAGGAACAGCACCATCACCGCGCCCACGTACACCAGCACCAGCGCGATGGCTAGGAACTCGGCGCGCAGCAGCATCCACAGGCAGCTGGCGCTGAAGAACGCGAGCACCAGGTACAGCGCCGCGTGCACCGTGCTGCGCGCGGTGATGACCCGGAATCCCGCGAACAGCAGGACCGCCGAGAAGACGTAGAAGAGGGCTGTGATCGAGTTCATCTTGTTGCGGGCTGCGGCAACCGGTGGCGCCGCCGCTGCCGGGTTCAGCGATACCTGGCGTCGGCCGCGCGCGCCGCGGCGATCTCTTTCTCGTAGCGGTCGCCCACCGCGAGCAGCATGTCCTTGGTGAAGTACAGGTCGCCGCGCTTCTCGCCGTGGTACTCGAAGTGGTGCGTCTCGACGATGCTGTCCACCGGGCAGCTCTCCTCGCAGAAGCCGCAGAAGATGCACTTCGTGAGGTCGATGTCGTAGCGCTTGGTGCGGCGCGTGCCGTCGGCGCGGACCTCGCTCTCGATGGTGATGGCCATCGCCGGGCACACGGCTTCGCAGAGCTTGCAGGCGATGCAGCGCTCCTCGCCGTTGTCGTAGCGGCGCAGCGCGTGCAGGCCGCGGAAGCGCGGGCTCTGCGGCGTCTTCTCTTCCGGGAACTGGACCGTGATCGTCGGCGACAGGAAGTGCTTGCCGGTGATCTTCAGGCCCTTGAACAGCTCGGCCAGCATCAGGCTGGACAGCACGTCCTTGACGGCGGTGAAGGTGCTCATCGCGGCGTCTCCATCACAGGGGCTTGAACACGTTGAACGGGGTCTGCATCCACAGGCCGACGACGACCAGCCAGATCAGCGTGATCGGGATGAACACCTTCCAGCCCAGGCGCATGATCTGGTCGTAGCGGAAGCGCGGGAACGTGGCGCGCACCCAGAGGAACATCGTCACCACGACGAAGATCTTGGCCGCCAGCCAGAACCAGCCGTCGGGCAGGAAGCCGACCGGCGACGACCAGCCGCCCAGGAACAGCAGCACCGTCATCGTGCTGACGAGGATCATGTTCGCGTACTCGGCCAGGAAGAACATCGCGAACGACATCCCCGAGTACTCGATCATGTGGCCGGCCACGATCTCGCTCTCGCCCTCGACCACGTCGAAGGGGTGGCGGTTGGTCTCCGCCAGGCCGGCGATGAAGAAGATCACGAAGATGGGCAGCAGCGGCAGCCAGTTCCAGCTGAGGAACGTGAGGCCCATGTCGGCGAAGTAGCCGCGCTGCTGCTGCGCGACGATGTCCGACAGGTTCATGCTCGCCGAGACCATCAGCACCACGACCAGGCAGAAGCCCATCGCGATCTCGTAGCTCACCATCTGCGCGCTGGCGCGCAGCGCGCCCAGGAAGGCGTACTTCGAGTTGCTGGCCCAGCCGGCGATGATGACGCCGTAGACCTCCAGGCTCGTGATCGCCATCAGGAACAGCAGCCCGGCGTTGATGTCGGCCAGCGCCAGCTCGGGCCCGAACGGGATCACCGCCCAGGCCGCCAGCGCCGGCATGATCGTCATGATGGGGCCGAGGAAGAACAGCGGCTTGTTGGCCGCCGTCGGGCGCACGATCTCCTTGAAGATCAGCTTGACCGCATCGGCGATGGGCGTGAGCAAGCCGTAGGGCCCGACGCGGTTGGGGCCGGGGCGGATCTGGCTCCAGCCAATGGCCTTGCGCTCCCACAGCGTGAGGTAAGCGACGCAGCCCATCAGCGGCAGCACCACGGCCACGATCTTGATCAGCGTCCAGATCACGAGCCACAGCGTGGGGCCCAGGGCCGCGTTGGCGGCGGTGTGCAGGGGCTCGAACATCAGGCTTTCTCGACGCTGAGGGGGCCGAACATCGCACCGAGCGCGGCCGTGGCCGGGTGGCCGGCTGACACGCGCACCGCCGTGGAGGCGAGCGTGTCGTCACGGCGGGCGGCGAGCACGGCATGGCCCTGCCCCTGCGAGACGCGCACGCGGTCGCCGTCGGCCAGGCCCAGCTGAGCCCACAGCGCGGGCGGGATGCCGGCCACCGGCTCGCGCGCGTCGGCGGTGAGCTGCAGCGAGGTCGCGCGCCGCACGATCATGTCGGTGGCGTAGATCGGCACATCGGCGATGCGCTCCAGCCCGCCGGGCGCCGCGGCCACCGCGGCCGGCTCGGGCTGGGTGGCCGTGCCGTTGTCCAGCCGCGCCGCCAGCGTGGCCACGTCGCCCAGCGCCTCGGCACGGACGGCCTCGACGCTGTCGTGCTCGAAGCCCGGCAGGCCCAGCAGGTTGCCCAGAACACGCAGGATCTTCCAGCCCGGGCGCGTCTCGGCCAGGGGCTTGACGACGCCGTGGAAGGCCTGCAGCCGGCCCTCGGCGTTGACGAAGCTGCCGCCGGTCTCGGTGAAGGGCGCCGTCGGCAGCAACACGTCGGCGGCCTGGCCCAGCGGGCTGTCGGGGCCATCGAAGAAGGCCGTCATCGCCACCACCAGGCCCGACTGCGCCAGCGCGGCCGCGGTGGCCGCGGCATCGGCGCCGTCGAGTTGCGGCTCGGTGTGCAGCAGCAGCAGCGCCTTCATGGGCTGCGTCAGCATCTGCGCCGCGTTCAGGCCGCCCGGGCCGGGCTGCGCACCCACGAGCTGCGCGCCCACGGCATTGCCGCCGTCGCCCAGGTAGCCCACGGTGGCGCCGGTCTGCGCGGCGATCCAGTGCGCCACGGCCAGCAGCTGCGCGGCCTGCAGGTGCTGGGCCGCGGCCTGCCCCAGCAGCAGCGCCTTCTGCGAGCCGCCGGCCAGCAGCTCGGCCACGGCCTGCGCGTGCGGGCCGGGGTCGGCCGGCAGCGGCGCCGGCACGCCGGCCAGCCGCGCCACGGCGGCGGCGACGTCGGCCAGCTGCTGCAGCCACTGCGAGGGCGCGGCGGTCAGCGTGGCCGCCAGCGGCATCGCCCAATCGTCGTGCACCGCGTTCAGGCTGGCGATGCGCGCGCCGCGGCGTGCGGCCTGGCGCAGGCGCTGCGCCAGCAGCGGGTGGTCCTTGCGCAGGAAGCTGCCAACGACGAAGGCGCGGTCCAGCGTGGCCAGGCTCGCGATCGGGCGGCCCAGCCAGCGCGCCCGGCCCGGCGCCGCGGCGTTGGAGAAGTCGGCGTGGCGCAGGCGGTGGTCCACGCTCTCGCTGCCGAAGCCACGCACCAGCTTCGCCAGCAGGCGCAGCTCCTCGACGGTGCTGCCCGGGTGGGCCAGCGCGCCGACCTGCGAGGTGCCGAACTCGGCCTTCACGCGCTTCAGGCCATCGGCCACGTATTGCAGCGCGGTGGTCCAGTCCACGGCTTGCCACTGCCCGCCCTGCTTGATCATGGGCTGACGCAGGCGCGACGGCGCATTCAGCGCCTCGTAGCTGAAGCGGTCGCGGTCAGCGATCCAGCACTCGTTGACGTCCTCGTTCTGCAGCGGCACCACGCGCATCACGGCGCCGGCCTTGACCTGGACGATGAGGTTGGCGCCGGTGCTGTCGTGCGGGCTCACGCTCTTGCGGCGGCTGAGCTCCCAGGTGCGCGCGCTGTAGCGGAAGGGCTTGCTCGTGAGCGCCCCGACCGGGCAGACGTCGATCATGTTGCCCGACAGCTCGCTGTCGACGGTGCGGTCCTCGACGGTGGTGATCTCGCTGTGCTCGCCGCGGTGGATCATGCCCAGCTCCATCACCCCGGCCACCTCCTGGCCGAAGCGCACGCAGCGCGTGCAGTGGATGCAGCGGGACATCTCCTCCATGCTGATCAGCGGGCCGACGTCCTTGTGGGGCACGACGCGCTTCTCTTCGGCGTAGCGGCTGGCGCTGCCGCCGTAGCCCACGGCCAGGTCCTGCAGCTGGCACTCGCCGCCCTGGTCGCAGATGGGGCAGTCCAGCGGGTGGTTGATGAGCAGGAACTCCATCACCGACTGCTGCGCCTTGACCGCCTTGTCGGACTTCGTGCGCACCACCATGCCGTTGGTCACCGGCGTGGCGCAGGCCGGCATGGGCTTGGGCATCTTCTCGATGTCGACCAGGCACATTCGGCAGTTGGCCGCGATGGACAGCTTCTTGTGATAGCAGAAATGCGGCACGTAGATGCCGGCGGCGTCGGCCGCGTGCATGACCACGCTGCCGTCGGGAACCGTGACGGTCTTGCCGTCGATGTGGAGCTCGGCCATGGTGCTAGACGTACTGCGGCACAGCGCAGGTCTTGTGCTCGACGTGGTGTGCGAACTCGTCGCGGAAGTGCTTGAGCATGCCTTCCACCGGCATCGCGGCGGCGTCGCCCAGGGCGCAGATCGTGCGGCCCTTGATGTTGGCGGCGACGCTGTCGAGCAGCGCCAGGTCGTCGGGGCGGCCCTGGCCGTGCTCGATGCGGTGGATCACGCGCCACAGCCAGCCCGTGCCCTCGCGGCAGGGCGTGCACTGGCCGCAGCTCTCGTGCTGGTAGAAGTAGGACAGGCGCAGCAGGCTCTTGACCATGCAGCGGGTGTCGTTCATCACGATGACCGCGCCCGAGCCCAGCATCGAGCCGGCCTTGGCGATGGCGTCGTAGTCCATCGTCAGGTCCATCATCACCTTGGCCGGCAGCACCGGCGCCGACGAGCCGCCGGGGATGACGGCCTTCAGCGCGCCGCCCTTGACCCCGCCGGCCAGCTCCAGCAGCTTGGCGAACGGCGTGCCCAGCGGGATCTCGAAGTTGCCGGGCTGGTTGACGTCGCCCACCACGCTGAAGATCTTGGTGCCGCCGTTGTTGGGCTTGCCGCACTCCAGGTAGGCCTGGCCGCCGTGGTTGATGATCCACGGCACCGCGGCGAAGGTCTCGGTGTTGTTGATGGTCGTGGGCTTGCCGTACAGGCCGAAGCTGGCCGGGAACGGCGGCTTGAAGCGCGGCTGGCCCTTCTTGCCCTCGAGGCTCTCGAGCAGCGCGGTCTCCTCGCCGCAGATGTAGGCGCCGAAGCCGTGGAAGGCGTGCAGCTGGAAGCTGAACTCCGACCCTCCGATGCGCTCGCCCAGCATGCCGGCGGCGCGGGCCTCGTCGAGCGCCTGCTCGAAGCGCTCGTAGATCTCGAAGATCTCGCCGTGGATGTAGTTGTAGCCCGTGCGGATGCCCATCGCGTAGGCGGCGATGGCCATGCCCTCGATGACGATGTGCGGGTTGTAGGCGAGGATGTCGCGGTCCTTGCAGGTGCCGGGCTCGCCCTCGTCGGAGTTGCACACCAGGTACTTGGCCCCCGGGAAGTTGCGCGGCATGAAGCTCCACTTCAGGCCGGTGGGGAAGCCCGCGCCACCCCGGCCGCGCAACGCGCTGGCCTTGACCTCGGCGATGACCTGCTCGGGCGTCATGCCCGGGCCGCCGTCCAGGCCCAGGATCTTCCTGAGCGCGGTGTAGCCGCCGCGCGCCACGTAGTCGGCGTAGCGCCAGTTGCGACCGTCGAGACCCGCGTAGATCTGCGCGCCGACGTGGCGGCCGTGGAAGCAGGTCTCGATGCCCTTGGCCTGGAACCTCGACAGGTCAAGTGTCATGTCTGCCCCTCGTCCGCGGTGGCCCGCGGCCGACCCCCCGTGGGGATCGGTTGTGCCATCAGGAACTCGAGCAATTCGTCCAGCCGCTCGTTCGTCATGAAGCTGAGCATCTGGCGGTCGTTGACCAGCATCACCGGCGCGTCGGCGCAGGCGCCCAGGCACTCGCTGGGCTGCACGGTGAACACGCCGTCGGCGGTGGTCCCGTAGGGCTCGACGCCCAGCCGCCGGCACACGTGCTGCAGCGCCTGCTCGCCGTCGCGAAGCGCGCAGGGCAGGTTGGTGCAGACGTTGAGCTTGAAGCGCCCCACCGGCTGCTGGTTGTACATGTTGTAGAAGGTCGTCACCTCGTGCACCGCGATCGGCGGCATGCCCAGGTACGCGGCCACGGCGTCCTCGGCCTCGGTGCTGACCCAGCCCTGCTCCTGCTGCACGATGGCCAGGCAAGCCATCACGGCCGAGACCTTCTGCTCGGGCGGGTACTTGGCGACCTCGCGGTCGAACCGTTCCAGGGTTGCCGCCGACAGCGTCAACGGGCGCGCCTTCGTCGCATCACTCAACTGCATCATCGATCGATCTCGCCGAACACGATGTCCATCGTCCCGATGATCGCCACCGCGTCGGCGATCATGTGGCCGCGCGCCATCTCGTCGAGCGCGGCCAGGTGCACGAAGCCCGGCGGGCGGATCTTCAGGCGGTAGGGCTTGTTGGCCCCGTCGCTGACGATGTAGATGCCGAACTCGCCCTTGGGGTGCTCCACCGCCGCGTAGGCCTCGCCCTCGGGCACGTGCATGCCCTCGGTGAACAGCTTGAAGTGGTGGATCAGTTCCTCCATGTTGGACTTCATGTCCACGCGCGAGGGCGGTGCCACCTTGTGGTTGTCGGTGATCACGGGGCCGGGGTTGGCGCGCAGCCAGTCCACGCACTGCTTGACGATGCGGTTGCTCTGGCGCATCTCCTCGATGCGCACGAGGTAGCGGTCGTAGGTGTCGCCGTTGACGCCCACCGGCACGTCGAAGTCCATGCGGTCGTAGACGTCGTAGGGCTGCTGCTTGCGCAGGTCCCAGGCGATGCCGCTGCCGCGCAGCATGGCACCGGTGAAGCCCAGGTTCAGCGCGCGCTCGGGGCTGACGACGCCCACGCCCACGGTGCGCTGCTTCCAGATGCGGTTGTCGGTGAGCAGGGTCTCGTAGTCGTCGACGTTCTTCGGGAAGCGTTCGACGAAGTCCTCGATGAAGTCCAGCAGGCTGCCCTGGCGGTTGGCGTTCAGCGCCTTGATGGCCTTCTCGTTCTTGATGCGGCTGACCTGGTACTGCGGCATGCGCTCGGGCAGGTCGCGGTAGACGCCGCCCGGGCGGAAGTAGGCCGCGTGCATGCGCGCGCCCGACACCGCCTCGTACATGTCGAAGATGTCCTCGCGCTCGCGGAAGCAGTAGATGAGGATGTTCATCGCCCCGCAGTCGAGGCCATGGCAGCCCAGCCACAGCAGGTGGTTCAGCAGCCTGGTCAGCTCGGCGTACATCACGCGGATGTACTGCGCGCGCTCGGGCACCTCGATGCCCAGCAGCTTCTCGATCGCCAGGCAGTACGCGTGCTCGTTGGCCATCATCGACACGTAGTCGAGGCGGTCCATGTAGGGCAGGCTCTGGATGTAGGTCTTCTGCTCGGCCAGCTTCTCGGTGGCGCGGTGCAGCAGCCCGATGTGCGGGTCGGCGCGCTGGATGACCTCGCCGTCGAGCTCGAGCACCAGCCGCAGCACGCCGTGCGCCGCGGGGTGCTGGGGCCCGAAGTTCAGGGTGTAGTTCTTGATCTCGGCCATGGCTTCAGTGCAGACCGCCGTAGTTGTCTTCGCGAACGACGCGCGGCACGTTCTCGCGCGGCTCGATCGTGACCGGCTGGTAGATCACGCGCCGCGTCTCGGCGTCGTAGCGCATCTCGACGTGGCCGCTGACCGGGAAGTCCTTGCGCATCGGGTGCCCGATGAAGCCGTAGTCGGTGAGGATGCGGCGCAGGTCCAGGTGACCCTCGAAAAGGATGCCGAAGAGGTCGAAGGCCTCGCGCTCGAACCAGTTGGCCGAGTTCCAGACCTCGTTGACCGAGGGCACGGCCGGCAGGTCGTCGTCGGGGCAGTCCACGCGCACGCGCACGCGCCAGTTCAGGCTCACCGACAGCAGGTGCGCGACGACCGAGAAGCGCGCGCCCTCGGTGCCCTCGTTGCGGTACTCCGACCAGTCCACGCCGGCCAGGTCGATCAGCTGCTCGAAGCGCAGCTGGGGATCGTCGCGCAGCATGCGCGCGACCTCGATCCAGCGGCCCGCCGGCACGGTGATGGTGATCTCGCCGCGGTCGCGCTTCAGCGCGGTGACGGCGTCGCCCAGCACGCTGTTGAGCGCCGCCTGCAGGGTGTCGAGCTTCAGGGTCATGGGGTGTTCCGCGGGCAACGGGTCAGCGCGCGATGGTGTTCTCGCGGCGGATCTTGGCCTGCAGCTGCAGGATGCCGTAGAGCAGCGCCTCGGCCGTGGGCGGACAGCCCGGCACGTAGACGTCCACCGGCACGATGCGGTCGCAGCCGCGCACGACGCTGTAGCTGTAGTGGTAGTAGCCGCCGCCGTTGGCGCACGAGCCCATGCTCAGCACCCAGCGCGGCTCGGCCATCTGGTCGTAGACCTTGCGCAGCGCCGGCGCCATCTTGTTGCACAGCGTGCCGGCAACGATCATCAGGTCGCTCTGGCGAGGGCTGGGGCGGAACAGCATGCCGAACCGGTCGATGTCGTAGCGCGCGGCACCCGCGTGCATCATCTCCACCGCGCAGCAGGCCAGCCCGAAGGTCATCGGCCATAGCGAGCCGGTCTTGGACCAGTTCACCAGCGTGTCGACCGAGGTGGTGACGAAGCCTTCCTTCAGAACGCCTTCAATGCCCATGCCACTGCTCCGACTGCCCCTGCTCGAACTGCCCGCGCATCATTCCCAATCCAGTGCGCCCTTCTTCCACTCGTAGACGAAGCCGACCACGAGAATGGCCAGGAAGACCATCATGGCCCAGAAGCCTGACGCGCCGATGTCATGCAGCGCCACGGCCCAGGGGAAGAGGAACGCGATCTCGAGATCGAACAGGATGAAGAGGATCGCCACGAGGTAGTAGCGCACGTCGAACTTCATGCGCGCGTCCTCGAAGGCCTCGAAGCCGCACTCGTAGGGGCTGTTCTTGGCCGCGTCGGGGCGGTTGGGCCCGAAGATGAAGCCCAGCACCTGCGGCGCCACGCCGACTGCCACGCCCACCAGGATGAACAGGATGACGGGCAGGTAGGCTTGCAGGTCCATCTCGGTGTCAGTCCAACGTCAGCTGAAACACGGGCATGAAAAAGCGCGCCTTCGGTGTGACCTTGGAGGATCCTCTTGGAGACTGCGAGAGGCTCAAGGCGCGGGGCGCGCTGTTCATGGATACATCGGGTGCCGGAACGGACCGCACGGAGGACTTGGTGCCGACGGCGAGACTCGAACTCGCACAGCTTTCGCCACTACCCCCTCAAGATAGCGTGTCTACCAATTTCACCACGTCGGCACGGTGCCCTTCGGGGGGTCCGTCTAGCGTCATCTCCGCCCGGCTCGCATGAGGTCTTGGCTCACCGGACAGCCTCGCATTCTAGCCACAAACGAGGGGGTTTCCCCCTCTCTGGGCCCCTGTTGCAGGCAGGTTTCAGCGCGAGGCCGCGGGCGCGGCCGGCTGCGCCGGAATCTGCCCCGGCGCGGCCGGAATGGCCCCGGGGATCGCACCCGGGATGGCACCGGGCGCGCTGGCCGCCGGCAGCGGCGCATCGAGCACGCTGGCACCGGGCTGCGCGCGCGTGACCTTGCCGGTGGAGCTCAGGTAGGTGATGGCCAGCGTGCACAGGAAGAACACCGTGGCGCAAGCCGCCGTGGAGCGCGACAGGAAGTTGGCGCTGCCGCTGGCGCCAAACAGGCTGCCCGAGGCGCCGCTGCCGAACGAGGCGCCCATGTCGGCGCCCTTGCCGTGCTGCACCAGCACGAGGCCGATCATCACGATCGCCGTGATCACTTGCAGGGCCAGCAGGAGGGTCAACCAGATTTGCATGATGGGTCGATGCGTTGGAACTCGGAAGGCGGCAGCGGCATCAGCCGCCGGCGCGCACGATGGCGATGAAGTCGGCGGCCTTCAGCGAGGCGCCGCCGATGAGGCCGCCGTCGATGTCGGGCTGCGCGAAGAGCTCGGCGGCGTTGTCGGCCTTGACGCTGCCGCCGTACAGGATGCGCATGGCGTCGCCACGGCCCGTGGCGGCCTGCAGCTGCGCGCGCAGCAGCGCGTGCACCTCCTGCGCCTGCGCCGGCGTGGCGGTGCGGCCGGTGCCGATGGCCCAGACGGGTTCGTAGGCCACGACCATCTCGGCGGCGCAGTGCGCGAGCTGGTGGATCACGACGGACAGCTGGCGCTTGACGACCTCGGCCGTCTGTCCGGCCTCGCGCTCGGCCAGGGTCTCGCCGACGCAGACGATGGGCGTGACGCCGCGGCCGAGCGCGGCCTGCGCCTTGGCGGCCACCAGCGCGTCGCTCTCGGCGTGGTAGGCGCGGCGCTCGCTGTGGCCCACCAGCACGTAGCGGCAGCCCAGCTCCTGCAGCATGGCCGCCGACACCTCGCCGGTGTAGGCGCCCTGCGCATGGGCCGAGACGTCCTGCGCGCCCCAGCGCACGTCGCTCGCGGCCAGCGCGATGGCGGTGTCGGCCAGGTAGACGAAGGGCGTGCAGACGGCCACGTCGCTGCCGAAGGGCCGCGCGGCCAGCAGCTGCGCCAGCAGCTCGGCGTTGGCGGCGCGGCTGCCGTGCATCTTCCAGTTGCCGACGACGAGCTTGCGACGGAGGGTCATGGCGGAGGCTCCAGGGTGCGACACGGGGTCAGGCCCAGCTCAGCACGAGCTTGCCGACGTGCGCGCCGGATTCCATCAGCGCGTGCGCGTCGGCCGCCGCCGACGGCCCGGCGGCCTGGAACACGCGATGGATCACCGGCCGCACGCGGCCGCTCTCGAGCCAGGGCCAGGCGTGCGCGCGCAGCTCGCGCGCGATGGCAGTCTTGTAGGCCACGCTGCGCGGCCGCAGGGTCGAGCCGCTGATCGTCAGGCGCTTGCGCAGCACGAGCCCGGCGTCGAAGGCGCCGCCGTTGCCGCCCTGCGTCGCGATGATGGCCAGCCGGCCGTCGTCGGCCAGGCACTGCAGCTCGCGCAGCACGTAGTCGCCAGCCACCATGTCGAGCACCACGTCGGCGCCACGGCCGGCGGTCAGGCGCCGGGTCTCCTCGGCGAAGTCCTGCGTGCGGTAGTTGATGCCGTGGTCGGCGCCCAGCGCCACGCAGGCCGCCACCTTCTCGTCGCTGCCGGCGGTGACGATGACGCGCGCGCCCCGCGCCTTGGCCAGCTGGATGGCGGTGACGCCGATGCCGCTGGAGCCGCCCTGCACCAGCAGCGTCTCGCCGGGCTGCAGGTGCGCGATCTGGAACACGTTCTGCCAGACGGTGAAGAAGGTCTCGGGCAGGCTCGCCGCCTCCACCATCGTCAGCCCGCGCGGGACCGGCAGGCATTGCCCCACGGGCGCGGCGCAGACCTCGGCGTAGCCCCCGCCGGCCACCAGCGCGCAGACCGCGTCGCCCAGGGCCAGGCCGGCCGCCGCCAGTTCGGCGGCGTCACCGGCGATCACGGTGCCGGCGACCTCCAGGCCCGGCAGGTCGCTCACGCCGGGCGGCATGGGGTACAGGCCCTTGCGCTGCAGGACGTCCGGGCGGTTCACGCCGCTGGCCTGCACGGCGATCAGCAGTTCGCCAGGCCCGGGCACGGGCTGCGGCCGCGTGCAGGCGCGCAGCACCTCCGGACCGCCCGGCTGGGCGATCTCGAAGGCGCGCATCGTCGCAGGCATGCCGGCCGCCGCCACGCCAGGGCTTACTCGGGCTGCTTCGGCGGCTCGGCCGCCTGGGCCGCCGAGGACTCGGCGGACGGGGCCTCCGCGGCACCCTCCGCCGGCGCGGCGTCGCGGCGCGGACGGTCGTCGCGGTCGCTGCGCTCGCGGCGCGGGCGGTCTTCACGGTCGCGGCGCGGGCGGTCGTCGCGGTCGCGGCTGAAGCGCTCGCGCGGCGCCTCTTCCGGCATGCCCTCGGGCCGCTCAAGCAGCGCCTTCATGCTGAGCTTGATGCGACCCTTCTCGTCGGTCTCGAGCACCTTGACCTGCACGACCTGGCCTTCCTTCAGGAAGTCCTCGACCTTCTCTACGCGCTGGTGCGCGATCTGGCTGATGTGCAGCAGGCCGTCCTTGCCCGGCAGGATGTTCACGAGCGCGCCGAAGTCCAGGATCTTGGTGACCGGGCCTTCGTAGACCTTGCCCACCTCGGCCTCGGCGGTGATCTCGGCGATGCGCTTCTTGGCGTACTCGGCCTTCTCGGCCTCTGTGCTGGCGATCGTGATCGTGCCGTCCTCGCCGATGTCGATCGTGCAGCCGGTCTCCTCGGTCAGCGCGCGGATGGTGGCACCACCCTTGCCGATGACGTCGCGGATCTTCTCCGGGTTGATCTTCATCGTGTACAGGCGCGGGGCGAACTTGCTCACCTCTTCCTTGGCGCCGCCCACGGCCTCGACCATCCTGCCCAGGATGTGCAGGCGCGCTTCCTTGGCCTGCGCCAGCGCCACCTGCATGATCTCCTTGGTGATGCCCTGGATCTTGATGTCCATCTGCAGGGCCGTGATGCCGCCGTTCGTGCCGGCCACCTTGAAGTCCATGTCGCCGAGGTGGTCCTCGTCACCCAGGATGTCGGTCAGCACCGCGAAGCGGTTGCCTTCCTTGATCAGGCCCATGGCGATGCCGGCCACGTGCGCCTTCAGCGGCACGCCGGCATCCATCAGGCTCAGGCAGCCGCCGCACACCGAGGCCATCGACGACGAGCCGTTGCTCTCGGTGATCTCGGACACCACACGCAGCGTGTACGGGAACTCTTCCCTGCTGGGCAGCACCGCCACCAGCGCGCGCTTGGCCAGGCGGCCGTGGCCGATCTCGCGGCGCTTCGGCGAGCCCACGCGCCCGGTCTCGCCGGTGGCGAACGGGGGCATGTTGTAGTGCAGCATGAAGCGGTCTTCGAAGTCGCCGGCCAGCGCGTCGATGCGCTGCGCGTCGCGCTCGGTGCCCAGCGTGGCGGCCACCAGGGCCTGCGTCTCGCCGCGCGTGAACAGCGCCGAGCCGTGGGTGCGGGGCAGCACGCCGGTGCGGATCTCGATCGGGCGCACGGTGCGGGTGTCGCGGCCGTCGATGCGCGGCTCGCCGGCCAGGATCTGGCCGCGCACGATGGCGCTTTCGATGTTGAACAGCAGGCCCTCGACCTCGACCTTGTCGAACTCGATGTTCTCGGCCTTCAGCGCCGCGAACACGGTGCCGGCCACCTCGCGGCAGGCCTGTGTGCGGGCCTGCTTGCTGCGGATCTGGTAGGCCGCGCGCAGCGGGCCTTCGGCGAGCTCGGTGACCTTGGCGATGAAGGGCTCGTTCTTGGCCGGGGCCTGCCACTGCCACTCGGGCTTGCCGGCGTCCCGCACCAGCTCGTTGATGGCGTTGATGGCGATCCTGCCCTGGTCGTGGCCGAAGACCACGGCGCCGAGCATCACCTCTTCGCTGAGCTGGTCGGCTTCCGACTCCACCATCAGCACGGCGGCCTCGGTGCCGGCGACGACGAGGTCCATCTTGCTGTCGGCCAGCTGCGTCTGGCCGGGGTTCAGCACGTACTCGCCGTTGATGTAGCCCACGCGCGCGGCGCCGATCGGGCCGTTGAACGGGATGCCGCTGATCGCCAGCGCGGCGCTGGTGCCGATCATCGCGGCGATGTCGGCCTGCACCTCGGGGTTCAGGCTCAGCACGTGCACGACGACCTGCACCTCGTTGAAGAAGCCGTCCGGGAACAGCGGGCGGATCGGGCGGTCGATCAGGCGGCTGGTCAGCGTCTCCAGCTCGCTGGGGCGGCCCTCGCGCTTGAAGAAGCTGCCGGGGATCTTGCCGGCGGCGTAGGTCTTCTCGATGTAGTCGACGGTCAGCGGGAAGAAGTCCTGGCCGGCCTTGGCCTCGGACTTGGCGACGACGGTGGCCAGCACCACGGTGTCGTCCATGCTGACGAGCACGGCACCGGTGCTCTGGCGGGCGATCTCGCCGGTTTCCAGCGTGACGGTGTGCTGGCCCCACTGGAACGTCTTGGTGACTTTGTTGAACAGGCTCATGCGGTGTCTTCCTTCAGACAGGGTGGGCAGCGCAATGCCATTCCAGAGAGACCCTGCGCGGGCACCAGGGGGTGCGGCGCGTGGTGCCGTTGGAATGACACAGCTCTTGCGGCCCGGGGTTGAACGAACGGGATCGGGGGCCGCCGAACGGCCGGCAGCCCCCAGGGAGTCTTACTTGCGCAGGCCGAGCTTGGCGATCAGCGCGGTGTAGCGGTCGGCGTCCTTGTCCTTCAGGTAGGACAGCAGGCGCTTGCGCTGGTTGACCATCTTCAGCAGGCCGCGGCGGCCATGGTGGTCCTTCAGGTGCTGCTTGAAGTGCGGCGTGAGTTCGTTGATGCGCGCGGTCAGCAGGGCAACCTGCACTTCGGGGCTGCCGGTGTCGGCGGCGCCACGGGCGTGGACCTTGACGATGTCGGCGGTGGCGGTGGTGGTCAGGGGCATGTCGATTTCCTGTGTGGATGCCGTGTTGGCTGGAAACCGCCCCAGAAACGCGCCAGGCCAGCGCGCCGCCGAGAGAGGTTTCCGTGCGTCTACTTGCGAACGCCAGTGAAACCGACCGGCGCCGTGCTCTCCCCAGCCGGGGGCCGGAGAGACGCCGATTATGGCACGAGGGCTGCCCTGAGCCGCGCCAGGCCGTCGTCGAGCCGGGCCGGGTCGCGCGAGGCGAAGCACCAGCGCAGCCAGCCCTCGCCTTCGGGCCCGAAGGCGGCGCCGGGGGCCAGGCCCAGGCCGTGGGCGGCCACCAGGTGCCGCGCCAGGGCCAGCGAGTCGCCGGCCAGCGGGTGGCCTTCGGCGCGGAAGAAGGCGTACAGCCCGCCCGGGGCCGCGGCCACCCGCACGCCCGGCAGCGCCTGCAGGCCGCCGACCAGCCGGTCGCGGCACAGCCGCAGGTGGGCCACGACGCGCGGCACCAGCGTGTCGGCGATCGCCAGCGCCGCCAGGCCGCCGCGCTGCACGAAGACCGGCGCGCAGGAGCTGTTGAACTCCAGCAGCCGCCCCATCGCCGGCATCGCCGCCTCGGGCAGCACCAGCCAGCCCAGGCGCCAGCCCGTCATCAGGAAGCTCTTGCTGAAGCTGTGCACCACCACCACGCGGTCGTCGGGCTCGGCCAGGTCGAGGAAGCTCGGCGCAGCGCCACCGGCCGGCACGTCGAAGGCCAGCCGCTCGTACACCTCGTCGGCCACGATCCAGGTGCCGGTGCGCCGGCAGTGCTCGAGCATCGCCTGCTGCTCGGCGGCGCCGAGCGTCCACCCGGTGGGGTTGTTGGGCGCGTTGACCAGCAGCACGCGCGTGGCCGGCGTCACGCGCGCCAGCAGCGCGGGCAGGTCCAGCCGCCAGGCGCCCTGCGCGTCGGGTGCCAGCGCGACACGGGTCACCCGGGCGCCCAGGATCGCCGGCTGCGCGGTCAGGTTGGGCCACACGGGCACCACGGCCACGACTTCGTCGCCCGCGCCCAGCAGCATCTGCATGGCCAGCATCAGCGCGCTCACCCCGGCCGAGGTGACGGCGATGCGCGAGGCCGCCACCGGACGGTGCAGCGCCGTGGCGTAGGCGGCGATGGCCTCGCGCAGTTCGGGCAGCCCGAGGTTGTGCGAGTAGAAGGTCTCGCCCCGCGCCAGGGACTCGGCCGCCGCCGCGCGGATGGGCTCGGGCGTGACCTCGTCGCTCTCGCCAAACCAGAACGGCAGCACGTCGGTGCGGCCCAGGCCGGCGTTGGCCACCTCGCGGATCAGGCTGGCGGGCAATTGCTCGATGGCGGCGCGGATCATGCGAGCTCCTTCCTCGGGGGTCGTCAGGCCGTCAGTCGGGCCGTCAGTCGGGCCGCGGCATGCGGCAGGCGTGCGGCTGGGCCACGGCCTCGGCCTCGAAGCGCCGCAGCGTCCGGAAGCCGAAGCCCGATCCCTCGACGTCGAACGGCACGCCGGGCGAGCCGGCACGCTCCATCACGCTGACCACCAGCGGTTGCTGCAGCTGGTGGTCGGCGGCGCGCATGCGCGCCGGGTGCCAGGCGAAGGGCGTGGCCGACGAGTCCAGGCCCTCGAGCGCACGCGCCACCGCGGCGGCCTCGGTGCTGCCGGCGCGCTCGATGGCCACGGCCAGCATCTCCACCATCAGCTGCATGCGCAGGTGCAGGTAGTCGTCCTGCGGCGCCGGGAAGCGGCGGCGGAAGGCGCGCACCAGGTCGTCGGACGTCTCGCCGCCCAGGTTGGGGTGCCACTCGGCCACCGCGAGCACGCGGCCCACGCCGGCCTCGCCGATGGCCGCCGGCGTGCCCAGGGCGTTGCCGTAGAAGGTGTACAGGCGCGCCACGCTGCCCACCTCGCGCAGCGCCCGCACCAGCAGCGCCAGGTCGTTGCCCCAGTTGGGCGTGAGCACGGCCTGCGCGCCGCTGGCCTTGATCTTGGTGGCGTAGGGCATGAAGTCGCGCACGCGGCCCAGCGGGTGCAGCTCGTCGCCGACGATCTCGATGTCGGGCCGCCGCTGCGCCACCAGCGCCCGGGCCTGGCGCAGCACGTGCTGGCCGAAGCTGTAGTCCTGACCGATGAGGTACAGGCGCTGCACGCGGCGGTCGGCCTGCAGCGCCTCGACCAGCGCCGCCAGCCGCATGTCGGCGTGGGCGTCGAAGCGGAAGTGCCAGAAGCTGCAGCGCTCGTTGGTGAGCGTCGGGTCCACGGCGGAGTAGTTCAGGAACAGCACGCGCCGCTGGGGGCTGCGCTCGTTGTGCTTGTCGATGGCATCCGACAGCACCGCGGCGGTGGCCGAGCTGTTGCCCTGCAGCACGATGCTGGCGCCGTCGTCGAGCGCGCCACGCAGCGCCGACAGTGCCTCCTCGGAGCTGCCCTTGCTGTCGTGGCGCGACAAGGCCAGCGGCCGGCGCCGAGGCCCCACGCGCACGCCGCCGCGCGCGTTCACGCGCTCCACGGCCCACAGCAGGTTGCGGAACACCGCCTCGCCGGCGTTGGCGAACGGGCCGGACAGGCCCTCGATCAGCGCCAGGCGCAGCGGCTCGGTGGCGCCCTGGGCCTGGCCGCGCAGCGCCAGGGGCAGCAAGGTCGCCCCGGCCAGCAGCCTGCGTCGGGTTTGATGCACGTCAGAACGAAAGGTCTTGAAAACGCGGCAGCCGGCAGTCACCTGCGGGCCATGGACGCCGTGACCAGGGCCCTCGGGCCGGCACGGCGATGTGTGTGTGCCACGCCATTCTAGGAGGCCCCATGTTCATCGTTCCCAGCAGCCGCGACACCCGCCAGCTCACCCGGCTTTTCGACGACGCCTTCGACCGCTTCTTCGGGCAGGTCGCCGTGCCCGCGGCCGAGAGCGTGGCCTCGCGCAGCCCCGCGCTCGACGTCGCCGAGAGCGACCGCGGCTACACCGTCAAGCTCGAGATGCCGGGCGTGGCCCGCGAAGACGTCAAGGTGTCGATCGACGGCCGCCAGGTCACCGTGCAGGCCCAGGGCCAGCACCAGGAGGAGCGCAAGGACGGCGAGCGCGTGGTCTACCGCGAACGCTCGGTGTCGAGCTACGCGCGCACCTTCACGCTGCCGCTGGAAGTGGACCAGGCCGAGGCCGGCGCGCGGCTCGAGCACGGCGTGCTGACGCTGACGCTGCCCAAGCGCGGCGCGCGCAACGCGGCGCAGATCACGGTGTCGTGATCGACAGCTCGGCCAGCGGCCAGCGCGGCCGCACGTCGAAGGCGCCGTCGGTCTGCGGCACGGCCAGCCCGTGCTGCAGCCGCAGTGCCGCGGCCAGCGCGATCATCGCGCCGTTGTCGGTGCACAGCGCCAGCGGCGGGTAGTGCACGGCGGCGCCGCGGCGCGCCACCGCGGCATCGAGACGCTGGCGCAGGCGCCGGTTGGCGCCCACCCCGCCGGCCACCACCAGCGTGCTGGCGCCGGTGGCCTCGAGCGCGCGCAGCGACTTGGCCACCAGCACGTCGACGATGGCCTCCTGCGTGGCCGCGGCCAGGTCGGCCAGGGCCTGGGCGTCGGGTGCGGCGCCGAGCTTGCGGTGCTGCGTGAGCACGGCGGTCTTCAGGCCGGCGAACGAGAAGTCCAGGTCGCCGCTGTGCAGCAAGGGGCGCGGCAGCTTGAACGCCGCCGCGTCGCCCCGCTCGGCCAGCCGCGCCAGCGCCGGCCCGCCCGGGTAGCCCAGGCCCAGCAGCTTGGCGCTCTTGTCGAAGGCCTCGCCGGCAGCGTCGTCGATGGTCTCGCCCAGCAGTTCGTAGCGGCCCACGCCGGCCACGTGCATCAGCTGCGTGTGCCCGCCCGACACCAGCAGCGCCACGAATGGGAAGGCCGGCGTCGGCGAGGCCAGGAACGGCGACAGCAGGTGCCCCTCGAGGTGGTGCACGCCCAGCGCCGGACGCCCCAGCGCGGCGGCCAGCGCCACCGCCACGCCCGCGCCCACCAGCAGCGCCCCGGCCAGCCCGGGGCCGCGCGTGTAGGCGACGAGGCCGATGTCGGCCGGCGCGGCGCCCGCATCGGCCAGCACGCGCTCCAGCAGCGGCAGCACGCGGCGGATGTGGTCGCGCGAGGCCAGCTCGGGCACGACGCCGCCGTAGTCGGCGTGCATGGCCGCCTGCGTGTGCAGCGCCTCGGCCAGCAGGCGCGGCGGCGTCGACGCGTCGCCGCCCGCCTCGACCAGCGCGACGCCGGTCTCGTCGCACGACGACTCGATGCCCAGCACCTTCATCGGAAGTCCTGGCCTCGCGCGGCGGGCACGCGGCTGGCGGGGCACTGCCTGCGCACCACCGCGCCTTGCTCAGTGCTTCTCGCGGGCGTGGTTGATCGTGTACTTGGGGATCTCGATCGTCACGTCGCGGTTGGACAGGATGGCCTGGCAGCTCAGGCGCGAAGTCGGCGTCAGGCCCCAGGCGCGGTCGAGCAGGTCCTCCTCCGACTCGTCCATCTCGCCCAGCGAGTCGAAGCCCTCCTTCACGATTACGTGGCAGGTGGTGCAGGCGCAGCTCATCTCGCAGGCGTGCTCGATCTCGACGCCATGCTCCAGCATGGCCTCGCACAGCGAGGTGCCGGCAGGGGCCTCGATGGTGGTGCCCTGGGGCGCCAGTTCGGGGTGGGGAAGGATGCGGATGACGGGCATGGGGGCCTTCGGTCGGGGCCTTCAGATCTGGTCGAGCGAGCGGCCGGCCAGCGCGCGCCGGATGCCCTCGTTCATGCGTGCGGCGGCGAAGCCCTCGGTGCCCTCGGCCAGGGCCTCGACGGCCGCGTCGATGGCGTCGGCGTCGGTGCCGCGCGCCTGCGCCTCGGTGGCCAGCAGCAGCGCCTCGATGGCCCAGCGCTCGGCGGCGTCGAGCAGCGCGCCGTCGGCGGCCAGCGCGGCGCGCGTGGCCAGCACCATGCGCTCGGCCTCCACCCGCGCCTCGCGCAGCTTGCGCGCGGCCATGTCGCCCTCGGCGTGGGCGAAGCCGTCCTTCAGCATCTGCGCGATCTGCTCGTCGGCCAGGCCGTAGCTGGGCTTGACGGCCACCGAGGCCTCGACGCCCGAGCCCAGCTCGCGCGCCGACACGCTCAGCAGCCCGTCGGCGTCGACCTGGAAGGTGACGCGGATGCGCGCCGCGCCGGCGGCCATCGGCGGAATGCCGCGCAGCTCGAAGCGCGCCAGGCTGCGGCAGTCGGCCACCAGCTCGCGCTCGCCCTGCACGACGTGGATGGCCATCGCCGTCTGGCCGTCCTTGAAGGTGGTGAAGTCCTGCGCCTTGGCCACGGGGATGGTGCTGTTGCGCTCGATCACGCGCTCGACCAGCCCGCCCATGGTCTCCAGGCCCAGGCTGAGCGCGATCACGTCCAACAGCAGCAGCTCACCGTCCCTGGCGTTGCCGGCCAGCGCGTTGGCCTGGATCGCGGCGCCGATGGCCACGACCTCGTCGGGGTTCACGTCGGTCAGCACCGGGCGGCCGAACAGCGCGCTGACGCGCTCGCGCACCAGCGGCATGCGCGTGCTGCCGCCCACCATCACCACGCCCTGCACCTCGTCGGCCGCCACGCGGGCGTCGCGCAGCACCTTTCGCACGGCGGCCAGCGTGCGCTCCACCAGCGGCGCGGCCAGGGCGTCGAGCTGCGCGCGGCTCACCGGCACGTGCAGCGCTCGCCCGCAGACGCTGGCCTTCCACTCGGTGCTGCCGGCCGCGCTCAGCGCCTCCTTGGTGGCGCGCGCGGCGATCAGCGCGCTGCGGCGGTCCTGCGGGCCCAGCGTCGCGGCGTCGACGTCGGCCTGCGCCAGCGCCCAGTCGGCCAGCACGTGGTCGATGTCGTCGCCACCCAGGGCGGCGTCGCCGCCAGTGGCCACGACCTCGAACACGCCCTTGGTCAGGCGCAGCAGGCTGATGTCGAAGGTGCCGCCGCCCAGGTCGTAGACGGCGTACAGGCCCTCGCTGCCGTGGTCCAGGCCGTAGGCCACGGCGGCGGCCGTGGGCTCGCTGATCAGGCGCAGCACGTTCAGGCCGGCCAGCTGCGCCGCGTCCTTCGTGGCCTGGCGCTGCGCGTCGTCGAAGTAGGCGGGCACGGTGATGACGGCGCCGTGCAGCTCGCTGTCGAAGCTGTCCTCGGCGCGCTGGCGCAGCGTGGCCAGGATCTCGGCCGACAGCCCCACCGGCGTCTTCGGGCCCGCGCGCGTGGCCACGGCCACCATGCCGGGCTGGTCGACCAGCGCGTAGGGCAGCCGGGCAGCGCCGGCCACGTCGGCCAGGCGGCGGCCCATCAGGCGCTTGAACGACGCGACGGCGTTGGCGGCGTCGCTGGCCTGCGCCGCCAGGGCCTCGTGGCCGATGCGGCGGCCGCCGCCCTCGGGGTAGTGCACGGCGCTGGGCAGCAGCAGCCGGCCCTGCGCGTCGGGCAGGCACTCGGGCACGCCGTGGCGCACGGCGGCCACCAGCGAGTTCGTGGTGCCCAGGTCGATGCCCACGGCGATGCGGCGCTGGTGCGGGTCCGGCGCCTGGCCGGGCTCTGAAATCTGCAGGAGGGCCATCGGGGGAACGGGTGTCAGGCGGCGGCGAGCCGCTCGAGGCGCTGCGCCAGCGCCTCGCGGAAGCGGGTCACGAACATCAGCGCGCGCACCTGCGCAGCGGCGGCGGCGGCGTCGCCGTGCTCGTCGAGCAGCGCCACCAGGCGCTGGTGCATCGCGCGCTCCTGCGCGGCCACGGCGTCGTCCAGCGCCTGCACGGCCGCCGCGTCGGCGGCGTCGTCGAGCGCCTCGCGCCAAGTCATCTGCTGCTGCAGGAACTCGCGCGGCATCGCGGTGTTGCTCTCGGCGGCCACCGGCACGCCGCGCTGCTCGCACAGGTAGGCGGCGCGCGTCAGCGGGTCCTTCAGGCGCTGCCAGGCCTCGTTGACGCGCACCGACCACTGCATGGCCACGCGCTGCGCCGCGGTGCCCTCGGCGGCGAAGCGGTCGGGGTGGGTGGCGGCCTGCAACTCGCGGCGGCGCGCGTCGAGCACGGCGCGGTCGAGTTGCTGGCGCGGCGGCAGCCCGAACAGGGTGAAGTCGTCGTCGGAGAGCTTCATCGCGCGGCCCTGGCTACAGCGCCTTGGCCATGAACAGCGACAGCCCGTTGTCCGGGTAGCCGGCAAAGGGGTCGCGCGGCGCGTAGCCGGCGCGCTCGTAGCGCTTGACGGCCTCGGTCTGGTCGCGGCCGGTCTCCAGCAGCGCCAGGCGATAGCCGTCGCGGCGCAGCCGCTCTTCCACGGCGTCGAGCAGCCGCGCGCCCAGTCGGCGGCCGCGGCGCGCCGGATCGACGTACATGCGCTTGACCTCGCCGTAGGGCTGGCCGCCGGTGGCGGGCTCGCCGGCCATGCGGCGGCAGGCGGCGGTGCCGACGGCCTCGCCCTGCTCGCGCGCGACGAAGAAACTGATGTCCGCCGACAGCAGCTCGTCGACGGAGAGGATGTGGTTGGCCTCGGGCGCGTACAGGCCGCCCAGGTAGCGGTCGAGCGCGGCCAGCAGCGCCACGACCTCGGGCTGGTCGGGGCGTTCCTCGGCGATCGTGACCGCGGGCTCCATCAGACCCGGAAGGATTCGCCGCAGCCGCAGCGGTCTTTCTCGCGCGGGTTGTGGAACTTGAAGCCTTCGTTGAGCCCCTCGCGCACGAAGTCGAGCTCGGTGCCGTCGATGTAGGGCAGGCTCTTGGGGTCGATCAGCACCTTGACGCCGTGGTCCTCGAAGACGATGTCCTCCGGCGCCACCTCGTCGGCGTACTCGAGCTTGTAGGCCAGGCCCGAGCAGCCGGTGGTCTTGACGCCCAGGCGCACGCCGACACCCTTGCCCCGGCGACCGAGGTAGCGGGTGACGTGCCGCGCCGCGGCCTCGGTGAGCGTGACGGCCATGGCGGGGTCAGTCCGCGGCAGCGGCGGTGGCGGTGGCGCCGTGCTTCTGCTTGTAGTCCTCGACCGCAGCCTTGATGGCGTCCTCGGCCAGGATGGAGCAGTGGATCTTCACCGGCGGCAGCGCCAGTTCCTCGGCGATCTGCGTGTTCTTGATCGTCAGCGCCTCGTCCAGGCTCTTGCCCTTGACCCACTCGGTGACGAGCGAGCTGCTGGCGATGGCCGAGCCGCAGCCGTAGGTCTTGAAGCGCGCGTCCTCGATCAGCCCGGTGGCGGGGTTGACCTTGATCTGCAGCTTCATCACGTCGCCGCAGGCCGGCGCGCCAACCATGCCGGTGCCGACGTCGGCATCGCACTTGTCGAAGCTGCCGACGTTGCGCGGGTTCTCGTAGTGCTCGACGACCTTGTCGCTGTAAGCCATGTTCCGGTACTCCTGGTGACGTCGCGGCCGCGTGCGCTCAGTGCGCGGCCCACTGAATGGTGTTGAGGTCGATGCCGTCCTTGTACATCTCCCACAGCGGCGAGAGCTCGCGCAGCCGGGCCACGCGGTCCTGCAGCAGCGCCACGGCGGTGTCGATGTCGTGCTCGGTGGTGAAGCGGCCGATGGTCATGCGCAGGCTGCTGTGCGCCAGCTCGTCGCTGCGGCCCAGGGCGCGCAGCACGTAGCTCGGCTCCAGGCTGGCGCTGGTGCAGGCGCTGCCCGAGCTGACCGCGATGCCCTTGACGCCCATGATCAGGCTCTCGCCCTCGACGAAGTTGAAGCTGGCGTTCAGGTTGTGCGGCACCCGGCGCTCAAGGTCGCCGTTGATGAACACCTGCTCGATGCCCCTGATGCCGTCGAGCAGCCGCTTCTGCAGCATGCGCACGCGCTCGAGCTCGGTGCCCATCTCCTGGCGCGCGATCTCGAACGCCAGCCCCATGCCCACGCACTGGTGCGTGGGCAGCGTGCCGCTGCGCATGCCGCGCTCGTGGCCGCCGCCGTGCATCTGCGCCTCCAGGCGCACGCGCGGCTTGCGCCGCACGTACAGGGCGCCGATGCCCTTGGGGCCGTAGGTCTTGTGCGAGGCCAGGCTCATCAGGTCGACCGGCAGCGTGGCCATGTCGATGGCCACCTTGCCGGTGGCCTGCGCGGCGTCGACGTGCAGGATGATCCCGCGTTCGCGGCACATCGCGCCGATCGTGGGGATGTCCTGGATCACGCCGATCTCGTTGTTCACGATCATCACGCTGGCCAGGATGGTGTCGGGCCGCAGCGCGTCCTTGAACCGGTCGAGGTCGAGCAGGCCGTTCTCCTGCACCTCGAGATAGGTCACCTCGAAGCCCTGGCGCTCGAGCTCGCGCGTCGTGTCGAGCACGGCCTTGTGCTCGGTCTTGACGGTGACGATGTGCTTGCCGCGGCTGGCGTAGAAGTGCGCCGCGCCCTTGATCGCCAGGTTGTTGCTCTCGGTGGCGCCGCTGGTCCAGACAATCTCGCGCGGGTCGGCGTTCAGCAGCGCAGCGACCTGGGCGCGCGCCTTCTCGACGGCCTCCTCGGCCTCCCAGCCCCAGGCGTGACTGCGGCTGGCCGGGTTGCCGAAGTGCTCGCGCAGCCAGGGGATCATCGCGTCGACGACGCGCGGGTCGCACGGCGTCGTGGCGCCGTAGTCCATGTAGATGGGCAGGTGCGGGGTCATGTCTCGGTGGTGCGGGTTACTTGGTGAGCGAGGTGCCGAGCGCGAACACCGAGTTCGGCGCCGTCACCTTGATGGGCTTGACCACGGGCACCGACGAGATCGCGCGCTTGACCGGCACCTCGTCGATGGACACGCCCTTGGCCAGTTGCTCGTCGACCAGCTTCTTCAGCGAGACGGAGTCAAGGAACTCGATCATGCGCTGGTTCAGCCCGGCCCAGAGGTCGTGCGTCATGCACTTGCCGCTGTCCTCTCCCATGCAGTTCTCGCTGCCGGCGCAGCCGGTGGCGTCGATGGGCTCGTCGACGGCGACGATGATGTCGGCCACGGTGATCTCGGCCGCCGGCCGCCCCAGCGAGTAGCCGCCGCCGGGGCCGCGCGTGCTCTCCACCAGCTCGTGGCGGCGCAGCTTGCCGAACAGCTGCTCGAGGTAGGACAGCGAGATCTGCTGGCGCTGGCTGATCGCCGCCAGCGCCACGGGACCGTTGCTGGAACGCAGGGCCAGGTCGATCATGGCGGTGACGGCAAAACGACCCTTGGTGGTCAGTCGCATGGCAGGGCTCCTGGGCGCCGGGCGGCGGCCGGTGGAAGGCTCGTTTCCGAGCGAATCGCTCAACTATAGCAGAAGTCGAGTGAAACAGTCCGGCATTGAAGGCCTTGCCGCGACTTCGTCCAGGACAAATCCGCTTCAGCGCGGCGTTCCAGGCGCGTCCAGCAGCGGCTGCTCGCGGGCCAGGCGCTCGAGGATGCCGTCGCAGGCGTCCTCCACCAGGTCCAGCACGTGCTCGAAGCCGGCCGGGCCGCCGTAGTAGGGGTCGGGCACCTCGGCCACGTGGGCCTGGCGCAGGGCCAGCGGCATCAGCAGGCCCGCCTGCGCCGGCGTGGCGGGCGGCTGGCGCTTGTGCAGCCACGCCAGGTGGGTGTTGTCCATGGCCAGCAGCACGTCGAAGCGGTGGTAGTCGTCGGGGCCCAGCGGGCGGGCCCGCAGGCGCGACAGGTCGTAGCCCCGCGCCGCGGCCGCGCGCACGGCGCGCGGGTCGGGCGGCTCTGCCGTGTGGTAGCCGTGGGTGCCGGCCGAACCCACCTGCACGGCGGCGCCGAGCCCGGCCTGCTCGAGCTTGTGGCGCAGCACGCCTTCGGCCGTCGGGCTGCGGCAGATGTTGCCGGTGCAGACCATCAGGATGCGCAGCCGCGGCGGGACGGCCGCCGCCGGCGGCGGCTCGCCGGACAGCCACTGCCGCAGGCGCTCGATCACCGCGCGCCCCCGGCCTGCCCGCCCACCAGGGGCACGACGTCGCCGGCACCGCCGGCGCCGAAGGCCTGCTCGCGCAGCAGTGCCAGCTGGTCGCGCACGCGGGCCGCCTTCTCGAACTCGAGGTTGCGGGCGTGGTCGAGCATCTGCTTCTCGAGCAGCTTGATGCGCTTGCCCAGGTCCTTCTCGCTCATCGCCTCCACCTCGGCCGCCGCCTTGGCAGCGGCCAGGTCGTCCTTGGCAGCCTTGTCGGAGACGACGCCGTCGATGAGGTCGCGCACGCGCTTGTTCAGCGCCTTGGGCACGATGCCGTGCGCGGCGTTGTGCGCGATCTGCCGGGCACGCCGGCGCTCCGTCTCGTCGATGGCCGCGCGCATGCTGTCGGTGACGCGCTCGGCGTACAGGATGGCGCGGCCGTTGAGGTTGCGCGCGGCGCGGCCGATGGTCTGGATCAAGCTGCGCTCGGCGCGCAGGAAGCCCTCCTTGTCGGCGTCGAGGATGGCCACCAGGCTCACCTCGGGCAGGTCCAGGCCCTCGCGCAGCAGGTTGATGCCCACCAGCACGTCGAAGGTGCCCAGGCGCAGGTCGCGCAGGATCTCCACCCGCTCCACCGTATCGACGTCGGAGTGCAGGTAGCGCACCTTCACGCCGTTGTCCGAGAGGTACTCCGTCAGCTGCTCGGCCATGCGCTTGGTCAGCGTGGTGATCAGCACGCGCTCGCCCAGCCGCACGCGCTCGCGGATCTCCTGCAGCACGTCGTCCACCTGCGTGGACGCCGGGCGCACCTCCACCGCCGGGTCGATCAGGCCGGTGGGGCGCACGAGCTGCTCCACCACCTGGCCGGCGTGCTGCTTCTCGTAGGCCGCGGGCGTGGCGCTCACGAAGACGGCCTGCCGCATCTTGGACTCGAATTCCTCGAACTTCAGCGGCCGGTTGTCCAGCGCGCTCGGCAGCCGGAAGCCGTACTCCACCAGCGTGGTCTTGCGCGCGCGGTCGCCGTTGAACATGCCGCCGAACTGGCCGATCAGCACGTGGCTCTCGTCGAGGAACATGATGGAGTCGGCCGGCAAGTAGTCGACCAGCGTCGGCGGCGGCTCGCCCGGCTTCGCGCCGCTGAGGTGCCGGGTGTAGTTCTCGATGCCCTTGCAGTGGCCCACCTCCTGCAGCATCTCGAGATCGAAGCGCGTGCGCTGCTCCAAACGCTGCGCCTCCACCAGCTTGCCGGCCTTGACCAGCTCGTCCAGGCGCTGTCGAAGCTCGTCCTTGATCGAGGCGATGGCGTCGACCACGCGCTCGCGCGGCGTGACGTAGTGGCTGCCGGGGTAGACGGTGAAGCGCGGGATCTTCTGGCGCACGCGCCCCGTGAGCGGGTCCAGCAGCGACAGGGCCTCGACCTCGTCGTCGAACAGCTCGATGCGCAGCGCCAGCTCGGAGTGCTCGGCCGGGAACACGTCGATGGTGTCGCCGCGCACGCGGAACGAGCCGCGGCCGAAGTCGACCTCGTTGCGCTTGTACTGCATGCGGATCAGGTGCGCGATGAGGTCGCGCTGCCCCGCCTTGTCGCCCACCCGCAGCGTCATCACCATCTGGTGGTAGTCGCTGGGGTTGCCGATGCCGTAGATGGCGCTGACGCTGGCCACGATGACCACGTCGCGCCGCTCCAGCAGGCTCTTGGTGGCCGACAGCCGCATCTGCTCGATGTGCTCGTTGATCGCGCTGTCCTTCTCGATGAACAGGTCGCGCTGCGGCACGTAGGCCTCGGGCTGGTAGTAGTCGTAGTAGCTGACGAAGTACTCCACCGCGTTTCGCGGGAAGAACTCGCGGAACTCGCTGTACAGCTGCGCCGCCAGCGTCTTGTTGGGCGCGAACACGATGGCCGGCCGGCCGGTGCGCGCGATGACGTTGGCCATCGTGAAGGTCTTGCCGGAGCCGGTGACGCCCAGAAGCGTCTGGAAGGCCAGGCCGTCCGAGAGGCCCTCCACCAGCCGGGCGATGGCCTCGGGCTGGTCGCCGGCCGGCGGGTAGGGCTGGAACAGCTGGAAGGGCGAGCCGGGGAAGCTGACGAACGTACCCTGCACCGGCGCGTCGGCGGCGGCATCGGCCAGGGTGGGCGGGGCAACGGGCGGGGCGACGGACATGCGGGGTTTCCCTGGGCCTTGCACCTAGAATGAAGGGGGTTGCCCGGCGCCTCCGGCCGGGGAACCGGCAAGGGTAACGCACCCACCCACACCCCACCCCACCGCTTCAGCATGCCAGCAGCCCCCGCCCTCTTCTCGGCCGTCGAGATGGCCCCGCGCGACCCCATCCTGGGCCTCAACGAGCAGTTCAACGCCGACGCCCGGCCCGGCAAGGTCAACCTCGGCGTCGGCGTCTACTTCGACGACCAGGGCAAGCTGCCCGTGCTGCAGTGCGTGGCCGCCGCCGAGCGGCAGCTGCTCGAGGCGCCCAAGGCCAAGGGCTACCTGCCGATCGACGGCATCGCGGCCTACGACCGCGCGGTGCAGGCCTTGGTGTTCGGCGCCGACAGCGCCGTGCTGCGCGATGGCCGCGTGGCCACCGTGCAGGCCCTGGGCGGCACCGGCGGGCTGAAGGTCGGCGCCGACCTGCTGCACCGGGTGGACCCCGGCGCCAAGGTGCTGATCTCCGACCCCAGCTGGGAGAACCACCGCGCCCTGTTCACGAACGCGGGCTTCGCGGTCGAGGCCTACCCGTACTACGACGCGGCGACGCGCGGCGTGCGGGTCGACGACCTGTTGGCCACGCTGTCGGCCGCCGCGCCCGGCACCATCGTCGTGCTGCACGCCTGCTGCCACAACCCGACCGGCTGCGACCTCAGCCCCGAGCAGTGGCAGCGCGTGGCCGAGGCCTGCCGCTCGCGCGGGCTCGTGCCCTTCCTCGACATGGCCTACCAGGGCTTCGGCCACGGCATCGCCGAGGACGGCGCGGCCGTGCAGGTGTTCCTGGCCACCGGCCTGCCCTTCCTGGTCAGCACCTCGTTCAGCAAGAGCTTCTCGCTGTACGGCGAGCGGGTCGGCGCGCTCAGCGTCGTCTGCGCCAGTGCCGACGAGGCGGCGCGCGTGCTCAGCCAGCTGAAGATCGTCATCCGCACCAACTACAGCAACCCGCCCACCTTCGGCGCCACGGTGGTGGCCACGGTGCTGAACACGCCCGAGCTGCGCAAGCTGTGGGAGGACGAGCTCGCCGGCATGCGCCAGCGCATCGCCGCCACGCGCCGCCAGCTCGTGGAGCGGCTGGCCGCGGCCGGCATCGGGGGCGATCTGTCCTACATCACCCGCCAGATGGGCATGTTCAGCTACTCGGGCCTGTCCAAGACGCAGATGCAGCGCCTGCGCGACGAGTTCGGCGTCTACGGCGTCGATTCCGGCCGCATTTGCGTGGCCGCGATCAACAGCCGCAACATCGACGCCGTGATGTCCGCGCTGGCCGCGGTGATGAAGGGCTGAAGCCGGCCCCTCATCGGGCCACCGTCGGCACGCCGTCAGGCGACGATGGTGGTCCGCCGGCGTCAGCCTGCCGCAATTGCTGCAATGCAGCATCCATGTGGTTACAGTCGGCGATGCGGGCCCATCTCGGGCCTGTGGCCAGTGTCGCCACCGGCGACAGCGAGGACGATCCCATGCTCTACCACCTGTACGAAACCCAGCGCGCGCTGATGGCGCCGTTCTCGGAGTTCGCCAGCGCCACGGCCAAGCTGTACGACCACCCGCTGTCGCCCTTCGCCCACACGCCCTGGGCCCAGCGCGTCTCGGCCGGCTTCGACCTGCTGCACCGGCTGGCCAAGGAGTACGAGAAGCCGGCCTTCGGCATCACCAGCGCCACCGTGCACGGCTCCAACGTCGCGGTGCAGGAGCAGGTGGCGCTGGCCAAGCCGTTCTGCCGGCTGCTGCGCTTCAAGCGCTTCTCGGACGACCCGGCCACGCTGGCGCGGATGAAGTCCCAGCCGACGGTGCTGGTGGTGGCGCCGCTGTCCGGCCACCACAGCACGCTGCTGCGCGACACGGTCAAGAGCCTGCTGCAGGACCACAAGGTCTACATCACCGACTGGACCGACGCGCGCATGGTGCCGGCCGAGGCCGGTCCGTTCCACCTTGACGACTACGTGGCCTACGTCGAGGAGTTCATCCGCCACGTCGGCGGCGGCGAAGCCCACGTGATCAGCGTCTGCCAGCCCACGGTGCCGGTGCTGGCCGCCGTGTCGCTGCTGGCCAGCCGCGGCGAGAAGACGCCGCTCACCATGACGATGATGGGTGGCCCCATCGACGCCCGCAAGAGCCCCACCGCTGTCAACAACCTGGCGATGAACAAGAGCCACAGCTGGTTCGAGAACAACGTCATCTTCCGCGTGCCGCAGAACTTCCCGGGCGCCGGCCGGCGCGTCTACCCGGGCTTCCTGCAGCACACGGGCTTCGTGGCGATGAACCCCGACCGCCACCTCACCAGCCACTACGACTACTTCCTCGACCTCATCCGCGGCGACGACGACAGCGCCGAGGGCCACCGCCAGTTCTACGACGAGTACAACGCCGTGCTGGACATGCCGGCCGAGTACTACCTGGACACCATCAAGACCGTGTTCCAGGACTTCGCCCTCGTGAACGGCAACTGGGTGGTGGCCGGCGAGCCGGTGCGCCCGCAGGACATCACGCGCACGGCGCTGCTCACGGTGGAGGGCGAGCTCGACGACATCTCGGGCGCCGGCCAGACGGAAGCCGCGCACGGGCTGTGCACCGGCATCCCGAAGGCGCGCTCGCTGCACTACACGGCCGAGGGGGCCGGCCACTACGGCATCTTCTCGGGCCGGCGGTGGCGCGAGATGGTCTACCCGCAGGTGCGCGACTTCATCCAGCGCTTCAACGCGCCGCTCGAGGAAGAGGCCGAGGCCGCCCCGCCGGCACGCCGGGCGCCGCGCAAGGCCGCGGCGGCCGCCCCAGCCGACCCCGCGCCCAAGGGCCGCGCCCGCCGGGCCTCGGCCTGACGCCGGGCCCGGCGCTGCGCCGGGATAATCCGGCCCCCGTGACCAACCCCCCGCCGCCCACACTGGCCGACCGCATCGATGCGGCCTTGCCGCAGACGCAGTGCACGCGCTGCGGCGAGCCCGACTGCCGCCGCTACGCCGAGGCCATCGCCGAGGGCCGGGCGCCCATCAACCGCTGCCCCCCCGGCGGTGCCGAGGGCATCGTGCGCCTGGCCGCCCTCACCGGCCAGGCCGTGTCGCCGCTGGACCCGGGCCACGGCACCGAGGGCCCGCGCACGGTGGCCTTCGTCGACGAGGCATGGTGCATCGGCTGCACGCTGTGCATCAAGGCCTGCCCGGTGGACTGCATCGTGGGCGCGCCCCGGCGCATGCACACGGTGATCGAGGCGCTGTGCACCGGCTGCGAGCTGTGCGTGCCGGCCTGCCCCGTGGACTGCATCGTGCTCGAGCCGGCCACGCCCGGCGCCAGCGGCTGGGCCGCCTGGAGCGCCGAGCAGGCCGGGGAAGCCCGCGAGCGCTACCGCTTCCACCGATGGCGCGTCGAGCGCGACCGCCGCGACCACGATGAGCGCCTGGCCGCCAAGGCCGCGCACAAGCTGGCCGACATCGCCGCGGCCAGCCGCCACACCGAGCCCGCCGTGCTCGACGCCAAGCGCGCCATCGTCGAGGCCGCGCTGGCACGGGCGCGCGCCCGCCTGTCCGCACCCCCGGCCCTCCCCGCACCCGGCGCCGATGAAGCCTGAGCACATCGAACCCTTCTTCGCCACGCTGGCGGCGGCCAACCCCGAGCCGCGCACCGAACTCGAGTTCTCGAGCGTCTTCGAGCTCCTCGCGGCCGTGCTGCTGTCGGCGCAGGCCACCGACGAAGGCGTCAACAAGGCGACGCGGCGCCTGTTCGTGCTGGCGCCCAACCCCGCGCGCATGCTGGCGCTGGGCGACGAGCGCGTCACCGAGCTCGTGCGCACCATCGGGCTGTACCGCACCAAGGCCCGCAACCTGCTGGCCACCTGCCGCATCCTGCAGGAGCAGCACGGCGGCCGGGTGCCCCGCGACCGCGCCGCGCTCGAGGCGCTGCCCGGCGTGGGCCGCAAGACGGCCAACGTGGTGCTCAACGTGGCCTTCGGCGAGCCGACCATGGCGGTGGACACGCACGTCTACCGCGTCAGCAACCGCACCGGGCTGGCGCCCGGCCGCACCGTGCAGCAGGTGGAGGAGCGGCTGCTGAAGCGCGTGCCCGCGCGCTGGGGCGAGCACGCCCACCACTGGCTCATCCTGCACGGCCGCTACGTCTGCACGGCGCGCGCGCCGCGGTGCGACACCTGCGCCGTGCGCAGCTGGTGCGACGAAGGCCGCCGCGGCAAGGCCGTGCGCCGCCACAAGGCACGTTGAGCAGGCGTGCCGGCCACGGCCTGCCCGCGGCGCCATCCCTACAATGAACCCGAGGGAGACGCCGATGGCCCACACGCTCGATGACCTCGCGGAACGGATCGACCGTCTGGTGCTCCGCCACCAGGAACTGCAGCGCGCCCACGCGCTGATGGCGCAGCAGCTGGCCAGCGTCACCGCCGAGCGCGACAGCCTGCGTTCGCGGCTGGCGGCCGCGCGCAGCCGCATCGACGGCCTGCTGGCCCGCCTGCCGGCCGACGGCCCGGCTCCTGCCACCCCCGGCCGGGAGGACGCGGCATGAAGCAGATGGAGTTCTCGATCCTCGGCCAGGTCTACGTGCTCGGCTGCCCCGAGGGCGGCGAGGCCCTGCTGGCGAAGGCCGTCGCGGCCGTCGACCGCGAGATGGCCGGCATCCGCGACGCCGGCAAGGTGCGGGCGCGCGAGCGCATCGCCGTGCTGGCCGCGCTGAACCTGGCCTACCAGCTGGCCGAACAGCCCCCCGCGGTCGAGGCACCGGGCGCCGCCGGCAGCGCCCTGCCGCAGCAACAGGTCGACGCCCTCGTGCAACGGCTGGACCACGCGCTCGGCGCCGACGGGCAGTTGTTGTGATTCGGGCCCCGCACGGGGCCTTTGCCACTGCCTAGAATGGGCCCGTCCGTCGTGATGGCGTGGGTCTTCAATTTCCTTGGACCGATGCTCATTGAGCCAGGGCTTGGAACATTGTCGGGCTGGTGTGATCGTCTCGCGTCAGATGAACCCGAAGCCCGGCTGACCTCGCCCACCTGAACTTCCCTGAGGGTTCAGGAATACGGCCCACGCTTCACGGCGGACACCCCCACCCCATGGCCCACTGGCTGATGAAGAGCGAGCCCGACGAAGCGTCGATCGACGACCTCGCCGCGGCCCCCGGGCAGACGCTGCCCTGGACGGGGGTGCGCAACCACCAGGCGCGCAACTTCATGCGCGACGCCATGCGCATGGGCGACCGGGTGCTCTTCTACCACTCGTCGTGCCCCGAGCCCGGCATCGCGGGCCTGGCCACCGTGGTCGGCGGGCTCGGCCCCGACGAGACGCAGTTCGACCCCGCGAGCCCCTACTTCGACCCCCGGTCCACCCGCGCCGCGCCGCGCTGGCTGAAGGTGGACGTGCGCTTCGACCGCAAGACCCGGTTGCTGTCGCTGGCCGAGATGCGGCAGGCGCCGGAACTGGCCTCGATGCGCGTGTTGGCACGGGGCAACCGGCTGTCCATCACGCCGGTGACGCCGGCTGAGTGGCAGGCGGTGCTGCGGCGGCTCGGCGGCTGAACGCCGCGGGCCGGGTCAGGCCGCGTCGAAACGGATCGCCGCCAGCGCCACCGCGTTGCCGCCGCGGCGGCCGGCCTCGGCCAGCGCGCCTTCGCAGGCCTCGAGCAGCGTCTCCTGGGCGTGTGCCGTGTGCGGGAAGCTGGCGACCCCGACCGAGACCGTGAAGCCGAACTCCTGGCCATCGTGCACCACCAGCTGCGCGGCGCACTTGCGGCGCAGGCCTTCCATCCGGCTGTGCGCCGTGGCCAGGCCCACGCCCGACAGCAGCACGGCGAAACGACGGTCGCCCCAGTGGCCGGCCGCGTCCATCGCCCGCGTGCCGCCGCGCAGCAGCCGGCCCATGGCCTCGAGCAGGGCGCGCTCGCCGGCGTCACCGAGCGCGGCCACCTTCGGGCTGGGCGGGTCCATCTCCAGGAACACGAGCGAGAACTCGCGCTGCTCGCGCTGCGAGAGGTCGACCTCGCGGCGCAGCTGCTCCTCGAAGTGCGGCCGGCGGTGCAGGCCCGAGGCCGGGTCGCGCAGCGCCTGGTCGGCCATCTCGCGGCGCAGCCGGTCGTGGTCGCGCTGCAACTGCTCGATCTGCTCGAGCGCCGCGCGCAACTGCTGGGCTTGCGCGCGATCGGGCCCGGCATCGCGCCAGATCGCGGCCAGCAGCGTGCGCTCCTGGTGGACGTAGGTCAGCCGGAGCACCTGCAGGTCGTGCCGCCGGCCCGCGAGCTCGAAGTGGTGCTCGCCGCGCATGGCGGCACCCTGGGCCGCCGCCGCCTGGTCGGCGGCGCGCAGCGCCGCGGCCACCGATGCGTCGAACAGCTCGGCGTCGGCGGCGCCCACCATGCCGTCGGTCAGGCCCAGCTGCTTGGCCAGGCCAGCGTCGGCCGCGAGGTAGCGGCCGGTCTCGAGGTCCTTGACGGTCGCCCAGGCGCCCTGTGCCGACAGCCACGCCGGCAGCAGCCGCGTGGCGGCCACGTCGGCGTCGGCGGCGGTCCACGGGGTTGGCTCGTGCGGGCGGGTCGACATGCGGTGTCCAGGCGATGGGCGAAGGGCGACGGAATCCATGCAACCGAGCCCGCCGGCCGCACCGCGCCTTTCATGATGCGGGTGCTTGACCAGGCCGACAAGGCCAATGCCGATTTTGTCCTCCGGAGCGGCCGTGCTGGGGCAGAACTGTGGACAAAAGCCGCGCCAGATGTGGTGCGGCCCGCAGCCGGTGATGCGGCCCGCCGCCGGCCCTGTGCGCGCGCCGTCCCGCCTGCCTGTGGCGCCAGCGCTCGGGCACGATCTGGAAACACGCTGGTTGCCGCAATCCTGCCTATAATCGCGGGCTTTGCCTCGCAGCGCTCAGGCGCGCAGGCATGTGCTCCCCACCCGCAAACCCCGGGCCTTCGCGAGAACAGCCCCATCCCGCAATGACCACGATCCGCGTCAAAGAGAACGAGCCTTTCGATGTCGCCCTGCGCCGCTTCAAGCGCACCATCGAGAAGATCGGCCTGCTGACCGAGCTGCGCGCCCGCGAGTTCTACGAGAAGCCCACCTCCGAGCGCAAGCGCAAGAAGGCCGCCGCCGTGAAGCGGCACTTCAAGCGCGTGCGCAGCATGCAGTTGCCGAAGAAGCTGTACTGATCGTCCGCCGCCACCGGCGCCCACCCTAGGGGCCGCCGGCCGCGACGCCGAAGCAAGCCCGCGCGGAGGCTCCGTGGCGGGCTTGTCTCGTTGGACCATGACCTCGGGGCCCCCACCGACATGAGCACGCTGAAAGACCGCATCCAGGACGACATGAAGGCCGCCATGCGCGCCAAGGACAGCGAGCGACTGTCCACCATCCGCATGCTGCTGGCCGCGATGAAGCAGCGCGAGGTCGACGAGCGCATCGTGCTCGACGATGCGGCCGTGGTGGCCATCGTCGACAAGCTGATCAAGCAGCGGCGCGACAGCATCGCCGCCTTCCAGCAGGCCGCGCGCGACGACCTCGTCGCCAAGGAGTCGGCCGAGGTGGCGGTGCTGCAGGCCTACCTGCCGGCCCGGCTGTCGGCCGACGAGGTGCAGGCCGCCGTGGCCGCGTTGGTGGCCGAGCTCGGCGCCCACGGCCCCGGCGACATGGGGCGCGTCATGGCCGCGGCCAAGTCGCGCCTGGGCGGCAGCGCCGAGATGGCGCAGGTCTCGGCCGCCGTGAAGGCGGCGCTCAGCCGCTGAAGCGAGGGCCGCCGGCATGACGGACCTGCTCCACGGCGCCAACCTGCGGGCGATCGCACCCGACGTGTGCGTCGCGGGGCAGCTCGACGCCGCCGCCATGGCGCAGGCGGCGGCCGCGGGCTTCCGCAGCGTCGTCAACAACCGCCCCGACCACGAGCACGGCCCCAGCCAGCCCACCAGCGCCGAGATCGAGGCCGCCGCGCTGGCCGCCGGGCTGGTGTACCGCCACCTCCCCGTGGACGGCGGCTGGCAGTCGCCCGAGCAGATCGCGGCGTTCGCGCAACTGCTGGACGAACTGCCGCGGCCGCTGCTGGCCTTCTGCCGCTCCGGCGCGCGCTCGACGCGCCTGTACGCCGCGGCCCGCCAGGGCTGAACCCGTTCAGCGGGTTTTCAGGGCTCGCCCGCATGATGCGGGTTTCTAAAATCTATGGTTCCGCCGCGGGCCGTGCGCGGGGCAATTTGGCATTCGACGAACCGGAGACGAACGAGTGGGCGGACTGCTGAAGATCTCGGGGCTGATCGACGCACTCAACGAGTGGCTCGGCAAGCTCATCATGTGGCTGGTGCTGGCAGCGGTGGTGATCAGCACCGTCAACGCCATCATCCGCAAGGCCTTCGACATCAGCTCGAATGCGTGGCTGGAGATCCAGTGGTACCTGTTCGCCGGGGTGTTCATGCTCGGCGTCGGCTACGTGCTGCTGAAGAACGCGCACGTCCGCATCGACTTCATCGCGTCGCGGCTGTCCAAGCGCACCAACGCCATCATCGACCTGCTCGGCCTGGTCGTCTTCACGATCCCTCTCGCGGTGATCCTGGTCGACCTGTCGTGGCCGCTGTTCTACCGCGCGTTCCAGTCCGGCGAGATGAGCGCCAACGCCGGCGGCCTGATCCGCTGGCCGGTGCTGCTGCTGATTCCCGTGGGCTTCTCGATCCTGGCGCTGCAGGCGCTGTCGGAGCTGATCAAGCGCGTCGCGTTCCTCACCGGCCACCGCAAGGAGCCCTTCAGCGTCGAGGAGGGCCAGTCCGACGAGGAGAAGCTGGCCGCCGAACTGGCCGCCGAGGCCGAGGCCAAGCTGCAGGGAGCGCGCTGACATGACCCAGTTCATCGCCCAGAACTTCGTGCCGCTGATGTTCTGCGGCCTGCTGTTCTTCCTGCTCACCGGCATCCCGGTCGCGTTCGGCCTGGCGGCCACCGGCCTGATGTTCGGCTTCATCGGCATCGAGGTCGGCCTGTTCGGCACCAACATGTTCCAGGCCCTGCCGCTGCGGGTGTTCGGGATCATGCAGAACGACACGCTGCTGGCGATTCCGTTCTTCACCTTCATGGGGATCATCCTCGAGCGATCGGGCATGGCCGAGGACCTGCTGGAGACCGTGGGCCAGGTGTTCGGCCCGGTGCGCGGCGGCCTCGCGATCGCGGTGATCCTGGTCGGCGCGCTGCTCGCCGCCACCACCGGCGTGGTCGCGGCGGCGGTGATCAGCATGGGCCTGATCTCGCTGCCGATCATGCTGCGCTACGGCTACAACCGCACCATCGCCACCGGCACCATCACCGCCAGCGGCACGCTGGCGCAGGCGATCCCGCCGTCGCTGGTGCTGATCGTGCTGGCCGACCAGCTCGGCCGCTCGGTCGGCGACATGTACGCCGGCGCGCTGGTGCCGGGCCTGCTGCTGGTGGGCCTGTACCTGCTGTTCGTCGTCGCGGTGGCCATCGTGCGGCCCTCATGGGTGCCGGCGCTGCCGCTGGAGGCTCGCGTCTACCGCGAGTCCAGCGGCGCCAGCGGCCACAAGTCGCTGCTGGTGCTGTTCGCGATCTGCGGCGCTGCCGGCTACGCGTGGAGCCTTGTCCACGGCCAGATCATCAATCCGCTGGTCGGCCGCGACCGCCCGGCGCCGGGCGACGAAGTCTTCATCATGTCGATGACGATCGCCTCGTTCCTGGCGCTGTTCCTGGCCATCGTCAACCGCGCCGCGAAGATGGGCCTGCTGTCGCGCCTGGCCGAGCAGGTCACCTTCGTGCTGATCCCGCCGCTGGTGCTGATCTTCCTGGTGCTGGGCACCATATTCCTGGGCGTGGCCACGCCCACCGAGGGCGGCGCGATGGGCGCCGTGGGCGCGCTGATCATGGCCTTCGGCCGCAGGCGGCTCGACCTGAAGCTGATGCGCCAGGCGCTGGACAGCACGGCCAAGCTGGCCACCTTCGTGATGTTCATCCTGATCGGCTCCACCGTCTTCAGCTTCACCTTCAACGCCGCCGACGGACACGTGTGGGTCGAGCACCTGTTCGACGCGCTGCCCGGTGGCGCGATGGGCTTCCTCATCGTCGTCAACGTGCTGGTCTTCATCCTGGGCATGTTCATCGACTTCTTCGAGATCGCGTTCATCGTGATCCCGATGCTGGCCCCGGTGGCCGAGAAGATCCTGCCCGAGCTGCTGCCCGGCGCGCCAGTGGACGCGGTGATGATCTGGTTCGGCGTGATCGTCGCGATGAACCTGCAGACCTCGTTCCTGACGCCTCCCTTCGGCTTTGCGCTGTTCTACCTGCGCAGCGTGGCCGCCAAGAAGGACTACAAGGACCGCATCACCGGCGAGATGATCCCGGCGGTGACGACGGGGCAGATCTACAAGGGCTCGATCGCGTTCATCGTGCTGCAGGTCATCATGGTGGCCGTCGTCATCGCGTTCCCGAGCCTGGTGGCCGATGGCCTGGGCAAGGGCGAGGTGAAGATCGACGCCGACAAGGCGCTGGAGCAGATGCAGGGCGCGCGCGAGGCGCTGCAGCAGATGAGCGCCGACCCCGCGGCGTCCGCCGGCTCGGCACCGGCCGCGGCCGAAGACCCGATGAAGTCGTTGCTCGAGGCGGTCAAGCAGGACCAGCAGAAGAAGTAGCGCCGCCCGGGGCCGCACGGCGCGGCCCGGTGCGATGGACGGCGGGCGCCGAACCAGGCGCCGCCAAGAAGAAAGCCCCGCGTCGCGGGGCTTTCTTGCGTGAGCCGCTGCCGGCGCCCGGGGGCGCCGGTCAGGCGATCACAGGCGCTGCTTCTGCATGAAGTCGTCGAAGGTGGCTTCCGAGAAGCGGAACCACAGGTTGGCGTCGCGGCGGAAGGCGCTGTAGTCGTCGTAGATCTTCTTGAACGCCGCGTTCTTGGCGCTGATCTCGGAGTACAGCTCCTGCGAGGCCTTGAAGGCCCCTTCCATCACGTCACGGGGGAACGCGAAGAGCTTGGTGCCGCCGGCCACCAGCTTCTTCAGCGCGGCCGGGTTGCGGGCGTCGTAGCGGGCCTGCATCTCGATCGCGGCGTGCGAGCAGGCGGCCTCCAGCACGGCCTTGTAGTCGGCCGAGAGCTCATTGAACGCGGCGTTGTTGATCCAGAACTCGAGGCCGGCGCCGCCTTCCCAGAAGCCCGGGTAGGCGTAGTTCGGGGCCACCTTGTTCAGGCCCAGCTTCTCGTCATCGTACGGGCCCACCCACTCGGCGGCGTCGATCGTGCCCTTCTCGAGGGCCTGGTAGATCTCGCCGCCCGGGATCATCTGCGGCACGGCGCCGATGCGCTCCATCACGCGGCCACCGAAGCCGCCGATGCGCATCTTCTGGCCCTTGATGTCGGCCAGGCTCTTGATCTCCTTGCGCCAGAAGCCGCCCATCTGCGAGCCGGTGTTGCCGCCGATGAAGTTGATGAAGTTGTACGACGAGTAGAACTCGCGCAGCAGCTTCATGCCGTTGCCTTCCATCACCCAGCCGTTGATCTGGCGCGAGTTCAGGCCGAAGGGGATGGCGGTGCCGAGGGCGAAGGCCTCGTTCTTGCCGACGAAGTAGTACGGCGCGGTGTGGCACATCTCGACGGTGCGGTTGCGCACTGCGTCATCGACGCCGAAGGCCGGCACGATCTCGCCGGGGGCGGCGACGGTGATCGTGAACTTGCCGCCGGTCATCGCGCCGACCTGCTTGGCCATGATCTCGGCCGCGCCGAAGATCGTGTCGAGCGACTTCGGGAAGCTGGAGGCCAGGCGCCAGCGGATGTTGGGCTGCGCGTGGACGGCCGGGGCGATGCCGGCGGCCAGCACACCGGCCAGGCCCGCATTGCGAACGAAGGAACGACGTTCCATGGTGATCTTCTCCTGAGGATCGGGGATGGTGGAAACAGGCATGCAGGAATGCCGACGAAACCCGCGGAATTCTAGGATTCGGCCTGAGGGCTTCCGGGCGGGTTTTCCCCGTTCGAAAACCCCCGAGAGACTCGGGCCTATCGCCGGCGGCCCGGAGTGTCGGCGCGCCAAGCTGAAACGGCGCTGAGTCTCCGCCGCGCAGCGGGTTCTTTGCAGGGCCTGGCGGCCGCGCGAGACGGGGCCGCTCAGGCGCCGGCGAGCTTGAGCCCGGGCACCAACACCGAGCCGACGGTCTTGCTGCCCTGCGTGTACGCGTCGGCGCCGATGGCGGCGATGTCGCGGAACATGGCCTTCAGGTTGCCGGCGATCGTCACCTCGTGCACCGGGTGCACGATGCGCCCGCCCTCGACCCAGAAGCCGGCCGCGCCGCGCGAGTAGTCGCCGGTCACGTAGTTGACGCCCTGCCCCATCAGCTCGGTGACGAACAGGCCCCGGTGCAGCTTCCTCAGCATGGCGTCGAGGTCGTCGCCGGCCTGCGTGAGCCGGCTCGTCATGGCCAGGTTCTGCGAGCCGCCGGCGTGGCCGGTGGTCTTCATGCCGAGCTTGCGCGCCGAGTAGCTGCTGAGGAAGTAGCCCTGCACGACGCCGCCGTCGACCACCCGGCGCGCCCGCGTGCGCACGCCCTCGTCGTCGAAGGGCGCGCTGCCCTTGCCCTTGCGCAGGTGCGGCTCCTCGTCGATGTCGACGTGGCCGGCCAGCACCGGCCGGCCCAGGCTGCCCTCCAGGAAGCTAGCCTTGCGGTACAGGGCCCCGCCCGAGGTGGCCTGCACGAAGGCGCCGAGCAGGCCCGCGGCCACCGTGCTCTCGAACAGCACCGGCACCTCGCCCGTGGCCACGCGGCGGCTCTTCAGGCGCGCCAGCGCGCGCTCCGCGGCGTAGCGGCCCACGGCCTCGGGGCCGGCCAGGTCGGCGGCGTCGCGCATGCTGGTGTACCAGCCGTCGCGCTGCATGTCGCGGCCCTTGCCAGCGATGGGGCTGACCGACAGGTAATGGCGCGAGCTGGCGTAGCCGCCCCGGAAACCGCGCGTGTTGCCGGCCCAGAAGTGCGCCTGCTGGGCCGAGACACCGGCCCCCTCGCTGTTGGTGATGCGGCGGTCGGTGGCCATGGCGGCGTCTTCGCAGCGCTTGGCCAGCGTGGCCGCGGCGGCGGCGTCGATGACCCAGGGGTGGAAGAGGTCGAGGTCCACCGCGGCCTCGGCGGCGCTGGCCAGGTCTTCGGCCTCGGGCAGGCCGGCGGCGGGGTCCTCGGCGGTGAAGCGCGCGATGTCGTAGGCCGCCTGCACCGTGCGGCGGATGGCCTCGGGCGAGAAGTCGGAGGTGCTGGCGTTGCCGCGCCGGCGGCCCAGGTAGACGCTGACGCCCAGGCTCTTGTCGCGGTTGCGCTCGACGTTCTCGAGCTCGCCCTTGCGCACGCTCACCGACAGGCCCACGCCCTCGCTCACCTCGGCGCCGGCGTCGCTGGCCCCCAGGGACCTGGCGATCCCCAGCGTGTCCTCGACGATCTGCTGGAACTGCGCCCGCTCGAAGGCGAATCCGGAAGGGTCAAGCGGGGACGAGGTCATGCGGCGGGGCTCGGTGCGGGAAGGGTGCGGGGGAAGCTGCGCAACAATCATAGGCCCTGCCCCCCGGCGGCCACCCGCGGCCTTGCGCCGCCTCTGCCCATGCCCCGCAAAGCCGCGCCGCACCGTGGCCTCGACGTCCACTACGGCGACGCCGACCCTGACGACGCCGACGCCCGACCCAGCAAGTCGGCCCTCAAGCGCCAGTCGCACGACCTGCAGGCCCTGGGCCTGGAAGTCGCCGAGTTGCCCGATCAGCGGCTGGCCGCCACGCCCATGCCCGACGGGCTGCGCGAGGCCATCCTCGAGTACCGCCGCACGAAGAGCCACGAGGGCCGGCGCCGCCAGCTGCAGTACGTGGGCAAGCTGATGCGCAGCGCCGACGAGGCCGTGCTGCGCGAGGCCGTGGCCGCCGCGCGGCTGGGCTCGGCCCGGGAGACGCTGGCGCTGCACGAGGCCGAGCGCTGGCGCGCCGAGCTGATCGCCGACGACGCCGCGCTCACGCGCTGGATGCAGCAGCACCCCGACAGCGACGCGCAGCAGCTGCGCAGCCTGGTGCGCGCGGCGCGCCGCGACGCGGTGGCCCCCGAGGCGCGGCAGCCCCGCTCGCACCGCGAGCTGTTCCAGTTCGTCAAGGCCCGTTCGGTGGCAGCGGCCGCGGCGCCGGCGGACGCCGAGCCCGAGGAGCCCGCGCCATGAGCCAAGCCCACGACCCCGTCCGCATCGGCCTGGTCTCCATCAGCGACCGCGCCTCGGCCGGCGTCTACCAGGACCAGGGTCTGCCCGCGCTGAAGGCCTGGCTCGGGCGCGCGCTGAAGAACCCGGTCGAGTGGGTAGAGCGGCTCATCCCCGATGAGCAGGACGGCATCTCGGCCACGCTGGTCGAGCTGGTCGACGTGGCCGGCTGCGCGCTCGTGCTCACCACCGGCGGCACCGGCCCGGCCCCCCGCGACGTGACGCCCGAAGCCACGCTGGCCGTGGCCCACAGGGTGATGCCGGGCTTCGGTGAGCAGATGCGGCAGATCTCGCTGGCCTTCGTGCCCACGGCCATCCTGTCGCGCCAGGTGGCCGTGATCCGCGGGCGCGCGCTCATCGTCAACCTGCCCGGCCAGCCCAAGGCCATCGCCGAGACGCTGCAGGGCCTGCCCGAGGCCACGCCGCCGGTGCCGGGCATCTTCGCGGCCGTGCCCTACTGCGTCGACCTGATCGGTGGGCCCTATCTCGAGACCGACGAGGCCGTCTGCCAGGCGTTCCGGCCGAAATCGGCACGTCGGGCCACCAGCTAGGGCGGGGGCGGGCGCAGCCCAGCCCGGCGGCCCTCAGGGGCCTCAAGGGCGTGGCGCCCGCGCCGATAAACCGCGGGAGTCGTCCCGCTCCCATGCCCCAGCACACCCCCGAGCACAAGAAACACCCGGGCCCGCTGCTGCCGCCCGTGTCCATCGTCGAGCAGACGATGCGAAAGGCGCGGCGTGCCGCGGCCGTGACGCTGTGCGGCGCGGCGCTGTGGACAGGTCTGCTGCTCGTCGAACGCCTCTGGTTGGCCGACGAGCTGACGACGGCAGCCGGCCGGCTGGCCACCGCCCACGAGGTGGTCGGCCGACTGCGCGTCACGGAGCAGCAACTGGCGGACGCCGCCGAGCTGGCCTCGGTCACCGGCGACGCGCGCTGGGTCGAGCGCTACGGCCGCCTCGTCGACCAGCTCGGCCAGACCGTCGAGCACGCGAGCCTGCTGGCGCCGCTGGCGGTGGCCGAGCGCCACCGCAAGGGCACCGCCGCCGCTGCGGCGGAGATCGCGCACATGCGCGCCTCGGCGCTGGAAGCGCTGAGGAGCGGCGCCCACGGCTCGGCTCGGGCCCTGTTCCAAGGCGACCGCTACCGCCGCAACAGCCGCCTGCTCAGCGAGGCCAACGCCGAGCTGGCGGCCACGTCGCTGGCCGCCACCGAGGCCCAGTTTGCGCGCCTGCAGCGCCGCAGCTGGCTGACGAGCGCCGGCGCGATGCTGCTGGCGTTGCTGGCCGGCGCCTTCCTGTGGCGGCGCCTGTCGAAGGGCCTGGACCCCACGCGCGGCACGTTGCGCGACGCCGAGGTGCACATCCAGCGCATGGCCAGCTCCGACCTGCTGACCGGGCTGGACAACCGCGCCGGCCTGCACGACGCCATGAACGCCCGGCTGGAGGGCGCGACGCGGGCCGGTGACTCGCTGTCGGTCTTGATGATCGACCTCGACCGCTTCAAGCCCGTGAACGACCGCCACGGCCACATGGTCGGCGACATGGTGCTGAAGGAGGTGGCGCGCCGGCTGCGCCTGTGCCTGGGGCCCGACGACCTGCGCGCGCGCTACGGCGGCGACGAGTTCGTGGTCGTCACGCCCGAGCGGACCGGCACGGGCGCTGCGCTCGCCAAGGCCGAGCGCATCGTCGAGCGGCTGGCCGAACCCATGAAGTTCGGGGACCTGCTGGTGAACATCGGCGCCAGCGTGGGCATGGCGACCTTCCCGTACGACGCCCACAGCGCCGACGAGCTGCTGCGCAAGGCCGACTCGGCGCTGTACCGTGCCAAGCAGGGCGGCCGCAACAGGGTGCACCGCTACGACCCGCTGCGCGATGAGCTGATGGCGGAGCGAAACCTGCTCGAGCAGGAGATCCGCGAGGGCATCGCCACCGGGCAGTTCGTGCCCTTCTACCAGCCGATCGTGGGCCTGGACCGGCGCAACGTCACCTCGATGGAGATGCTGTGCCGCTGGCGCCACCCCGAGCGCGGCCTCGTCTCACCCGACAAGTTCATCGCCGTGGCCGAGAGCTCGGGCCTGATCGGCCCGCTGACCTTCGCGCTGCTGCGGGCCGCCTGCAAGGACATGCTGCGCTTCGCGCCGAACTGGCGGCTGTCGATCAACGTCGCGCCGCAGCAGATCGAGGACCCCGAGCTGGTGCCGCAGCTGCTGTCGATCATCTACGAGGCCGGCCTGCCGCCGAGCCGCTTCGACGTCGAGCTCACCGAGACGGCGCTGGTCAACGACACGGCGCGCGCCCGGGCCGTGATCCTGTCGCTGAAGCGGGCCGGGCTGACGGTGACGCTGGACGATTTCGGCACCGGCTACTCGAGCCTGAGCTACCTGGCCGAGATGACCTTCGACCGCATCAAGATCGACCGCAGCTTCGTGCGCACGCTGGAGAGGCCAGAGAGCGCGAAGATCGTCGACGCGATCATCGGCCTGTCGCGCAGCCTGGGCGTGGACAACGTGGCGGAGGGCGTGGAGACCGAGCTGCAGGCTGCCACGCTGCGCCGCATGGGCTGCCGCAACGCCCAGGGCTACCTGTTCGGCCGGCCGATGCCCGCCCGCGAACTGGACGACCGCGTCGTGATCGCCAAGAACACCATGGCCCCGCTGTCGCACGAAGCCGAGCGCCTGGGCTGACGACGGCCCCGGCGGGGCCTACTTCACGAGGCGGTTCAGCCGCTCGGCGTCGAACGCCGCCTCGGTGCGGGCCTCCTGCGGCACGCAGTCGGCCAGCGGCAGCTCGCGCGAGCGCGACGAGAGCTTCTCGATGGCCTGCCACAGCAGCGCGATCTGCTGCTCCTGGCTGCCGGCGTTGTCGATCAGGCCCTTGAGCGCCTGCGCCAGGGGGTCGTCGCCCTGCGTCAGGCCGTAGGCCGAGAAACCCATCTTGGCGGCAGCGGCCTCGCGCTCGGCGTCGGCCGTCTTGGCCACGATGCGGGCCGGGATGCCCACCGCCGTGGCGCCCGCGGGTACCGGCTGCAGCAGCACGGCGTTGGAGCCGACGCGCGCGCCGTCGCCCACCGTGAAGCCGCCCAGCACCTTGGCGCCGGCGCTGACGATGACGCCGCGCCCCAGCGTGGGGTGGCGCTTGGCGCCCTTGTCGAGCGAGGTGCCGCCGAGGGTGACGCCGTGGTACAGCGTGCACTCGTCGCCGACCACGGCCGTCTCGCCGATGACCAGCCCCATGCCGTGGTCGATGAAGACGCGCCGGCCGATGACGGCGCCGGGGTGGATCTCGATGCCCGTGAGCCAGCGCGAGAGGTGCGACACGAAACGCGCCGGCCAGCGCAGCCCGTGCTTCCACAGCGCGTGCGCCCAGCGGTGCATGACCAGCGCGTGCAGCCCCGGGTAGCAGGTGAGCACCTCCCAGCGCGAGCGCGCGGCGGGGTCGCGCTCGAGGATGCAGGCGATGTCTTCACGCAGGCGGGCGAACATGGGCGCAGTGTAGCCAGCGGGGTTCAACCCTGCTTCGGCGCCGATGCCGGGGCCGGCGCCGGGGCGGGGGGCGGCGCGCCGGCCGCGGCCTCGACGGCGCGGGCGATGCCGCGCAGCACGTGCAGCTCGTCCACCGTGGGCTGGGCGCGGTTGAGCAGCTGGTTCAGGCGCGGCATCAGCTTCTTCGGGGCTGCCGGGTCCAGGAAGCCGATGCGCTCCAGCACCGCCTGCCAGTGCGCCAGCGCCGCCTGCACCGCAGCCACGTCGGCCGGCGGCGACGGTGCGAGCGCCGGCCGCGCCGGCACCACGGGCCAGCCGCCCAGCGCCTGCCGCCACTCGTAGGCCACGAGCTGCACCGCCTGCGCCAGGTTCAGCGAGCCGTAGGCGGGGTTGGCCGGGATGCTCAGGCAGGCGTGGCAGCGCCAGACGTCCTCGTTGGCCAGGCCCGTGCGCTCGCGCCCGAACACGAAACCCACGCGCCGGCCCTCGGCCCGCTCTGCCGCCAGGGCCGGCAGGTGCTCGCGCGGGGCCGCCACCGGCGGGCCGAAGTCGCGCGGGGTCATGGCGGTAGCGCAGGCGTGGGTCACCCCTTGCAGCGCCTCGGCCAACGTGTCCACCACGCGCACGCCGTCCAGCACGTCGGTGGCACCGCTGGCCAGGGCCACGGCGTCGTCGTGGCGGTGCAGGTCGGCGTGGCGCGGCGCCACCAGCACCAGGTCGGCAAAGCCCATGACCTTGAGCGCCCGCGCCGCCGCGCCCACGTTGCCGGCGTGGCTGGGTCGCACGAGCACGAAGCGGGTGGGGTCGACGGCGGTGCTCATGGTCGGGGGGCTGGCGGCAGGGGGGCCGGATAGAATCGGGGCTCTTCGCGGCGTGGGCAGCGCATTGTCCCGCCGCGCGATCTTTTCCAGCCGCCGCCTGCCCCTTCCTCACCCCTGCTCGCCATGTCGCAGACCCTGCACCCCATGCTCAACATCGCCGTCAAGGCGGCTCGCACGGCGGGTTCCATCATCAACCGCGCGGCGCTCGACCTCGACGTGCTCAAGGTCGGCAGCAAGGGGCCCAACGACTTCGTCTCCGAGGTCGACCGCAACGCCGAGGCCGCCATCATCGAGACGCTGCTGGAGGCCTACCCCGGCCACGGCATCCTGGCCGAGGAGAGTGGCCGCGAGCACGGGGCGCGCGACAGCGAGTACGTCTGGATCATCGACCCGCTGGACGGCACCACCAACTTCCTGCACGGCTTCCCGGTCTACGCCGTCAGCATTGCGCTGGCCGTGCGCGGCCAGGTGCAGCAGGCGGTGGTCTACGACCCCACGCGCAACGACCTGTTCATCGCCAGCCGCGGCCGCGGCGCCTTCCTGAACGACCGGCGCCTGCGGGTGAGCCGGCGCACGCGCCTGTCGGACTCGCTCGTGGGCACCGGGTTCCCGTTCCGCCGCGGCGACAACTTCAAGCGTTACGTCAAGATGTTCGAGGAGGTCATGCAGGCCTGCGCCGGCCTGCGCCGGCCCGGCGCCGCGGCGCTGGACCTGTGCTACGTGGCCGCCGGCTGGTACGACGGCTTCTTCGAGATGGGCCTCAACCCCTGGGACGTGGCCGCGGGCTCGCTGATCATCACCGAGGCCGGCGGCCTCATCGGCAACTTCACTGGCGAGAGCGACTACCTGCACCAGCGCGAGGTGGTGGCCGGCAACCCGAAGGTGTTCGGGCAGCTCGTGGGCATCCTGGCGCCCTACACGCGCGTGATCAAGGACGAGCCCGTGGCACCGGGCCGCCGGCCGGCGGCCGAAGGCGACGCCGTGCTGCAGGCGCTGGGCGCCGCCGCGGCACCCGCCCCTGCCGCGCCGCCGGCGAAGAAGGCGCCGGTGCGCATCCGCCGAGGCACGCCCCAGGGCGACGACGCGCCCATGTGAGCGGCGGCCGCGCGGGGCCGCCCGCTCAGTCGAACCAGATCTGCCACAGGCCGTACACCACGTGGCCCCACACCAGGACGTTGAAGCCCAGCAGCGCGAACACGCGCGAGGCCGCCCAGAAGGCGCGCGCGCGGCGGTCGCAGGCGGGCTCCCCGGTGATGGCATACAGCACCAGGTACAGCGCGGCCGGCGCCAGGGTGCCGATGATCAGCACGCCCATCACCCAGTAGAAGACGGTCATGCACGCGATTATGGCCAGCGGCCCCGGGTTCGCCGGGGCCGCGGGCTTGTGCGGCGGGGCACCCGGCCCCGGAATCCGCGTCAGTCGATCGTGATGCCGCCCTGCAGCACCACCGTCGTCGGGTAGCGCCCGTCGCCGTTGGGCACGCTGCGGTTGGCTCCGCTGGTGCGCGCGCCGTCCGACAGCTCGTTGCTGCCGCCCACGCCCTGGAACGAGATCTGCGAGATCGGCGAGACGGCCAGCGCCTGGGCCACCGAGGTGGCGGCACCGGCGCAGTCCTGCACCAGGGCGAACGAGTTCAGGGGGATCGCGTAGCTGCTGGCGGCCTGGGCCGTGGGCGTGACCACCCTGCGCAGCTGCAGCCGGCAGGTGCCGCCACCGGCGGTGAAGCGCTTGCCGAGGTCCATGACGATCATGAAGTTGTTGGTCGCCGAGCCGAACCACTCGGCGTTCTGCCCCAGCTTGAAGCGCAGCGTCGTCTGCGAGCCCACCTGCACGCCGGGGGTGTCGGCCGAGGGGCTGAAGCCCCCCACCACGCCGGGCGCCTGCACGAAGATGCCCATGTACATGGCCGTGGCCGGGCTGGGCGTCTGGTAGTAGTAGAAGAAGTAGCTGTCGGCCGCCGCGAGCGCCGGCGCGAACTCGCCGCCGGCACCGCAGTTGGCGGGGTTGCCGTCGCAGTTGAAGCCGTCGAAGTTGCTGCCGCTGAAGCCGCCGAACTCGCCGCCCTCCACGGTGCGGTTGCCCGTGGCAAAGCCGGTGGAGAAGGTCAGCGCCGCGGCACCGCCCCCGCCCGTGGCCGCCGGCAGCAGCGTGATGCCGTCGAAGTAGTAGGCGCGCCCCGGCGGTGCGTCGACCGTGCCCAGGCGCGGCAGCAGCACGATCTTGTTGAAGGTCTGCGCGGGGTTCACGCCGGAGAAGGTCCAGGTCAGGGTCTGCCAACCCACGACCACGGCCTCGTTGGCCGACACGTCGCCCGAGTTGGCCCCGCCCGGGCCCTCGATCTTCATCACCATCGGGATGCCCGCCAGCGGCGAGTAGACCTGCGCGCTGATCGTGCGCCGCGTCGCCGTCACCGGCACGGCCGTCTCGACGATGCCCAGGGCGTAGGCCTGGCCGCCCGAGCGCAGCACCTTGAAGCTGTTGCCCGAGCCGCCGCCGGCCGGCCCGGCCTCGATGGCGCTGCCCTCGGCGCCCTCGAAGCCCGCCACCGGCGGGCGCACGTCGTCGAAGTTGGCCAGCACGGTGCCGCCGAGCAGCGACGCGTTCTCGACCAGCGTCATGCCGTCGAAGAAGTAGGCGCGCCCCGGCGGAGCGTCGACCGTGCCCAGGCGCGGCAGCAGCACGATCTTGTTGAAGGTCTGCGCGGGGTTCACGCCGGAGAAGGTCCAGGTCAGCGTCTGCCAGCCCACGACCACGGCCTCGTTGGCCGACACGTCGCCCGAGTTGGCACCGCCCGGGCCCTCGATCTTCATGACCATCGGAATGCCCGCCAGCGGCGAGTAGACCTGCGCGCTGATCGTGCGGCGCGTCGCCGTCACCGGCACGGCCGTCTCGACGATGCCCAGGGCGTAGGCCTGGCCGCCCGAGCGCAGCACCTTGAAGCTGTTGCCCGAGCCGCCGCCGGCCGGCCCGGCTTCGATGGCGCTGCCCTCGGCGCCCTCGAAGCCCGCCACCGTTGGGCGCACGTCGTCGAAGTTGGCCAGCACGACGTTGCCGGTCGCCGGTGGCGGGGGCGGCACGGTGTCGAAGGCCTTGGCGGCCGTGACCGCGGCGTTGCCCGTGCCGGTGGCGTCGGTCACGCTGCCGGCGCCCACCGACACCTGCACCGTGCCGGTGGCGTTGGGCGTCGGCGCCACCACCAGCGTGGCGCCGGTGCCCGACAGGCGCGTGAACGTGCCCTTGGTGCCGCCCGTCACCATCACGTCGTCGGCCGTGAACGAGGTGCCGACGTCGCGGTTGAACGAGAAGGTGAAGGTGATCGGGCCCGTGGCCGTCTCGGCCGCGACGTTGTTGGTGATGGTCACCACCGGCGCGGCCGGCGCGACGACGCTGCCGGGCCGATCGGGCGGCGCCTCGCCGCCACCGCCCCCGCAGGCGGCCAGCGAGAGCGCGAACACCGCCGCCGCGAGGGCGGCCAAGGGGGGACGATGCTGTGGGGTGGTCATGGCAGGCTGTCCTCGGGTGGCGGAGTCGACGGACTCGCGGGCAAAGAAGGCGGGCGGCTGTGAAAGCGCTTTCAACAGTATCGGGACGATGCGGGCTCGTTGGCAAGGGCACCGGCCCTCTCGCTTACCCGTAGGCCGGGCGTCGCGGGTGGGCCGGCCAGGTCGCTCAGGGCACGGTCAGGCGGCCCAGCTGGCCGGGCGGCACCACCAGGCGCCGGCCGTCGCTGAACCGCACCTCCAGCGGCGCCGGGCGGGCGTTGAAGGCCAGGTAGGTGCGGCGGCCGTCGGCTCGCCGGAACACGGCGTGCAGCGGCGTGTCGGCGGTGATGCCGAAGTCCGGCAGGCCCATGGCCTCCAGGCCGAGCATGAAGTGCAGCGTGAAGCTGCGCGACGAGCCCAGCTCCACCGAGCCCCAGCGGTCCCAGGTCTTCAGCGCCTCGGCCGGATCGGCCAGGGCCAGGTACATGGCGAAGATGTCCTGCCAGATGTCCTTGGGCGGCGGCGGGTCCGGCTTCCTGGCGATGCGGTTCCACAGCTCGGTCTCGGCCGGCAGCGTGGCCAGGCTGCGCTTCACGAAGGCCGGATCGCGCCCCAGGTAGGTGTGGGCGGTGGTCACCGGCAGCAGGTTGATGCCCTTGATCTGCCGCGGATCGTCGATCCACCAGGTGTCGTGGCGGTACATGCCGCCGAAGACCAGGCTGACCTCGGCGTTGCGATACTCGGGCGCGAACACTTGGCCGTGGATGTCGAACCAGTAGTGGTTGATGGCCTCGATCTCGCTGGCGTAGAGGTAGACGCCCAGGTCGCGCAGGGCCCTGTTGCCCGTGATCTCGCCCCACAGGATGAGGCCGGTCCAGGCGTTGATCGACTCCGACGAGGACTCGTTGTTGTTGCCGAACTCGCCCGCCCCGATGCCGTTGGCCCAGGTGTGGCCCTCGTAGGCGTCCCAGTTGCGCAGGAACGGGAAGTCGGCGCGCCCGCGCTCGGTGGTGGCGATGTCGGCGATGAGCAGCTCGAACATCCCGCCCCAGCGCTCCCGGGCGATCCAGGCCGGGTCGCGCAGCGCCACCTCGGCGGCGGAGCGGATCCAGTAGCCGAACCAGAAGTGGTGGTCGTTGATCTCGGCCACCGCGAAGAACTCGTCGGGGTAGATCGACACCAGGCCCATGGCCTCGTCGCGCTGCACGTAGCCGCGGCTGCTCTGGCCGCCCAGCCACTCCTCGGCGCGCTTCTTCACCATGTCGATCAGGCGGTCGCGGCGGGCCAGGTCGCCCTGCTGCTCGAAGACCTCGGCCAGCTTCATGGTGCGCTGCAGGCCCTTGCCGGCCCAGTAGGCGCTGCGGCCCTGGCGCTGCAGTTCGCGGCTGGCGGTGGCGAAGTCCCGGTCCATCACCTCCCGCAGCTGCGGCAGGCGGGCGGCATCGGTGGCCGCGGGCCAGAAGGGCACGAAGCCGTTGAAGGTGGTCGTCGTGGTGAACTCTGCCGCCGCCAGCAGCCGCAGCGGGCCGCGCACGGTGTCGAAGGCGGGCCCGAGCCGGCCCTGCACCGACGCGTTGCGGAACCAGTGGTGCGGGTACAGGCCCAGCAGCGGCCCGTGGTCGGGGCCCTCCATCACCTCGGTGCGGGCCCGGAAGGTGGTCTCGACGCGGCTGGCCGCCTCGTCGTAGCGCCACTCCACGCGCGTCTGCCGGATGAAGGCATAGGCGTGGCGCGTGAACAGGGCCAGCGTCTCGGGCTTGTCGTCGGGCAGCGCCGCCACCGACAGGTAGCCGCGGCCCGCCGGCAGCCGTGCGGTCCACTCGGTGGGCGACGCGGACTCCCAGGCCACGCCGGTGGGGCCGAACAGCGCGTAGGTCTTGCCGCCCACCTTGAGCGCGACGACGCGCGCATCGGCCCCCTCGTGCAGGCGTTGCCCGGCCGAGGGCAGCCGCACGCGCAGGTCGCCGCGGTTGACGCGGATCGACGCGTAGGGGTGGCCGCGCGCCACCGTGGCGAGCATCTCGTCGCCACCGCGCGCCATGGAGATGTCGATCGACCAGTCGTCGGCGTTGGCCAGCCTGGCGGCACCGGGCTCGAAGGCCACCGGGCTGATGAGCAGCGGGTCGCGGTGCGGGTAGCGGATCTCCACGTCCTGCCGCACACTGGTGACGGCCTCCTTGGACGGCAACGCGAACTCCAGGCCCGCCGGCGTGGTCTTCACGGTGATCGGCTGCACGAACAGCGCTTCGGGCTTTGCGCTGAAGGCCAGCGTCGAATACCACTGGTTGGTGGGCGCCGCCCGCTTCAGCATGGCCTCGGTGCGGAACGGCGCACGCGGCACGGCCTTGTCGCCGGGCCTGGGCGTCAGCAGGTAGGCGCCCTCGCCCAGCTTCACCGGCTGCGCCAGGGCGGGCGCGGCCAGCGCCAGCAGCGCCAGCGCGGTGCCCGCCAACGCCAGGGCCTTCGCCCGCAGGGCGGCCCGGCCCGACGGACGGGCCTGGCGGAGGGTGTGGACGACGCTCATCGGCTTCCCCGGTGGGTGCGCAACATGGTGGCAGGCCATTCTTTGTGAAAGCGCTTTCAACTCATGCCCGCGTTTACCCGCAGCCGCAGCCCGCCGCCGGCACCCGGCCCCGACGGGAGGGTAAACACGCAGCGCCCATGCGTTGACGCGCAGCCTGCGCCACCCGTATTCTGTGAAAGCGCTTTCAACGCCAACCACCAGCCCGAGGCGGCCCGAGCCATGCAGCACACACCCTCCCGTCCCCGGGAACCGCGATCCCGCCTCGCCGAGCGCCGCACGCGGCCGGTCCGCCGGCTGCCGGCCTTCGCGCTGTGCCTGGCCGGGCTGGGCTCGAGCCCGCTGGCGCAGGCCTTCGAGTGGGGACCGTTCACGCTGACCGGCTTCGCCAAGGCCAGCGTGACCCACGTCAGCAACGGCTGCAAGGGCTGCCAGCGCGAGCCCGACACCAACCGCCACTTCGTCTGGGCCGACGACGTCGTGTTCGGCAAGGCCTACGGCGGCCTGACCACCGACAGCGTGCAGATCCAGCCCACGCTGGGCGTCCGGTTCGACCTACCGGGCGGCTTCAAGGCCTCGGCGGCCTACTCGCAGCGCTACCGCGACGGCAAGCCCGACCTGCCCGGCGTGGTGTACGAGCGCAGCGCCACGCTGGCGCACGAGTACTACGGCAGCGTCTCGATCGGCAACTTCCCGTCCCGGGCCTGGAACCGGCCCGACTTCCCCTACGCCTCCGACATCGGCCAGACCGCGTTCTCCGATTCCGGCGCGGCCTACGGCATCCTGACCACGGCCGTGCGCTACACCTCGCGCGAGCTGTTCGTGGCCGAGGGCAACTTGGTGCTCGAGGCCACCTACGACCAGGGCGACACGGCCTTCAAGCGCAACAAGCCCGAGCTGATCGAGCTGTGGGCGCTGTGGGGCCGCGGCCCGCTGCTGGTCGAGGCGGTGGCGCAGTTGGCGCGCAACGGCGCCCCGGCGGCCTTCGCCAAGGCCGGCTTCACCGGCCTGACGCCCTACGCCGAGCGCGACGACGCCCGGCTCGGGGGCAGCAGCCAGGGCGTGTTCATGCTGCTGGCCAAGTACCAGATCGGCACCGCCTACGAGCTCTCCGGCGGCCTGCGCTTCAACCGCTGGAGCGGCGCCTACGCGGTGCCGTTGACCGACGGCCCGCTGGCGCAATGGAACACGCCCTTCAACGTCGACTGGAACGGCGTCGATGCCCGGGGCGTGCGCAACCCGGGCTACCCGGCGCGCTCCACCGACTTCATGCTGGGGGCGCGCAAGTACGTGAACCCCAGGCTGGCGGCCTTCGCCGGCCTGACCTACCTGGGCCGCGCCAGCACCGACAACCCCAGCGAGCGCGGCCAGGGCAACTCGGCGACCTTCGCCAGCCTGGGCGCGCGCTACGACGTGGGCCGCGGGCTCAGCGTCCTGGGCTCGGTCAACGCGGTGTGGTACCGCCGCAAGGGTCTGGCGCCGCTGAGCATGCCCGCCCACGACGCCTTCTCGAACGTCGACTCCCGCGTGGCCAACCGTGGCAACTGGGTGTCGCTCGAAGCGAACTACCGGTTCTGAGTCCGAGGTCCTCCATGATGTCCAACCGGCTTTTCCTGCTGCCGCGCAGCGCCCTGGCCTGCGCGTTCGCGGTGGCGCTGACCACCGGCCTGGCCGGTTGCGGCGGTGGCGGCTACACGCCCGGCGCCGTGTCGCAGGCCTCCGACCGGCGCGAGCTGCCGCAGGCCCTGCTCACGCGGGCGGCCGTCAACTACTCGCCCTTCCGCACCTCGCGCGGGCCGGCCGACCTGGCCAGCGAGGTGATCACGCCGGCCAACGTGCTGCAGGATCTGCGCCTGGTGCAGGCCACGGGCATCGGCACCATCCGCCTGTTCAGCAGCCGCGGCTTCGCCGAGACGGTGCTGCAGGTCATCCGCGACAACGGCCTGGACCTGAAGGTGCAGCTCGGCGCGTTTCCCAACCCGGTGACCGGGGCCGCCGCCGAGGCCGACAACCAGGCCGAGCTCGACGCCTGCATCCGGCTGGCCAACGCCTACCCCGAGATCGTGCTCGCCGTCAGCGTCGGCAACGAGAAGCTCGTGGAGTGGTCCACCGCCCAGATCGCCCCCGAGGTCATGGCCGGCTACCTGCGCAAGGTGCGCGCCGCGGTGCGACAGCCCGTCACCACGAACGACAACTGGCTGATGTGGTCGAAGGTGCCGCGCTCGGTGGCCGAGACGGTGGACTTCGCGGCCGTGCACGTGTACCCCTTCCTCGACACCTTCTACGACCCCACGCGCTACGACTGGCGGCAGAAGTCCGTGCCCGAGGCGCAGCGCGCCCGCGCGATGATCGACGCCAGCGTCGCCGAGGCGAGGAAACAGTTCGAGGCGGCCCGCGCCGGCCTGGCCAAGCTGGGCCTGAGCACCATCCCGATGGTCGTGGGCGAGACGGGCTGGGCCGCGGTCGACACCAACGGCGGGCCCACCCTGGCCTTCCGCGCCCACCCCGTGAACCAGAAGATGTACTTCGACGCGATGCAGCTGTGGGCGCAGCAGGGCCGGCGCGACCCGCAGGGCCCGAAGGCGGTCTTCTTCTTCCAGGCCTTCGACGAGCCCTGGAAGCAGGGCGACGACGGCTGGGGCCTGTTCAACGCCAGCCGCCAGGCGCGCTACGTGGTGCAGGGCCTGGGCACCTGCGGCCAGACCTGGGCCTGCGAGCCCGGCAGCTACACCGAGGCCGACGCCGTGAAGTGGGTGCCGCCGACGCTGGCCGCCGCCGTCACGGCCAGCCGCTACACGCTGTTCGCCGACGCCGCCGTGGCCGGCGAGGAACGCGCCACCGGCCTGCGCTGGGACCCGTTCGCCACCACCGGCTACCGCGAGAGCAGCGCCGGCGCGCCCTCGGCCGACGGTGGCGTGCACCTGGAGGTTTCGCCCAACCCGGTGGACTACGGCTGGGGCCTGTTCCGGTACTCCGGCACCGGCGTGCTGGCCAACCTGAGCAACTTTGCCGGCGGCCGCCTGAACTTCCTGGTGCGCAGCGACGGCTACCCCGGCAAGATCGAGGTCGGCATCAGCACAGACACCGAGGACCGCGACGTGCAGGAAGCCTTCCTGCAGATCGCGCCCGGCCAGTACGGCTACTGCAACACCAACAGCTGGTGCGAGGTGTCGATCCCGATCTCGGCCTTCGTGGCCGCCAACCCCAGGCTCGACCTGCGCTTCGTGAACTTCCGCTTCATCATCGCCGACCGCTACAGCTTCACCGGCAAGCCGCCGAACCTGACGGGCCTGCCGCTGCTGCGCATCGACAACCTGCACTGGACGCGATGATGAGCAAGGGGGCGGCAGTCCCCTTCGGCCACAAGGTGGCCTTCGGCCTGGGCATGCTGGCCAACCAGATGTTCCCGGCGGCGCTGGGCATCTTCATGGTCGTGCTGGTGCAGGACCTGGGCTTCCCGGGCTGGATGTGGGGGATCCTGTTCTTCCTGCCGCGCGTGTACGACTCGCTGACCGACCCCATCATGGGGTTCATCTCCGACAACACGCGCTCGCGCTGGGGCCGGCGGCGGCAGTACGTGTTCGTCGGCGCCATCGTCATGGGCATCAGCTTCGTGGCCATGTGGCAGCTGCAGCGCAGCGACGGCATCGCCTACAACTTCGTGTACTTCCTGTGCTGGAGCTTCGTCTTCTACACGGGGCTCACGCTGTTCAGCGTGCCGTACGTGGCCATGGGCTACGAGATGAGCGACGACTTCCACGAGCGCACCGGCATCATGGCCGTGGCGCAGTGGATCGGGCAGTGGGCCTGGGTGATCGCGCCCTGGTTCTGGGTGGTGATGTACGACCCGGCCTGGTTCCCGAACGCCGACACCGCCACGCGCACCTTGTCGGTCTGGGTGGGCGTGGCGTGCATGCTGCTGGCGATGGTGCCGGCCCTCTTCCTGCCCGGCCGCTCCACGCGCGACGACGAGCAGCTGGTGCCGCTGACCTGGGCCAACCTCGGCGGCGGCCTGCGCGAGATCGTCGCCGGCTTCAAGGAGGCCTTCGGCTCGCCGCCCTTCCGCAAGCTGTGCTTCGCCACCTTCTTCATCTTCAACGCCTTCAACACGGTGGCGGCGTTCTCGTTCTTCATCGTCGTCTACCACCTGTTCGGCGGCAACGCGCAGGCGGCCGGAATCTGGCCGACGCTGTTCGGCAGCGTGGGGGCGCTGATCACCACCTTCGCCGTCATCCCCTCGGTGGCCTGGATGTCCCGGCGGATCGGCAAGCGCAACGCGTTCATGATCTCCCAGGGCGTCTCGGTCATCGGCTACGTGCTGCTGTGGCTGCTGATGGTGCCGGGGCAGCCGTGGCTGTTCATGATCGCGCTGCCCTTCTTCAGCTTCGGCATCGGCGGGCTGTTCACGCTGATGATGAGCATGACGGCCGACGTGTGCGACCTCGACGAGCTGGCCACCGGCAAGCGCCGCGAGGGCATCTTCGGCGCCATCTACTGGTGGATGGTGAAGTTCGGCTTCGCCATCGCGGGGCTGCTGAGCGGGGCCATCCTGTCCTTCGTGGCCTTCACGCCGGGGGCGGCGGTGCAGCCCGAGGGCGCCGTGGACGGCCTGCGCCTGTTCTACTCGGGCGTGCCCATCATCGGCACGCTGCTGGCGATGTGGATCATGCGCCGCTACGACCTCGACGAGCAGCGCGCCGCCGAGGTGCGCGCCGAGCTCGAGCGCCGTCGGGGCCTGGCGGCCGGCCGCGGCTAGGGCGCCCCCACCCACTGGCGTCCGGGCCCCGGGGCCCGGGCTCCGGCCACGAGGGCAATCGGGCGGCGGCGACAATCCGCGCCATGCCCGCCCCGTACCGCCACACACCAGGTTCGACGCCATGGACCTGATGAACCTCGCGTTCGGCGTCACCGGGCTGCTGGTGTTCGCCAGCGTGCTGGCCGGGCTGTACTCGGCCCGCGCCGGCCTGTCCTTCCTGCTCGTGTTCCTGGTGATGGGCATGCTGGCGGGCGAGGACGGCCCGGGCGGCATCGCCTTCAACGACGTCAAGCTGTCGCTGTGGGTGGGCAGCGCGGCGCTCGGCGTGATCCTGCTCGACGGCGGCCTGCGCACCCGCCTGTCCACCTTCCGCACCGGCCTGAAGCCGGCCTCGTGGCTGGCCACCGTCGGCGTGCTGGTGACGGCCGCGCTCACGGGGCTGGCCGCCAGCCTGGCCTTCGGGCTGCCGCCGCTGCTGGGGCTGCTGGCCGGGGCCATCGTCGGCTCCACCGACGCGGCGGCGGTGTTCGCGCTGCTCAAGAGCTCGGGCCTGCGCGTCAGCGAGCGCCTGTCGTCGACGCTGGAGATCGAGTCCGGCCTCAACGACCCCATGGCCGTGTTCCTGGTGCTCACGCTGTCGGCGGCGCTGCTGCAGCCGGCGGCGGCCACGCCCTGGGCCATGCTGTGGATGTTCGGCCAGCAGGCCGTGCTGGGCACGCTGATCGGCGTGCTCGCCGGCATGGGCGTGGGCGAGCTGCTCAAGCGGCTGCCCCTGGGCGGCACGGCCGAGGGCCTGACCGCGCTGCTGCTGCTGGCCGCCGGCATCGGCGTGTTCGGGGGCGCCGGCTGGGTCGGCGGCTCGGGCTTCCTGGCCGTCTACCTGTTCGGCCTGGTGGTCGCCCACCGTGCCGGCGAGGTGGTCGAGCGCGCGCTGGCCGGCATGGACGGCTTCGCCTGGCTGGCGCAGGCGCTGATGTTCCTGCTGCTGGGCCTGCTCGTCACGCCCAGCCGCCTGCTCGACAACTGGCTGCCCACGCTGGCCGTGGCCCTGGCGCTGATGTTCGTGGCGCGGCCCCTGGCCGTGGCGCTGTGCCTGAAGCCGCTGCGCTTCTCGTGGCAGGAGATCGGCTTCATCTCGTGGGTGGGCCTGCGCGGCGCGGTGCCCGTGGTGCTGGCGCTGATCCCGCTCATGCTGGCCGTGCCCCAGGCGCGCGTGCTGTTCGACGTGGCCTTCGTGGTGGTGCTGGCCTCGCTGGTGCTGCAGGGCTCCACCATGGTGTGGGCGGCACGCCTGTTCAACGTGAACCTGCCCGACGCGCAGGACGAGCCGGCCGTGCGCGAGGTGTTCGGCGACTTCGCGCTCGACCCCGGCGTGCCGGTGCGCGACATCTGCGGCTTCTACGGCCTGCCCGACCCCGGCTTCTACGGCGACGTGGCCGAGTGGATGGCCCGCGAGCTGCGCCGGCCGCCGGTGGCCGGCGACGGCATCGACTGGGGCCACGCGCACTTCGCGGTGCGCGGCATGGACGGCCGGCGCGTGGCGCAGGTGGGCCTGCTGCTGCACCACACCAAGGGCGACGAGGACGGGGCCTGACGGCATCCCCCGAGCCCGGCGGCACGCGCAGGCCTGTGCCCGCGCCGCGGATCAGGGCACGGGGACCTGGGCCTGCGCGGCCTGCGCGCGGCGCTGCGCCTGCAGCCTCAGGAAGCCGCGGTACCAGAGGTAGCTGTCCTTGGGCGTGCGCGCCAGCGTCGCGTAGTCGGTGTGCACGATGCCGAAGCGCTTGGCGTAGCCGCTGGCCCACTCGAAGTTGTCCATCAGGCTCCAGACCATGTAGCCGGCCACGGGCACGCCCTGCGCGACGGCATCGTCCAGGGCTCCGATGTGGCGCGCGATGTAGTCCACCCGGTCGGCATCGTGCACGCGCGGGCCTTCGGGCGTGTGCTCCAGCGTGTCCTGGAAGGCGGCGCCGTTTTCCATCACGTACAGCGCCGGCGGCCGCCACTCGCGGTGCAGGCGCAGCAGCAGCTCGGTCAGGCCCTCGGGAACGATCTCCCAGCCCATGTCGGTGAGCGGCTTGCCGCCGTGCTGCGCGCTCCAGGTGCCGCTGGCGCTGACGACGCCGCGCGTGTAGTAGTTGATGCCCAGGAAGTCCATGGGCGTGGCGATGGCGGCCATGTCGCCCTCGTGCACCAGCGGCACGTCGGCGCCCAGGTGCTGCCAGACGTCGGCCGGGTACTGGCCGCGGAACAGCGGGTCCATGTACCAGCGCACGCAGCGGCCGTCCTCCAGGCGCGCGGCGGCCGCGTCCTCGGGGCTGTCGGTCGCCGGCCCGATGGGCGAGAGGTTCAGCACGATGCCCAGGCGCGCGGGGCAGGCGTCGGCGCGCAGCGCCCGCAGCGCCAGTCCGTGGCTCAGCAGCAGGTGGTGCGCCACCTGCATGGCCGTGCCCCGGTGGCGGATGCCGGGCGCGAAGAGGCCGCTCTCGTGCCCCAGCACGGCCATCACCCAGGGCTCGTTGTGGGTGGTGATCGCGGCGACGCGGTCGCCCAGGCGTGCCGCCACGTGGCGCGCGTAGTCCACGAAGCGGTGCACGGTGTCGCGCCGGGCCCAGCCGCCCTGGTCCTGCAGCGCCTGCGGCAGGTCCCAGTGGTTGAGCGTCAGGTAGGGCTTGATGCCCCGCGCCGCGAGTCCGTCGATCAGGCGCCCGTAGAAGGCCAGCCCGGCCTCGTTGAAGGCGCCCTGGCCGGCGGGCTGCACGCGCGGCCAGCTGACCGAGAAGCGGTAGGCATCCACCCCCAGGTCGGCGATCAGGTCGAGGTCGGCCTCGAGCCGGTGGTAGTGGTCGCAGGCCACGTCGCCGTGGCTGCCGTCCGCGATGGCGCCGGGCTGGCGGCAGAAGCGGTCCCAGATCGACTCGCCCTTGCCGTCGGCCGTGGCGGCGCCCTCGATCTGGAACGCGCTGGTGGCCACGCCCCACACGAAGTCGGCGGCGAAGGGGTGGCTCGGGTACCGCGACGGGGGTGGGTTCATGGCAGGCGCAAGCAGCGGGAGCGGTTCGGGCGCGTCCTCACGGCGGGTGGCGACCCACCGGCAAGGAAGAAAGTCTTGAAAGCGCTTTCACAGTGTCGCGCGCCATGACGGCCTGTCAATCGGGGGTTACCTCGGAAACGGCGCCGCGGGGTCGCGCTGCGGTCGCGCCCGCGGGCTGCGCGGCTCGCGCGTGCTCTCGCGCACCATCAGGCGCGGCGCGGGCAGCGCCAGCGTCGGCATCTCGCCGGCCAGCAGCTGCAGCATCGCGCGGGCCGCCAGCTCGCCGAGCTCGTGAACCGGGTGGTGCACGGTAGTCAGCGGCGGCACGCAGTACACCGAGCCAGCAACATCGTCGAAGCCCACGAGCGACACGTCGTCGGGGACGCGCAGCCGCCGCCGGTGCAGGGCCAGAGCAGCCCCGAAGGCCATCTGGTCATTCGATGCGAACAGCGCCGTGAACGCCTCGCCGCTGTCGATCAGCCGCTCGGCGGCCGCCAGGCCGCTGGCCTCGGTGAAGTTGCCCGGCAGCTCCAGCGCCGGCTCGGCGCGGATGCCGGCGTCGGCGAGCGCCGAGCGGTGGCCGCGCAGGCGCTCCTTGCCGTCGGGGTGCTTGAGGTCGCCGCAGATGAAACCGATGCGCCGGTGCCCCAGCGCCAGCAGGTGCTGCGTGGCCAGCCGCGCGCCCTGGAAGTTGTCGAAGTCCAGCGCCACCAAGCCCGGAGCCCTGAGCGAGCGGCCGGTCACCACCACGGGCAGTTCGCGCGCGGTGGCCGCCAGCGCGGCATCGGACAGCCGCCCGGTGAGCACGATGATGCCGTCCACGCGCCGGCCGCGCAGGGTGTCGATGCAGCGCGCCTCGTGCGCGGCGCTCCACTGCCCGCTCACGAACAGCGGGCTGTAGCCCGCGGCGGTGAGCGTGTCCTCGATGCCGCGCAAGGCGCCGCCATAGAACGGGCTGTCGATGGCCTGCGTGACGACGCCGATGCTCAGCGTGCGCCCGCCAGCCAGCCCGCGCGCCACCGGGTTGGGCACGAAACCCAGCCGCGCGATGGCCTCGTCGACCGCGGCGCGCTTGTCGTCGCTGACCATGGCGGTGCCGTTGAGAATGCGCGACACCGTGGCCGCCGACACGCCGGCCGCGGCGGCCACCATGTCGAGCGTCACCTTTCCCGGCGCGGTATCGGCCCCGCGGCGGGGGCGGCGCGGCCGGGTGATGGAATCCTTGCTTGCCACGTTCTCCGGCTCCTCCGGCATCGAAGTCTACGGGCCGCCTGCGTCAGCCGTAGGTGCTGCGCAGCAGCCCCAGCCCTTCGACCTCCACCTCGACCTCGGTGCCCGGCTTCAGCGGCAGCACGCCCAGCGAGGTGCCGCACAGGATGACGTCGCCGGGGCGCAGCAGCAGGTCCTGCGAGATCCGCCACACCAGCTCGGCCGGCGCGAAGAACATGTCGTCCAGGGGGTAGTTCTGGCGCTCGCGCCCGCCCACGCGGGTGCGCAGCGTGGCGGCGGCGGGGTCGAAGCCGGTGTCGATCCACGGCCCCAGGTTGGCGAAGCCCGGCAGGCTCTTGGCGCGTGCCCACTGCGCGAAGCTGGCGTCGCGGTTGAGCAACTCCATCGCAGTGTAGTCGTTGGCCAGCGTGTAGCCAAAGATGGCACCGGCGGCCTCGTCGCGCGACAGGCGGTGTGCCGCACGGCCGATCACGATGGCGAGCTCGCCCTCGAAGGCCACGCGGCCCACCTCGGGTGCGGCAGCCGGCACGCGGGCCCCGTGGCCGCTGGCCGCGGCCGGCGACTTCAGGAAGTACAGCGGCTCGGCCGGCTCGGCCCAGCCGTTCTTCGCGGCCGCGGCGCGGAAGTTGTTCCACAGGCCCACGATCTGCCCGGGCTCGCAGGGCGGCAGCCACTGCAGCCCTTCCAGCGCCAGCCGCTGCCCGGTGGGCTGCGGCGGGCCGAACAGCCCGCCATCGTGCAGCAGCACGGCATCGCCCTCCACCAACCCCAGGCGCGGCCGGCCCTCGTGTTCGCATCGCATCCAGCGCATCGCGTGCTCCAGGCTCCGCCAAGGCGGCGGGCCGCGACGATACCGCGGGCGCGCCGCTGCGCGCCGATAGCATCGTCGCGCAGCCCCACGCCCCGCCCTCCACCCAATGCCCGCCGAACCGCCCCCGCCCGACCCCGGCGATCCGACGCGCACGGCGCCCGGCGGCGACTCGGCGCTGGCGGTGTTCGCCGCCTTCCTGCGGCTGGGCCTCACGTCCTTCGGCGGGCCGGTGGCGCACCTGGGCTACTTCCGCACCGAGTTCGTGGAGCGGCGGCGCTGGCTGGACGACCGCCAGTACGCCGAGCTGGTGGCGCTCTGCCAGTTCCTGCCCGGCCCGGCCAGCAGCCAGGTGGGCCTGGCGCTGGGGCTGCAGCGCGCCGGCGCCGCCGGCGCGCTGGCGGCCTGGGCCGGGTTCACGCTGCCGTCGGCGCTGCTGCTCATCGCGCTGGTGCTGGGCCTGGCCGCGGGCGCCGGCCCCGGCGCGGCGGGGCTGGTGCACGGCCTCAAGCTCGTCGCCGTGGCGGTGGTGGCTCAGGCCGTGTGGGGCATGGCGCGCAGCCTGTGCCCGGACCTGCCGCGCGCGGCCATCGCGCTGGCCGCCGGCGCGCTGAGCCTGTCGCTGCCTGCGGCCCTGGGCCCGGTGGCGGCCATCGCGCTGGGCGCCGTGGCGGGGCGGCTGGCGCTGCAGGTGGCCGCCGTGGCGCCAGGGCCCGCCCTTGCGCCGGGGCTCTCGCGCCGCACCGGGGCCGTGCTGCTGCTGGCCGCCGGCGCCCTGCTGGTGGGGCTGCCGCTGGCGGCCGCGGCGGCCGGCTCGCCCGGGCTGCAGGCCGTGTCGGTGTTCTACCAGGCGGGGGCGCTGGTGTTCGGGGGCGGCCACGTCGTGCTGCCGCTGCTGCAGGCCGGCGTGGTGGCGCCGGGCTGGGTGAGCGAAGAGGTCTTCCTCGCCGGCTACGGCGCCGCGCAGGCGGTGCCCGGGCCGCTGTTCAGCTTCGCCGCCTTCCTGGGCGCGGCCATGCCGGCGCCGCTGGGAGGCTGGGCGGGCGGGCTGGCCCTGCTGGTGGCCCTGTTCGCGCCGGGCCTGCTGCTGGTGGCCGGCGCACTACCGTTCTGGGACACGCTGCGCGGTCGGCAGCCCGTGCGCCGTGCCCTGGCCGGCGCCAACGCCGCGGTGGTGGGGCTGCTGGGCGCGGCGCTGCTCGACCCGGTGATCCCCGGCGCGGTCCACTCGCCCGCCGATGCCGCGCTCGCGCTGGCAGGCTTCGGGGCGCTGGTGGCGCTGCGCTGGCCGCCACTGGCCGTGGTGGCGATGCTGGCCGGCGCGGGCTGGGCGCTCGGCGCCTGAGCCGCCGCGCGGCGGTTAGTCGACGACGACACGGTCGCGCCCGGCCGCCTTGGCCCGGTACAGCGCGCCGTCGGCGGCCACCAGCAGCGCCCGGGCTTCGTCGCCCGGCTTCCACGCCGCCACGCCCGCCGAGACGGTGATGTTCAGCCGCACTTCCTGCGTCTGCTTGCTGCGCAGCCCGATGCGGCCCACGCGCGAGCGCACCCACTCCGCCACGCGAACCGCGCGCCGCCGGCTGGACGAGGGCAGCAGGATCGCGAACTCCTCGCCTCCGTAGCGGGCCAGCGACATGCCCGGCTCGGGCGGCAGCATGCGCAGCACCTCACCGAGCCCGGCGATCACCTTGTCGCCGACCGGGTGGCCGTACGTGTCGTTGACGCGCTTGAAGTGGTCGATGTCGATCAGCACGACGCAGTGCTCGGCCCCGTCGGCGGGCGGCGTGGCCAGCATCTTCTGCAGCTGGTCGTCGAAGCCGCGGCGGTTTAGCACGCCGGTGAGCGCGCAGCGCACCGCTTGCTCGCGCATGCGCTCAAGGTCGGACCGCAGGCGCTCGATCTCGGCGTGGCTGCTGCTGACCTGCTCCTGCAGGGCGTCGACCGAGGCCTGCATGACCTGGGTCTTCTGGCGCGCCTGCGCCACCTGCACGGCCAGCGCCGCGGCGTCTTCCGCCTGCAGGGCGTTCTGCAGGCCGTCCAGGCCGGCGCCGAACGCGCCGGCGGCCTCGCCCGTGCGGGCGGCGGAATCAGCGATGCGGTCCATCACGCGCTGCATGTCGCCGCGGATGCGCTCGGCGTCGTCGCCGCCGGACGCGGCGATGTGCGCGGCATGCAGGGCGCGCAACTGGGCATCGGTCAGGCGGGCCTGGGCCGCCAGCAGAGGCTCCAGGGCCGCGCTCAGGCGGTCGTTGCGCCCCGACAGGTGCTCGTAGAAGACGGCGTAGGTGATCGGGTCCGGGCTGACGTCGTGCTGGCCGATCCACACGAGCACCTCTCGCAGCAGCGAGAGCGCGTGGTCCTTGGCGTCGTGGTGTCCCATCGTGTGTGCGGTCGGCTCGGCGTGGTGCAGCGATGCTGGCGTGGTTTCGGCCGTTTCCGGCCGGATTGAAGCCCCGGGGCCGAACCCGCCCGGGTGCGGCGCGAACAATTCCGCGCGCGCCGGGGCAGGGCCCGCGTCACGCACGCGTCACGCCGCGGCCCATAGCCTGGATCACCCGAGTGGGTTTCGCCCGCCGCTGCAGGCCGCCACCGGGCCTGCCACGCAGGCCCGGTCGGCACACCATGGATTCCACCTTGCTCCCAGCGAACGCCCCAGGCTCCCGGGTTGCCGCACCGGCCGCCGTCGCACCGGGCACGATCAGCGGCTCCGGCACCGATGGGCCGGGCGGGCCGAACGCTGTGCGGCCAGGTGCCGCCGCGCGATCATCGGGCCATGCCGACTGACCACCCTGCTGCCCACGTCCGCCTGCTCGGCGATCCGGCGCTGCTGGGCAGCGACGGCAGGGTCCGCGCGCTGGAGCGCCGCTCAGCCGGGCTGCTTGCGCTGGTGGCGCTCGAGCCCGGCGTGACGCGGGCCCGCGCCGCGGCGCTGCTGTGGCCGGAGTCGGATGACCCGCGGCAGGCGCTGCGCCAGCAGATCGCGCGCTTCAGGCGCAGCCTCGGCATCGCCCTGGTCGACGGCGAGGATGCGCTGTTCATCGCCGAGGGGGTGGCGGTCGACGCGCTCGACGCAGACACGCCGCCGGCCGCCGCCACCGGCGCGCTGCTCGGCCGGCTGGGCTTCGAGGACTGCCCCGAATTCGCCCTCTGGCTCGAGAGCCGGCGACGGCAACACCTGGGCCGCAGCACGGCCGGGCTGGCGCAGCAGCTGGCGCAGGCCGAGGCCGAGGGCGATCTCGACGCCGCGCTCGGGCTGGCCGAGCGGCTGCTGCACGCCGACAGCGACAGCGAAGCCCACCACCGCACGCTGATGCGCGTGCACTACCTGCGCGGCGACATCGCCAAGGCGCAGGGCGTCTACGACCGGCTGGCGCGCCACCTCGAGGTCCGGTTCGGGGCGCGGCCGGCGGCCGAGACCGAGGCGCTGGCGCGCGCCCTGCGCTCCGCGCTGGCACCGGCGCGGCCGGCGGTGGCCGCAGCGCCGGTGCCGGTGACGGTGCTGAGGCCGCCGCACATGATCGGACGGCAGCGCGAACTGTCGGCCCTGCGCGCCTCACTGGCCCGGCAGCGGGTGGCGCTGCTGCTGGGCGAGCCCGGCCTGGGCAAGTCGCGCCTGCTGGCCGAGTGGGCAACCGACCAGCCGCGCTGCGCCCGCGCGGCCGGCCGCCCGGGCGATGCCGGCGTGCCCTATGCCATGCTCGTGCGGCTGCTGCGCAGCGTGTTCGCCACGCACCCCGAGGTGGTGGCCGCGGGCGACCCCCGGCGCCACGCGCTGGCCCGGCTGCTGCCGGAGCTGGCCCCCGCCCTGCCCCTGCCCGGCGACGGCCAGCGCGTGCTGCTGCACGGCGCGGTCGAAGCGGCGCTGGCCGGCGCGGGGCTGGACGCCATCGCCATCGACGACCTGCACTTCGCCGACGACGCCAGCTGCGAGATGCTGCAGGCGCTGGTCGACGCCGATGCGCTGGCCGGCCTGCACTGGCTGCTGGCGCAGCGGCCCGGCGAGGGCTCGACCGCCGCCGCGCGGCTGCGCGACACGCTGGAGGAGGCCGGCCGGCTCGACGCGATCACGCTCGCCCCGCTGCAGGCCGGCGAGATGGCCGAGCTGATCGACTCGCTGGGCCTGCCCGAGCTCGACGGCGCCGCGCTGGCACCGGTGCTGGTGCGGCACACCGGCGGCAACCCGCTGTACGCGCTGGAAACGCTGAAGCACGGGCTGGCGACCGGCCTGCCGCGCGACGGCGCGCCGACCCTGCGCAGGCTGCCCTTGCCCGACAGCGTGGGCGCGCTGATCGAGCGCCGCCTGCGGCAGTTGCCGGAGCGCGCCCTTAGCTTGGCGCGGGTGGCAGCGGTGGCCGGCGTGGACTTCGGCATCGCCCTGGCCGAAGACGTGACCGGCGTGCGCGCCGTCGAGCTGGCCAGCGCCTGGGCCGAACTGGAGGCCGCGCAGGTGCTGCGAGAGCAGGCATTCGCGCACGACCTGGTTCACGACGCGGTGCTGCGCTCGATCCCGGCGCCGATCGCGCGGCACCTGCACGGCGCGGTGGCGGCGTTCCTCGAGCGGAGCGGCGGCGTGGCGGCGCGCGTGGCCGCGCACTGGCTGGCGGCCGGCCGCGACGCCGAGGCCGTGACGGCGCTGGAGCGCGCCGCGGC
>CAIKLM010000147.1 GCA_903828235.1 uncultured beta proteobacterium | reverse complement strand
GCCGGCGCCGCGGGCGTGCTGGCGGCGCTGGCGGTGGGCGACCAGGCCGCCATCGGGCGCGGCGACTGGGCGCTGTTCCGCGACACCGGCGTGGCCCACCTGATGAGCATCTCGGGCCTGCACGTGACCATGTTCGCGTGGCTGGCCGGCGCCCTCGTCGGCGCGCTGTGGCGCCGCCACCCGGTCGCGCCGCGCCGCGTGCCGGCGCCCGTGGCGGGCCGCTGGGCCGGGCTGCTGCTGGCGGCGGCCTACGCGCTGCTGGCCGGCTGGGGCGTGCCGGCGCAGCGCACGGTGGCCATGATCGCCGTGGTGGTGCTGCTGCGCCACTTCGCCCGTCGGTGGCCGCTGCCGGCGGTGCTGGGCACGGCCGGCTGGGTGGTGGTGCTCGGCGACCCCTGGGCGCTGCTGCAGCCCGGTTTCTGGCTCAGCTTCGTGGCCGTGGGCCTGCTGGCGGCCAGCGGCCCGGTGCTGGCGCGTGCCGATGCCGGGCCCGCCCCGCGCGGGGCCTGGCTGCGTGCCGCGCTGCAGCAGCAGGCGGTGGCCACCGTGGGGCTGGCGCCGCTGTCGCTGATCTTCTTCCAGCAGCTGTCTGTGGTGGGGTTCGCCGCCAACCTGCTGGCCATCCCGGTGGTGACGCTGCTGGTCACGCCGCTGGCACTGCTGGGCGCGCTGCTGCCGCCGCTGTGGAGCCTGGGCGCGCTCGTCGTCGCGGCGCTCGAGGCCGTGCTGGCCTGGCTGGCCGCCACGCCGCTGGCCGTGTGGCACGCCGCGGCCGCGCCGCCCTGGGCCGTGGCCGCGGGCCTGCTGGGCGCCGTGGTGGCCGTGCTGCCCTGGCCCTGGCGCCTGCGCGCGCTGGCCCTGCCGCTGATGCTGCCGCTGCTGGCGCCCCCGGTGGCGCGGCCTGCGCCGGGCCACTTCGAGGTGCTGGGCGCCGACGTGGGCCAGGGCAATGCCGTCGTGCTGCGCACCGCGAATCACACGCTGCTGTTCGACAGCGGCCCGGCCTGGGGCACGCCCGGCGTCGACGCCGGCGAGCGCGTGCTCGTACCGCTGCTGCGCGCGCTGGGCGAACGCCACCTCGACGAGCTGGTGCTCAGCCACCGCGACACCGACCACACCGGCGGCGCGGCCTCGCTGGCGCAGGCGCTGCCGGTCCGGGCGCTGCGCAGCTCGCTCGAGGACGGCCATGCGCTGCGCGGGCTGGCGCCCCACACGCCCTGCGAGGCCGGCCAGCGCTGGCGCTGGGACGGCGTCGACTTCGAGGTGCTGCACCCCACCGCTGCCGCGTTGGCCGCGGCCCAGCCGTCCACGCGCGCCAACACGCTGAGCTGCGTGCTGCGCGTGCAGGCCGGCGGCGCCAGCGTGCTGCTGACCGGCGACATCGAGGCGCCGCAGGAAGCCGCGCTGGTGCGCGAGGCTGCCGCGCGGCTGCCCAGCACCGTGCTGTGGGTGCCGCATCACGGCAGCCGCACCTCGTCGACGCCGGGCTTCATCGCCGCGGTGGCGCCGCGCGTGGCGGTGGTGCAGGCCGCGCACCGCAGTCGCTTCGGCCATCCGTCGCCGGTGGTGCTGGCGCGCTACGCCGAGGCCGGCGTGCCGGTGGTCACCACCGCCGCCTGCGGGGCCTGGCACTGGTCGTCGGCCACCGCGCAGGCCGCCTGCACGCGCCCGGCGCAGCGCCGCTACTGGCACCACCCTGGGGCCGCGCCGCAGGCGCCGGCCGCGGCCCGCTGACGCGGTTGCGCCGTCAGTTTGCCGGGACGAAGCCCAGCCGCAGCAGCACGCGGTGGGCCTGCACGTCGCGCTCCAGGTGGATGCCGCAGCGCCGGCACAGCAGGCCCAGCAGCGTGAAGTGCAGCTCGTCGAGCTTCTCGGGCGACAGGCCGAAGGCCTCGTCGAAGCCCAGCGGCACCGTCAGCAGCAGCGTGGGCAGCGGCGGCACGCCGTACAGGCCGACCGTGGCCGCCACCGTGCTGCCCAGCGCGAGCGCGTGGTCGATTGCGAGGTCCAGCGCCTGCTTCAGCACGCCGGCGCTGATGCGGACATCCACTCCCTGGTCCGGGCCCTCCAGCTGCTGGCCCCGGCTGGCCAGGTCGTGCGCGCGCTCGGCCCGCAGCTGCACCAAGGCCATGCCGAGGTCGACGGTCTCCGGCGCCTGGCGGCTGTGGCCGCCCGCCACGCGCTCCAGCGCCTGCAGGCGCACGCCCAGTTCCTCCAGCCGCGCCAGCGTCCGCGCCGCGGGGCCGTCGGCGGGGCAGGCCGCCAGCGCGGCGCTGGCATCGCCGGCAATGCGCTCGCCCAGGCGTCGCAGCAGGGCGTCAAGTTCGTGCAGGTCGTCCATCGGCAGGTTCCTCGGGGCGGTCACTGGTTGGTGGCGGTCAGGACTTCGGGCAGGTCGGTGAGGCCGGCCAGCACCTTGTCGATGCCGTCCTGGCGAAGGGTGCGCCGGCCTTCGCCGAGGCCGCAGCGCTGCAGCTCCGAGGCCGGCGCGCGGCGGCGGATCAGGCCGCGCAGCGGCTCGTCCACCGTCAGCAGCTCGTGAAGGCCGAGCCGCCCGTGGTAGCCGCTGCCGCCGCATTGCGGGCAGCCCACGCGGCGCCAGTGGCGCAGCGCGCCGTCGGCGCCCGCGTGGCGGCGCTGCCAGTCGCCCACCAGCGCCTGCCGGTCCACCTCGGACGCGGCGCTGGCGCCGATGGCGCTGCCCACGTGCAGCCGCACCAGCGTCTCCAGCTGCGTGGCGGGCATTGGCTCGGGCTGCCGGCAGGCCTTGCACAGGCGGCGCACCAGGCGCTGCGCCAGCACCGCCAGCAGCGAGTCGGAGAACATGAACGGGTCCAGGCCGATCTCGAGCAGCCGCGTGATGCTCTCGGGTGCGGAGTTGGTGTGCAGCGTCGACAGCACCAGGTGCCCCGTCAGCGAGGCCTCCACCGCGATGCGCGCCGTCTCCTCGTCGCGCATCTCGCCGATCATGATGACGTCGGGGTCGGCGCGCAGGAAGGTGCGCATCGCGGCGGCGAAGGTCCAGCCGATGCGCGCGTTGACCTGCACCTGGCGCAGCCCCGGCTGCGTGATCTCCACCGGGTCCTCGGCGGTCCAGATCTTGCGCCGTTCGGTGTTCAGCTCGTGCATCACCGAGTGCAGCGTGGTGGTCTTGCCGCAGCCGGTGGGCCCGCAGATCAGGATCAGCCCGTAGGGCTTGGTGATCAGGTCGCGCAGGCCCGCCAGGTTGGGCTCGCTCAGGCCGATCTCGCCCAGCGGCATGGGATCGGTGCTGTTCAGCAGCCGCAGCACCACGTCTTCCAGGCCGCGCGCGGTGGGCACGACCACCACGCGCAGCTCGAGCCGGCGGCCCCCGAAGCGCGCGAAGTCGATCTTGCCGTCCTGCGGCTTGCGGTGCTCCGAGATGTCCATCTCGGCCATGATCTTGATGCGGCCCACCAGCGCGAAGCGCACCGCGGCGGGCAGCTCGAGCCAGGGCACGAGGTCGCCGTCGATGCGCAGGCGGATGCGCACCGGCCGCGGCGACTCCGCGGTCTCGATGTGGATGTCGGAAGCCCGGTGTTCGATGGCGTCGGCGATCAGGCGGTTGACCAGCCGGACCAGCGTGTTGTCGGACTCGGACAGGGCCGCCAGGTCGTGGCCGGCCTCCAGCGCCGTGCCGGCGCCGAGCTCGGCGGCCAGGCTCTGCAGGTCCTGGCCGTTGCCGCCCGCGCCCTCGGAGGGTGCGCCTTCCCGGCGCGCGCGGTAGGCCTTGGCCACGGCCGCCGGCAGCGTGCCGGGCGCCGCGGCCACGGCCTGCACGCGCAGGTTGGTCAGGAAGCGCAGCCGCCCGAGCAGGTCGGCGTCCAGCGGGTCGGGCAGCGCCACCACGAGGGTGTCGTCGCGCAGCATCAGCGGCAGCACGCTCTCGCGCTCGGCCAGCGCCTGCGGCACGCGGGCCACGGCCTCGGGCTGCGGGGGCAGCAGGCGGGGGTCCACGACCTGCACGCCGATCCACTCCAGCGTGGCCTTCTGCAGCTGGGCCTGGGTCAGCGCGCCCGCGTCGACCAGCATCTTCCCGAGCGCGGGCCTTGGCGTGGAGCGGCTCTGCGCCAGCAGCGCCCGCTCCAGCAAGGCCGGGTCCACCAGCCCGCGCGCCACCAGCGCGGCGCCCAGGTTGGGCTCGCCGCTGCCGCGCGGGCCGTGCAGCGCCTGCCACAGGCGCTCGCGCGCGCCGACGGTGTCCGGCGGCGCCACGGGGTGCGGCGGCGCCGCGGGGGGCGCCGCTGGAGGCGCTGGGGGATTGGGCGGGGTCGGCATCTTGCGCAACTATCGGCGGAACTGTCCGCGGAAGCATCGGCGGGATTGTTGCCACGGAGCGACACCAGGGGCTGCCACGCCCGCGGCGCGCGCCAGGCTGCACGGCGGCGGCGAAAGCGGCGCGCAGGGGTCGGGCTGGCATCATCGGGCAAGGCAGGCCCGGAGATTGCAAGCACCCGCTGCCGCCCCGGCCCTGCAGGAGTGCCCTTTCCGTGTCCATCCACGTCGCGCTGAACCACGTCTCCCACTACCGCTACGACCGGCGGGTGGGCTTGTCGCCGCAGGTCGTGCGCCTGCGGCCAGCGCCGCACAGCCGTACGCGCATCCTGAGCTACTCGCTGCGCGTGGAGCCGGCCGGGCACTTCGTCAACTGGCAGCAGGACCCGTTCGCCAACCACCTGGCGCGGCTGGTGTTCCCGGAGAAGACGCGCGAGTTCAAGGTCACGGTCGACCTCGTGGCCGAGATGTCGGTGCTCAACCCGTTCGACTTCTTCCTGGAGCCGCACGCCGAGAACTACCCGTTCGAGTACGCCCCCGACAGCCGCCAGGAACTGCTGCCCTACCTGGCCAAGGGCGAACTGACGCCGCGCTTCAAGGCGTTTGTGGACAGCATCCCGCGCCATCCTGAAAAGGACAGGGTGCGCACGATCGACTTCCTCGTGGCGCTGAACCAGCGCCTGCAGAAGGACATCCGCTACCTCATCCGCATGGAGCCGGGCGTGCAGACGCCCGAGGTCACGCTCGCCAACGCCAGCGGCTCGTGCCGCGACAGCGGCTGGCTGATGGTGCAGACGCTGCGCCACCTGGGCCTGGCGGCGCGCTTCGTCAGCGGCTACCTCATCCAGCTCAAGCCCGACGTCAAGGCGCTGGACGGGCCCAGCGGCAGCGAGGTCGACTTCACCGACCTGCACGCCTGGTGCGAGGTCTTCCTGCCCGGTGCCGGCTGGATCGGGCTCGACCCCACCAGCGGCCTGCTGGCCGGCGAGGGTCACATCCCGGTGGCCTGCACGCCCGAGCCGAGCAGCGCCGCGCCCGTCAGCGGCGCGGTCGACGAGTGCGAGGTCGAGTTCAGCCACCACATGCAGGTCACGCGAATCCACGAGAGCCCGCGCGTGACGTTGCCCTACACCGACGCGCAGTGGGCCGCCATCGTCGCGCTGGGCCATCAGGTCGACCGGCAGCTGAAGGACGGCGACGTGCGCCTCACGATGGGCGGCGAGCCCACCTTCGTGGCCGTCGACGACCGCGACGCGGCCGAGTGGAACACCGACGCCCTCGGGCCCACCAAGCGCGGCCTGGCCACCGGGCTGGTGCACCGCCTGCGCGAGCGCTACGGCCGCGGCGGCTTCCTGCACTTCGGACAGGGCAAGTGGTATCCGGGCGAGCAGCTGCCGCGCTGGGCGCTGAGCATCTGCTGGCGTGCCGACGGCCAGCCTTGCTGGAGCGACCCGTCGCTGTTCGCCGACGAGCGCGACACGCACCGCTACACGGCGGCCGATGCCGAGGGCTTCATCCGCACGCTCACGAGCAAGCTCGGCCTGGACGACCGCCACGTGACGCCCGGTCACGAGGACACCTGGTACTACCTGTGGCGCGAACGCCGGCTGCCGGTGAATGTCGACCCTTTCGACGCGCGGCTGGACGACGAGCTCGAGCGCGCGCGGCTGCGCCGCGTGTTCCGGCAGGGGCTGGACGCCACCGTGGGCTGGCTGCTGCCGCTCAAGCGCGAGTGGCGCACGGGCAGCCCCGGCCCGCAGTGGGTGACCGGGCCCTGGTTCGTGCGCGACGAGCGCCTGTACCTGATCCCGGGTGACTCGCCGATGGGCTACCGGCTGCCGCTGGACAGCCTGCCCTGGGCCGCCAAGGGTGACCAGCCCTGGACGCTGGCGCAGGACCCGTTCGCGCCACAGCCGCCGCTGCCCGTGGCCGCGGCGGTGAAGGCGCAGTTCGTTGCGGCCGATGCCGCCGCCCCGGCGGCGCGCGCGGCCGCGGCCGCTGCGGGAGCCGCGGGGGCCGACGGCGGGCTCGACCACGAGGGCTTCCAGGCCGACGGCGCGGCGGCCTTCGGCGGCGCGCCGGGGGTGAGCCGCATGGGCTCTGCCACGGGCTCAGCCGCGGGCACGGACACGGGCACGGACACGGGCAAAGGGGCCGGCACCGGCCCCACCGAGCACGCGCCCGAGCACGCCTTCCCGCGCGACGCGGCCACGGTGCCGCCGCGCTTCGTGTCGGCCGGCGAGGTCACGCGCACGGCGCTGTGCGTGGAGGTGCGCGACCCGCAGCGCGCCAACGGCCCGAAGGCCGAGCGTGAGCACGGCGGCGGCAGCGGCGTGCTGTACGTCTTCATGCCGCCGCTGCGCTTGCTGGAGGATTACCTCGAGCTGCTGGCCGCCGTCGAGGCCACGGCCGCCGAGCGCGGCGTGAAGATCGTGCTCGAGGGCTACCCGCCGCCGCGCGACCCGCGGCTGAAGCTGCTGCAGGTGACCCCCGACCCCGGCGTCATCGAGGTCAACATCCACCCCGCGCACGACTGGGACGAGCTGGTCGACCACACCGAGTTCCTCTACGAGGCCGCGCACCACACCCGCCTGAGCGCCGAGAAGTTCATGCTCGACGGCCGCCACACCGGCACCGGCGGCGGGAACCACTTCGTGCTGGGCGGCGCCACGCCGGCCGACAGCCCCTTCCTGCGCCGGCCCGACCTGCTGGCCAGCCTGCTCACCTACTGGCAGAACCACCCCAGCCTGAGCTACCTGTTCAGCGGCCTGTTCATCGGCCCGACCAGCCAGCACCCGCGCTTCGACGAGGCGCGCGGCGACCAGGTCTACGAGGTCGAGATCGCGCTGGCCGAGCTCGAGCGCCAGGCCGGCCTGCACGGGCCCGGGGGCGCGGTGCCGCCGTGGCTGGTGGACCGCACGCTGCGCAACCTGCTGGTCGACGCCACCGGCAACACCCACCGCACCGAGTTCAGCATCGACAAGCTGTACTCGCCCGACGGCCCCACGGGGCGGCTGGGCCTGCTGGAGCTGCGCGCCTTCGAGATGCCGCCGCACGCGCGCATGAGCCTGGCGCAGCAGCTGCTGATGCGCGCGCTGGTGGCCTGGTTCTGGCGCGAACCCTACCGCGGCCGCGGCGCCACGCGCCTGACGCGCTGGGGCACCGGCCTGCACGACCGCTTCATGCTGCCCACCTTCGTGCAGATGGACTTCGAGGACGTCATCGCCGACCTCGTCGAGGCCGGTTTCGCGTTCGACGCCGCCTGGTTTGCGCCGCACCTGGCGTTCCGCTTCCCGCTGGTGGGCGACGTGCAGGTGGCCGGCATCGCGCTGACGCTGCGCAACGCGCTCGAGCCCTGGCACGTGATGGGCGAGGAGGGCGCGCCCGGCGGCACGGTGCGCTACGTGGATTCGTCGCTCGAGCGGCTGGAGGTCAAGGCCACCGGGCTGAACGGCAACCGCCACGTCGTCACCGTCAACGGCCGCGCGCTGCCGCTGCAGCCCACGGGCCGCGTCGGCGAGGCCGTCTGCGGCGTGCGCTACCGCGCCTGGCAGCCGCCGTCGGCGCTGCACCCCACGATCGGCGTGCACGCGCCGCTGACCTTCGACATCGTCGACACCTGGACGGGCCGCAGCCTCGGCGGCTGCCGCTACCACGTGGCGCACCCCGGCGGGCGCAACTACGACGTGTTCCCCGTCAACGCCTACGAGGCCGAGAGCCGCCGGCTGGCGCGCTTCTTCCGCATGGGCCACACGCCGGGGCCGATGGACGTGCAGCGCGCCGACCCGAGCCTGGAGCTGCCGTTCACGCTGGACCTGCGGACGGCCTGAGCGGCGATGTCGGCCATCCTCACGCCCGGCCAGGAGTCGCTGCCCTTCGGCGGCTCCGACGCGGCCGTCGGCGCCGCCGCGCATGCGTTCGCCTCGCACGCGCTGCCGCCGGAGCCCGGCGTGTGGGACGAGCTGCGCGGCGAGGGCGGCGCGCTGCGCCCGGCCTGGCAGCGCTTCGTGGCCCAGGTGCCGGCGCCGGCCGGTGGCGTGGCCATGGCCGCGGACCTCGATCGCCGCGTGGCCCAGGTGGAGCAGCGCATCCGCCTGGACGGCGTCACCCACAACGTGTTCGCCGAGAGCGGCAGCGGCGGCGTCTCGGCGCGGCCCTGGTCGCTGCAGCTGCTGCCGCTGATCATCGAGCCGGCCGACTGGGCCGCCATCGAGGCTGGCGTGGTGCAGCGCGCCGAGCTGCTCGAGCGCATGCTGGCCGACCTGTACGGCCCGCAGGCGCTGCTGCACGAAGGCCTGCTGCCGCCGGCGCTGCTGCTGCGCCACCCGGGCTGGCTGCGTCCGATGATCGGCGTGCCGCCGGCCGGCGGGCAGCGCCTCTTCATCGCCGCCTTCGACCTGGCGCGTGGCCCCGACGGCCGCTGGTGGCTGGTGGCGCAGCGCACGCAGGGCCCCTCGGGCCTGGGCTACGTGCTGCACAACCGCCTCGTCATCGCGCGGCAGTTCCCCGAGGCCTTCGCGGCGCTGCGCGTGCAGCGCATCGCCAGCAGCTACCGGCTGCTGCTCGACGCGCTGGAGCAGCGCGCGCAGCAGGTGGCCGGCCACGCCAACCCGCGCGTGGTGCTGCTCACGCCCGGGCCCTACAGCGAGACCTACTTCGAGCACGCCTACCTCGCGCGCTACCTGGGCCTGCCGCTGGTGGAAGGTGGCGACCTCACCGTGCGCGGCGAGCGGCTGTACCTGAAGACGGTGGAGGGCCTGGAGCCCGTGCACGGCGTGATGCGGCGCCTGGACGACGACTGGTGCGACCCGCTGGAGCTGCGCCCCGACAGCGCCCTGGGCGTGCCCGGTCTGCTGCAGGCGGTGCGCGCCGGCACCGTGGTGATGGCCAACGCGCTGGGCAGCGCCTTCCTGGAGACGCCCGCCATCCAGGGCTTCCTGCCCGCCATCGCCGAGCGGCTGCTGGGCCAGACACTCCGGCTGCCCAGCCTGCCCACCTGGTGGTGCGGCGAGGCCGCCGCCTGGAGCGACGTGCGCGAGCGGCTGGCCGACAAGGTGGTGCGCAGCACCTTCCCGAGCGGCGGTCGCACCTCGCAGGCCTTCAACCTGGGGCCGTCGGCCGCGGCGGACGCCGAGCGCAACGCCGTGCCCGTGCACGAGGACCCCGACGCCTGGACGGTGCAGGGCCGGCTGCGCTTCGCGCGCGCACCCATCTGGGGCGACGGCGCGGTCACGCCGCGCCCGGCCATGGTGCGCGTGTACGCCATCGCCGACGGCCGCGAGGGCCGCCCGCGCTGGCACGTGCTGCCCGGCGGCATGACGCGCGTGGCCCGCCGCGAGGACGCCAGCATCAGCATGCAGCGCGGCGGCACCAGCCTGGACACCTGGGTGATGACCGACGGCGCGGTCGACGCCTTCAGCATGCTGCCGCAGCGCCTGCGCGTGGCCGACCTGGCCGGCCACCAGCGCCCGGTGAGCAGCCGCACCGGCGAGAACCTGTTCTGGCTCGGCCGCTACACCGAGCGCACCGAGCAGCTGGTGCGCCTGGCGCGCAGCACGCTGATGCGCATCGACGCCGACGCCGAGATGGACGCGCCGCTGCGCGCCGCGCTGTCGCAACTGGCGGTCAGCACGGGGCTGGCGCCACCCGGCGTGCCCACCTTGTCGCAGAGCCCGCGCCACTTCGAGCGCGCGGTGCTGGCGGCGCTGGGCGACGCCCGCGGCGCCACCAGCGTCGCCTACAACCTGCAGGCGCTGGAGCGCGCGGCCATGGCGCTGCGCGAGCGGCTGGCGACCGAGCAGTGGGGCCTGGTGCGCCAGATGGGCGAGGGCTTCGGCAGCGCGCTCGAGACGCTGCACGGCGAGCTGCCCCTGCCGGCGCAGGTGCTGCCGGCGCTGGACCGCCTGGCGCTGCAGCTGGCCGCCGCCACCGGCGCGCAGACCGACCGCATGACGCGCGACCACGGCTGGCGGCTGCTCACGGTGGGCCGGCTGCTCGAGCGGCTGCAGGGGCTGGCGCTGCGCCTGCGGGCCTTTTTGGGGCCGGCCGACGCGCAGCCGCCGCTGGGCGCGCTGGGCCAGGTGGCCGGCGTGGAGCTGCTGCTGGAGCAGTTCGACAGCCTCATCACCTTCCGCGCCCGCTACCAGCGCCACGAGGACCTGCTGGCGCTGACCGACGTGCTGGTGCTGGACAGCGCCAACCCGCGCGCCTTTGCCGGCGTGCTGCGCCGGCTGCGCACCGAGCTCGGCAAGCTGCCCGGCCCGGCCGAGTCGCACGCGCCGCTGCTGGCGCTGCTGCCGCCCGAGGGCGCGGGCCTGTCGCTGGAGCAGCTGCGCGCGCTGGAAGACCAGCCCGTGGCGGCCACCGCCGACGCACTGCGCTCGCTGTCGGCCGGCTTGCTGGAGGCCGGCCACACGCTGGCCGACCGCATCGGCGAGCGCTACTTCACGCTGGCGCACGGCGCCGACCAGCGCATCGGATGACGGAGCCCGCGATGCCCGCTGCCGCGCCGACGCTGCTGGAGGTCCGTCACGAGACGCGCTACGAGTACTCGGCGCCGGTGACGCTGGCGCACCACCTCGCGCACCTGCGGCCGCTGACCGACACCCACCAGCGCCTGGACCGCTTCGCGCTGGACGTGAGCCCGGCGCCCGCACAGTCGCGCGACGGCACCGACGCCTGGGGCAACGCGCAGCGCCACTTCGCGCTGGCGCAGCCGCACAGCCGGCTCACGGTGGTGGCCAGCAGCCGCGTGGCCGTGTGGCCGCGCTTCGCGGCGCTGCGGCCCGAGGCCTCGCCGCCCTGGGGGGAACTGGCTGCTCGCGTGCGCTACGTTGCGCGGGCGCCGTTCGTGCCGGCGTCCGAGTTCGCGCTGCCCTCGCCCTACGTGCCGCGGCTGCCGGCGCTGCGCGAGCTGGCCGCGGGCCTGTTCACGCCCGGCCGCCCGGTGGCCGAGGCCGCGCTGGCGCTGATGCACCGGCTGCACGCCGAGTTTGCGTACGAGAGCCGCAGCACCGACGTCGACACGCCGCTGCAGCAGGTGCTGCGGCAGCGGCGCGGCGTCTGCCAGGACTTCGCCCACCTGCTGGCCGGCGCCTTGCGCGCCGTCGGCCTGCCGGCGCGCTACGTCAGCGGCTACCTGCTCACGCACGCCCCCGCCGCCGCCGGCCCCGGCGAGGCGCAGGCCGGCACCGCGATGCTGGGGGCCGACGCCTCGCACGCCTGGGTCCAGCTGTGGTGCCCGGGCACGCCCGGCGTGCCGGCCGGCGCCGGCGGCCCCGACGACGCCTGGCTCGACCTCGACCCCACCAACGACTGCGTGCCCGGCAGCGGCCACGTGCGGGTGGCGGTCGGCCGCGACTTCGGCGACGTCACGCCGCTGCGCGGCGTGATCCGCGGTGGCGGCCAACACACGCTGGCCGTGGGCGTGAGCACGCGCCGCCTCGACCGCGCCGGGCAGGCCCGCGAGTTGCTAACCCCGTCACCGATGGAGAACACCGGATCATGAAACCGGCCTTCGACGAGATGAACACCGCCGCGGGCGCCGTGCGGCCGCAGTACGAGGTCTACGCCGAGTGGCTCAAGCGCCAGCCGGCCGACGCCATGCGCTCGCGCCGCGCCGAGGCCGAGATGATCTTCCGCCGCGTCGGCATCACCTTCGCCGTGTACGGCGCGAAGGACGAGGACGGCGCCGGCACCGAGCGCCTGATCCCCTTCGACCTGATCCCGCGCGTGATCCCCGGCGCCGAGTGGCGGCGCATGGAGGAGGGCCTGCGCCAGCGCGTGACGGCGCTCAACCGCTTCATCGACGACGTCTACCACGGCCAGGAGATCCTGCGTGCCGGCGTCGTGCCTTCTGAACAGGTGCTGAACAACGCGCAGTTCCGGAAAGAGATGATGGGCGTGGCGGTGCCCGGCGGCGTGTACTCGCACATCAGCGGCATCGACATCGTGCGCGCCGACACCGGCCAGGGCGGCGAGTACTACGTGCTGGAGGACAACCTGCGCGTGCCCAGCGGCGTGAGCTACATGCTCGAGAACCGCAAGATGATGATGCGGCTGTTCCCCGAGCTGTTCAGCATGCACCGCGTCGAGCCGGTGGCGCACTACCCCGACCTGCTGCTGGAGACGCTGCGCGCCGTCTCGCCGGGCGGCGTCAACGAGCCCACGGTGGTGGTGCTCACCCCCGGCATGTACAACAGCGCCTACTTCGAGCACGCCTTCCTGGCGCAGCAGATGGGCGTGGAGCTGGTCGAGGGGCAGGACCTCTTCGTCAAGGACGGCTTCGTCTACATGCGCACCACGCAGGGCCCCAAGCGCGTGGACGTGATCTACCGCCGCGTCGACGACGACTTCCTCGACCCGCGGGCCTTCCGCGCCGACAGCACGCTGGGCTGCGCCGGGCTGCTGGACGTGTACCGCGCCGGCAACATCACGCTGGCCAACGCCATCGGCACCGGCATCGCCGACGACAAGAGCATCTACCCCTACGTGCCGAAGATGGTGGAGTTCTACCTCGGCGAGAAGCCGATCCTGAACAACGTGCCCACCTGGCTGTGCCGCGAGGCGGACGACCTTGCCTACGTGCTGGCCCACCTGCACGAGCTGGTGGTCAAGGAGGTGCACGGCGCCGGCGGCTACGGCATGCTGGTGGGGCCGGCGGCGAGCAAGGCCGAGATCGCCGCGTTCCGCGCCGTGCTCGAGGCCAACCCGGCCAACTACATCGCGCAGCCCACGCTGGCGCTGTCGACCTGCCCCACCTTCGTGGAAGCCGGCATCGCGCCGCGCCACATCGACCTGCGGCCCTACGTGCTGAGCTCGGGCAAGGCCGTGCAGACGGTGCCCGGCGGCCTCACGCGCGTGGCGCTGAAGGAAGGTTCGCTGGTGGTCAACTCGTCGCAGGGCGGGGGCACCAAGGACACCTGGGTGCTCGAGGAATAGGGAGGACCTTCAACATGCTGTCCCGCACCGCCGACCACCTGTTCTGGATGGCGCGCTACATGGAGCGCGCCGAGAACACCGCGCGCATGCTCGACGTGAACTACCAGACCTCGCTGCTGCCGCAGAGCGCCGACACCGCGCTGGCCGGCTGGAGCGGGCTGCTGAGCATCAGCGAGCTGACCTGGGCCTACCAGCAGCAGCACCAGCAGATCGATGCGCGCAGCGTCATGGACTTCATGGTGCGCGACGAGAGCAACCTCTCGAGCATCTGGAACTGCCTGCGCGCGGCGCGCGAGAACGCGCGCGCGGTGCGCGGCGCGCTGACCACCGAGGTCTGGGAGACCCAGAACCAGACCTGGCTCGAGTTCAACCGCATGCTCAAGGCCGGCGAGTTCGAGCGCGATCCGGGCGCGTTCTTCGAGTGGGTGAAGTTCCGCAGCCACCTCAGCCGCGGCGTCACGGTGGGCACGATGCTGCAGGACGAGGCGCTGCACTTCCTGCGCATCGGCACCTTCCTGGAGCGCGCCGACAACACCGCGCGGCTGCTCGACGTGAAGTTCCAGGCCCTGGCCGGCGGCGACTACTTCGGCCCCGACGGCAGCAAGGAGCAGCAGGAGGTGGACTTCTACCACTGGAGCGCGATCCTGCGGTCGGTCTCAGGCTTCGAGATCTACCGCAAGGTCTACCGCAACGTGATCCGCCCCGAGAAGGTAGCCGAACTGCTGATCCTGCGCCCCGACATGCCGCGCTCGCTGGCGGCCTGCATGAACGACGCCGTGGCCAACCTGCGCCTGGTGGCCAACCAGCAGAGCGACGAGACGCTGCGCCGCGCCGGCCGGCTGCAGAGCGACCTGCGCTACGGCCGCATCGACGAGATCCTGGCCACCGGCCTGCACGCCTACCTCACGCAGTTCCTCGACCGCGTGGGCGACCTGGGCGTGGGCATCTCGCGCGACTTCCTGGTGCCGATGGCGGCCTGAATTCAGGCGCGTCGGCGGCGCGCGGTCGCGACCACCGCGGCAAGCCCCAGGCCAAGCAGCGCCAAGCTGCCCGGCTCGGGAATGGGCGGCGTACCGCCCTGCTCCTGGAGGAAGGCAAAGGTGTTGAGCGCGAAGACCCCGTTGTTGTTCAGCGGGTCATAACGCGCGCCGCAGACCGCCAGGCCGCACTGACTGCCGGTGTTGGCGATCATGTCGATGTCTGCATTGATGAACAGCGCGCCGGCGCCGGGGGCGAACTGCCCGGCAGCCCAGAAAGCCGAGGTCACCTCGCCCTGCACGTTGCGCCCGGCGACCGTGCCGCCCAGCGACAGAACGGCAGCCTCATCGAGCCGGCCGACGAGGTAGTGCTGGGTCACGTCGGAAGCGACGCCGAACGGGCCGTCGTACAGCGGTGCGCCGCCATTGCTGACGCTGCCACTGCTGGCGAAGGTGAGAAGCCCCAGGGCGCGCCCGATCACGTCGTGGTTGCCGTCGTCTTGCAGCAGGAAAAGGTCGCCGCCACCCAGGAAGAAGTCGACCACGGCCTGCGTCTGCGACACGCTGAACTCGGCATTCGGAATCCAGGTGGCGACGAACATGTTGACGCCGGCCAGCGAGCCGGCGTCAACCGTGCTCAGGTTGATGGTGGCGATGCTGCGGTCGACCACGCCCGCAGGGCCGTAGTTGGCGGGGTTCTGCAGCGCGGCTCGAAAGTCGGCGATGTAGGCGCCATCCCAGGACCATTCGAAACTGCCCGGCGTGAGCGACTGCGTGGGACCACCGACGATGTAGGGTGTCACAGGCGCATCGGCCATGACCGGGGTGACACCACCCAGGCTGCCCCAGAGGACGAAAGTGGCGAATAGCTTGCGGAGCATCGTGAGCCTTCCTTGGTGTGGACTGGTGGAGGTTGCCACGGCAGCCGTGCCTGCCGTGCCGCTCGCGTCGTGGCCGGGGCAGAGGCCTTGGACTTGCTGCCCCAGAGCTTTGCCGTGAGGCGGATCCTAGAGTCGTCCGTCACGAACCGCATCCTTCCTGCGGGGGGGCATCATCCCTGGTGAGTGGAGTGGCTGCATGCAGCAACGAAACGATCACGCGATGCTTCCTTTGCCCGCCAAGCCGACGCCGGCCGCCCCTGTACACCAGCCACCTGACCATGCCCTGCTGGTTCGCCTTGGCGCAGATGGTCATGCTGTGGAAGCGCCAGCTCACCCGGACGACCGGCCCGCGCCACCCAGATCCAACTGATTCGCCCAAGTGGTCCAGGCTGTAACGCGACAACACCGGCATCACCAACGACAGGATCCGTGGCTTCGGCCGCGACATGGGCTTCCAGCATGTGCCGCCGATGTCGCCCACGCCCGAGGCCATCCAGACTTGGTGCCGCGCCTGCGGCCCGCTGTGGGCCGACGGCACGAGGCACGTCACGGTGATTGCCGGCATCCGAGAGCCGCGCGAGAACTGCGACGTGCTGGTCCCCGACCCCGGTCTCACTCTGGAGAAGTGTGGCTCGTGGCGCGATCTGCGCGACTGGTACGTGCTGGACAAGCACTCCGGGCGCGACACGGCGGACGATGTGGAAGCCGTGTTCCTGCGCCTGCCTTGACCCGGCCGCCGGCCTGCACGCCTGTCTGACGCAGTTCCTCGACCGCGTGGGCGACCTGGGCGTGGGCATCTCGCGCGACTTCCTGGTGCCGATGGCGGCCTGATGCCGAGGGGCCGGGCGTGACCCGGCCCCGCTCGACGAGCCGGCCGCCGGGCCCTGTCAGAACCGGTAGGCCAGGCCGACGGAGAGGCCCCCTGCGTCCGACTTGGCGGAGGACTTGCCGAAGTTCGTCAGTTCCGCCCGCAGCGTGACCGGGGCGTCGAAGCGGTACTGCAGGCCGAAGGCGGTCAGCAGGCCGTTCTTCGAGCCGTCGATGTTGATGACGGGCTGGCCGGCCGGCGTCGAGCCGTCGACCTTGTTGTGGGCCACGCCCAGCTTGCCGTACAGGCCGAAGCGCTCGGTGATCGGCGCGTCGAGCTTCAGCGCCAGCGTGGTGCTGCTGCCGCTGGCCGTGAGCTCGCTGCGGGCGCCGCTGGCCGTCTTGTAGGTGGCCTTGTGCCGGGCGATGTTCTGGTAACCCAGCTCCACGGCCAGCGGCCAGCCGCTGCCGATGGGCAACGCGCCGATGTGCGCGCCCACGAACAGGCCACCGCTCAGGCGGCCTTCGGCACGCTTGTCAACGTCGAGCTCCAGGCCCTTGGGGGCGATGGCGGCAACCCCGAGCGTGACGCCCGCATAGATGTCGCCGACCTCGGGTCCCTTGGCCGCCGCGGGGGCGCTGAGACCGGCCGCGGCGGCGGCGAACGCGATGACCAGGGGGATGGACTTGGCTTGCATGGATTCCTCGAGTCGATGGGTTGGGGGTTCGATTGCCGGCAGAGCCTTCCGCCTGCAATGGAGCCGCAGTCTGCCCATGCGACCCAGGGAGTTCCAGTTTCATGAACGATGTCGCGCCGGGATGGCCGCCAGGTATCGGATTACGATACCTTTTTACGCAAGGAGGCCCGGTCATGAGTTCGCCCGAGATCGTGGTGCAGGTGCTGCGCGCGCGGCTGCGCACGGCCCGCATCACCTACAAGGAGCTGGCCCGGCGCATCGGCATGAGCGAGAGCAGCATGAAGCGGGTCTTCGGCCAGAAGGACATGTCGCTCGGGCGGCTGGCGCTCATCTGCAAGGTGGCCGACCTGGCGATGGACGAGGTGCTGCGCGAGGCGGCCGACCGCGCGCCGCGCGTGGACACCCTCACGCTGGCACAGGAGCGCTCGCTGGTGGCCGACCCTCGGCTGCTGCTGATGGCGATCTGCTGCCTCGGGCAGTGGACGCTGGCGCAGATCGTCGAGACCTACGACCTGACCGAGGCCGAGTGCATCCGCCTGCTCGTCAAGCTGGACCGGCTGGGCCTGATCCGGCTTCGGCCTGACAACAGCTACCGGCTGCAGGTGGCGCTGTCGTTCCACTGGCGGGCCGACGGGCCGGCGCAGCAGTACCTGCGCAGCCACGTCGTGCCCGACTACTTCGCCGGCCGTTTCGGCGGCGCCGGCGAGGTGGTGATGTGCCAGCCGGCGCGCCTGTCGGAGGCCTCCGCGCGCGAGATGGTGCAGCGCGTGCGCCAGCTCGGCGCCGAGCTGGCGCGGCTGCAGACCCAGGACTCGAAGCTCCCTGCGGCCCAGCGCGATGGATACACCTTGATGGTGGGGCTGCGTTCCTGGGAGTTTGGCGTCTTCACGGCGCTTCGGCGCTCGGCGCGGGTCAAGTCGTCGGCCATCCGCCCCGCAGCGCCGGGCAGGGCGTAGCCAGGCCTGGCGGCGCTCAGCGCGTGACGCCGGCGCGCCGCGGTGGTGCAGCACCTCGTTCTCGATTCACAGCACGTGGCTCTCGCCGCGGTAATGGGCCTGGATGCCAGCGCCCAGGACCTCGCAACTCTTGCGACGGCCGCCGCCCAGTCGGTGCGTAGGGGGCCCCGCTAAGAGGAGTGCACGAACGAGAAGCCACTGGTGCCCAAGACCTCAATCTCCCCGTCAAAGACCGCGCCGTCGAGACCGACGCCAGGAGCAGGGGAGCTTCAAGGGCGCGCCGGACCATCGCAGCATCGGGACCGTCACCGGTCACCCCGATCTCCAGGGTGTTTGAGAATGGCGCTCGCGGTGTGCCCGGTGCGGGCGGCAAGCCCGACCGTCAGCCCCTGCAGGCAGGCGCTGAAGCCGGCGTGCTTCGCGCACAGCAGAGAGGCCCTGCGCTCGAACTGGCCGGCAGCCGGCTCGAGCGCGAAGCGGGCATGGCTGCCGTTCAGGCTGCTGCGAGTGGGGTGGCTGGTCCCGCCGCTTCGAGGAACGAAGAGAGGTGATGGTGATGCGATCGGGCGTTGCGACGGCGTTGTGGGTGATGCTTGGCTGGGGCGCAGCGTGGGCGCTGTCGAGCGTGGTCGGCGGTGGCCCTGCCGGTTTCGAATCGACGGTGTTCTGGCTGCCCACGGCGGTGGCGCTGGGCACAGCGATCGCGGTCGCCGGCTGGCGCCTGCCGTGGGTCCTCGGCGGTGCGGCGGCTGCCGCGGCGGTCGCAGCACTCTTCGACGGGCGAGGGGCGGGCGCGGCGCTCGGCTTCGCCGTGATCGAGGCCGGCTCGGTTGGTGCGGCCGCATGGATCGGCCGGGCGAGCCGTGACGCGGCCGATCCACGGTTCGCATGGGGTGGGCAGGTGACGGCGGCCCTCGTGGTCGCGGCGGTTGGCGCGACCGCGGCCCTGCCGCTGTGGGGCGCCATCGCGCCCGGCGCGTCGCTTGCCGCGGAGTGGCGGGCTTGGGCGGTCAGCGGCTTCGTCGGGGCGCTGCTCGCGGTGCCCCCGATCGTCGGGTTGTCCGGCTTTCGCGCGAAGCGCTCGGGCGGGATGGGCACGCGAGCCTTCCTCGCCGGTGCCGCGGCCTTCGCGGCCTTCGTCGCCTGCGCCGCGTGGGTGTTCCAGGCCGACGTCTCGGATCGCTTCGGTGGCTCGATCGGGCCGACGCTCGCCTACCTGCCGCTGGCGCCGCTGGTCGCGGCCTCGGTGCTCTGGGGTAGCCGCGGCGGTCCGCTCGCGATCGCCGCGGGCGCGCTGCTGGTGATCGGCTGGACGGCCGCCGGGCACGGTCCGTTCGCCGAACTCGAGGGGTTCGCCGGCGAGGCGATGCTGGAGGTGCAGGGCTACGTCGCGGTCGCGGCGCTGCTGGCCGGCTGGATGGTCGCGCAGCAGGCCGCGCTCGCCTCGGCGCTGGAGCAGGCGAAGGACTGGCAGGTCCGCTACCGGCAGGTTCTCGACGGCACCGGCACGGTCGCGGTCACGCTCGATGCGCCGACCGGAGCGTGCCGCTGGGGCGAGGGCGGGGCGGCCCTGCCGGGCGGCGCCCCACCCCACGTACGCGCCTGGATCGCGCGCGCCGAGCCTGCAGACCAGCCGCTGATGCTGGCGGAATGGGATGCGCTGGTGAAGGGCCGGCAGGGTTCGGCGACGTGGCGCTGGCCGGACGCGCAGGCGCGCCTGGCCGCCGTGCGCGGCCCTGACGGCGAGATCGAACTGGTGACCGGGCTGGTGCAGCGCGGTCAGGCAGGAGGCTGAGGTGGCCGATCCCGCAGTGCTGCTGGTGCACGGCCTGGGAGGCACGCAGTACGACCTCGGCTCGATGCACAAGCGCCTGAAGAACGCTGGCTTCGTCACCCACTCGCTGACGCTGCCCGGGCACGGCACGACCCCCGAGGACCTCGCCGGCGTGCGGGCCGAGCAGTGGGTCGAGGCGGTGAGCGCCAAGTACGCCGAGGTCGCCGCGCAGCACGACGAACTCCATCTGATGGGCATGTGCATGGGCGCGCTGCTCGCCGCCGAGGTCGCCAAGCGCAGCGGCCACGGTGGCCGTGGCCGGCTGGTGCTGCTCGCGCCGCCGATCTTCATCGACGGCTGGTCGACGCCCTGGTACCGCTTCCTGAGGCCGATGCTGTATCACATCCCGGGGCTTCCCGAGCGGATGCGCATCGAGGAGGAGGATCCCTACGGGATCAAGAACGAGCAGCTCCGCGCGATCGTGAAGGCGAAGTTCGAGCGCGGTGAGAACTTCCACTACCGATGGGTGCCGCTGGCCTGCGTGCGCGAGGTCGACCGGCTGCGCGGCTGGGTGATGAAGGGGCTCGAGCGCATGGCCTGCGAGACGCTGGTCGTTCACGCCCGCGAGGACGAGCTGACCTCGCTGCGCTCGGCGGACTTCGTGGTCGAGCAGATCAACCGCGGCACGCCCGGGCGCGCCCGGGTCGTGGTCCTCGAGAACAGCTACCACATGGTCGCGGTCGACAACGATCGCGAGCTCGTCGCGAGCAGCGTGCTGGGCTTCCTGGGCGCGCAGGCCGCGGCCGGGCTCGGCGGCCTCGCGGACGATCCGCGCATGAACGCGGCCGAGCAGCTCGCGCTGGCCGGCCGTGCCCGCGAGGCCCTCGAAGCCGAGGGCCCAGCCGGCCTGTGGCCGCTCGGCATCCCGGACTTCGCCTGGTACATGCCCGGCGCACACCGCGCCAGCGGGGTGGCGCGTGGCGCCAAGGGGCTGCAGCGACTGCAGAGCTGGGCCGGCGGGGCGCGCTTCACCGCGTTCGGCACGGCTGTCGAGAACGCCGGCGTTGTCGTCATGCCGGCCACGCTGCTCCACCAGGGGCTGTCGTCGGACGGCACGATCGCGATCTGGATGCGGGCGAATCGCTTGCTCGAGGCGCGCTGGTTCCCCGACGACCCGTCGCGCGAGCAGGTGCACTTCGGCGGCTCGCCGGAGCCCCAGGGCCCGAGCGCCGCGGAGCGCGCGTTCGAGCAGGCTGCGCTCGCCTTGAAGTCGCTGCCGACGCCTCCCGACCAGGACGTGCTGCTCGAGCTCTACGCGCTCTACAAGCAGGGCAGCATCGGCGACGCCACCGGCGCTCGGCCCGGCCTGATGGACCCGGTAGGTCGTGCGAAGTTCGACGCGTGGGCGGCGCGCCGGGGCATGGGACGCGAGGAGGCGATGGCGCGATATGTCGATCGCGTCGCAAGGCTCGCGGCGCCCGCCGACGCGATGTCGGCCACAGTCGCCGGCGGTGCGCAGCCGGCGCCGGGGGCGCTCAGCGCGTGACGATCGGGAAGTTGCCGGGCGCCATCTCGAGCAGGCCGAAGAAGCGTGCGAGCGCCAGCGCGCTGCCGCCGATGCGGGCCTCGGGCGACAGCAGCAGCTCCTTGGCGCCGGCGCGCCCCACCAGCATCTGCACGAACAGCGCGTGCGTCACGGTCAGCGTGGCGTCGGCGTCGGTGGCCGGCGGCGCGTGGCGGTGGTGCAGCACCGCGTTCTCGATCCACAGCACGTGGCTCTCGCCGCGGTCGGTGAACACGAGGTTGATCTTCAGCGCCGTCCCGGCCGCCTTGGGGCCGTTCAGCGCCGCGGCCATGGCGCCGAGCAGCCGCTCGGTGGGCGCGTGGCGCAGCACGTCCAGCACCGTCTCGCGCGCCACGCCCTGCCGCGGCGGCCCCTGACGCAGCTCCAGCGCCCCGGTGAGGTAGAAGTTGCGCCACGGCGCCGACTCGGCCAGGTAGCCCATCTGCTCGAAGCTGCGCGCGAGCAGCTCGCGTGCCTCGGCGTTGGAGGGTTCGGCGTAGACGAGGTGCTTCAGCAACTCGGCCGACCAGCGGTAGTCGGCCGCGTCGTGGGCCTTGCGCGCCGCCGCCAGCAGCGCCGCCGGGCCGCCGGCCAGCGCCACGTAGCGGCGGCCCGCCTCCACCGGCGGCAGCGGGTCGAGGTTGGCCGGGTGCGCGTCGAACCAGCCCAGGTAGAACTGCACCACGCCCTTGGCGTTGTGGCGCACCGTGCCGTAGTAGCCGCGCACGCCGAGGTGCTCGCCCAGGGCCGGCGGCAGCGTCAGCATCTCGGCGATCTCGGGCGCCGTCAGGCCGGCGTTCATCAGGCGCACGGTCTGGTCGTGGATGTAGCGGTAGGCGTCGCGCTGCCTGACGATGAACTCGCGGATCGCCTCGCGGCCCCACACCGGCCAGGTGTGCTGGTTGAACACGACCTCGGCCTGCCCCGCCACGGCCAGCGACTCATCGAGGTAGCGCGCCCACAGCAGCGGGTCGCGCACCTTGGTGCCGCGCAGCGTGTACAGGTTGTGCAGCGTGTGCACCATGATGTCGGCGCTGCCGAAGGCGCGCTGCTGCGGCAGCCACAGCATCAGCTCGGCCGGCGCCTCGGCGCCGGGCACGTTGAAGAAGACCATCGGCACGCCGTCGACCGTCATCTCCTGGCGCGACTCGGTGACGATGCGGTTGGGTGGCACCAGCCCGGCCTGGCCCAGCGCCACCGCCTTGCCCAGGCCGTTGTCCACCAGCCCGGCCGGGCCGGGCGGCAGCCGGCTGCCGTACATGTAGGCCGCGCGCCGGCCCATGGCGGTGCCGGCCAGCAGGTTCTCGCTCGTGGCCTCCTCGACGAAGCCCTGCGGCGCGATCACCGGCAGCGCGCGCTCGCGCGCCTCCTCGGCCGAGAGGACGCCCAGCGCGCCGCCGAAGGCGTCCATGTGGCTGTGCGTGTAGATCAGCGCCGACACCGGCCGCGCCCCCAGGTGCTGCCGCGCGAAGGCCATCGCGGCCGCGGCGGCCTCGCGCGAGGTGAGCGCGTCCACGACGATCCAGCCGGTCCGGCCCTCGATGAGCGTGATGTGCGACAGGTCGAAGCCGCGCAGCTGCCAGACGCCGTCGACCACCTTGAACAGCCCGGCCTGGTTGTTCAAGCGCGCCTGCCGCCACAGGCCCGGGTGCACGGTGGCCGGCGCGGCGCCCTCGACGAAGGCGAAGGCGTCGAAGTCCCAGATGACGCGGCCCTGGGCATCGAGCACGCGGCCGCTGGGCGCGGCCACGAAGCCGCGGCGCGCGTCGGCCTCGGCGGTGCTGTGCGCCTCGGCCGCGGCCAGCCGGCGCGCGGCTTCGGCGTGGGCCTGCCGCACGGCCGCCGAAGGCTCGCCGGCGGCGGGCGGCGCGGCGTGGTCGCCCGTGCGCGAACAGGCCGTCAGCAGCAGCGCCGCGGCGGCTGCGGCCAGGCTCGGCCGCCACATTCGGCGCCGCAGTGCGGCGGCGGTCTGTCTGGCCAGGCCCTGGGGGCACGCTCGCAGGGCTGGGTTCATGCGCACACTCCGTCCGGCAGTGACGGGCGGATTGTGCGGCGGGTGCCGGGCCCGAGCGGACCCGCCCGCCGTGTTCAGCCCAGCCGTGTGCGGTGCCGCTCCACCTGTGCCAGCACCTGCACCGGTGCGGTGCCGCCCAGCACGTTGCGGGCGTTCAGCGAGCCCTCGAGCGTGAGCACGCCGAAGGCGTCGTCGCCGATGCGCGGGTCGATGGCCTGCAGCTCGGCCAGCGAGAGCTCCGAAAGATCGACGCCGCGGCCCAGCGCCATCTTCACCGCGTGCGCCACCGCCTCGTGGGCGTCGCGGAACGGAAGGCCCTTCTTGACCAGGTAGTCGGCCAGGTCGGTGGCCGTGGCGTAGCCGCGCATCGCGGCGCGCCTCAGGGCCTCGGGCTTGACGACGATGCCGCCCACCATCTCGGCCATGATGCGCAGCGTGGCCCCCAGCGTGTCGACGGTGTCGAACAGCGGTTCCTTGTCTTCCTGGTTGTCCTTGTTGTAGGCCAGCGGCTGGCCCTTCATCAGCGTGACCAGGCCCACCAGGTGGCCGACCACGCGCCCGGTCTTGCCGCGCGCCAGCTCGGCCACGTCGGGGTTGCGCTTCTGCGGCATGATGGAACTGCCCGTGCAGTAGCGGTCGGCCAGGTCGATGAAGGCGAAGCTCTGGCTCATCCACAGCACCAGTTCCTCGGCCAGGCGCGACACGTGCACCATGGTGATGGTCGCCCAGGCGCTGAACTCGATGGCGAAGTCGCGGTCGCTCACGGCGTCGAGGCTGTTCATGCACACGCCGTCGAAGCCCAGCGTGCGCGCCACGCGCTCGCGGTCCAGCGGGTAGCTGGTGCCGGCCAGCGCCGCCGCGCCCAGCGGCAGCCGGTTTACGCGGCGGCGCGTGTCGGCCAGCCGCTCGGCGTCGCGCGCGAACATCTCCACGTACGCCAGCAGGTGGTGGCCGAAGCTCACCGGCTGCGCCACCTGCAGGTGCGTGAAGCCGGGCATCACGGTGGCGGCGTGGCGCGCGGCCAGTTCCACCAGCGCGCGCTGCATCTGCACCAGCAGCGGCGCGAGCTGGTCGATCTCGCCGCGCAGCCACAGCCGCACGTCGGTGGCCACCTGGTCGTTGCGGCTGCGGCCGGTGTGCAGCCGCTTGCCGGCGTCGCCCACCAGCGCCGTCAGGCGGGCCTCGATGTTGAGGTGCACGTCCTCGAGCTCGAGCTTCCACTCGAAGCGCCCGCCCTCGATCTCGTCGACGATCTGCGCCATGCCGCGGCGGATGTCGGCCAGGTCCTGCGCGCCGATCACGCCCTGCGCGGCCAGCATCTCGGCGTGCGCCAGGCTGCCGTCGATGTCGGCGCGCCACAGGCGGTGGTCGAAGCCCACGCTGGCGGTGTAGCGCTGCACCAGCTCGCTCATCGGCTCGGTGAAGAGGGCCGACCAGGCCTGCTGCTTGTTGGCCAGGGGATCGTGGTGCATCGACACGGTGGGCTCGGTGGAAGAGGGCGGGCTTCGTATTATCCCGGGCACTCCGACCGCACCTCATGCCCGACCAGCCCCGCGCCCGCACCGCCGCGTTCGACCCTTGCCACCCGGCGCTGGCCCTGCGCGTGGTGCTGCTGGTGCAGGCCGTGCTGGCCGTGGTGGCGCTGGCCGGCGCGGGCGATGCCGCCCAGTGGTGGCAGCGCCAGTCGGTGATGGCCTTCGCCGGGGCGGCCGCGGCGCTGTCGTGGCTGGTGGTGGCCTGCGCGCTGCGCCCGCGGCGGGCCGCCGCCGCCCCGTGGCTGCGCGGCGCCTTCGATGCCGCCCTGGGCGCGGCGTCGGCGCTGCTGCCCTGGGCCGGCCTGGC
>CAIKLM010000146.1 GCA_903828235.1 uncultured beta proteobacterium | reverse complement strand
TGAGATCGGTTGCGCTGCAGTGGTGCGCGCAGAACGACGCAAATACTGGGGTTTTGGGCATCAGCAGGGAGGTGCGCGGAAACGGAATATGGGCGGGAAGCTAGACGCATCGCAGCAGATGGATAGCCGCCGCCGTCGCGCACACTCCATGGCGAAGCCTCCCGTCCGCATAAGGTAGTGGAGACAGGGACCAATCGGTTGCTTCCTGCTGCGCCGATACAAGAAGCCCTCACTGCTCACCCCAGCCAGCAAATGAGCGCCCTTGCGAAACCCTCCGCCACGAAGGTGGCGGCAATGGCGGAGGCGTAGGCCAGTGGCCCAGGCTCCCCTCAGAACACCTTATCTTCCCATGGTGTGTGTTCCACCGGCCGGCCCAGCTGCTCCGCCGCCGCAGCCCTATGCGGAACGGACCAGAGGCGCACGCTGTCGTCTGCAGTAGCGATGCCGGCCAACATCTGGCGCAGGCGCTTCAGCTGATGGGACTGCAGGCGGTGCCGTGGGGGCGAAGGAGATAGAGGGAGCGCATCAGGGGGATGGATGGTTTTTCTGATTGTTCCCGGAGCTGGACAAGGGTTCCTACCAACTGCAGAGGCAGGAGGAAATAGGGGGCTCATTCTCCGTGAATGGAGCGAGCAACCCAGAGGGTTGATTCAATCCATCGGTGTTATCCACCTGTAGTGACTGGCAACATCAAGGGCCGCTTGGCTGTCAACGTACCTGCGCTTTCAAGGAATAGGTATCACCAACGAGTGGCGACCCCCGTGCGGGCCAGCGCTGCGGCGCAGGGCTGCAGCCGGGCATGAGTGCGCCTCATGGCCAGGCCCTCACTCCACCCAGGTGATGCGCGGCACCGCGTCGGGCGCGGGGCTGGTCTTCAGCAGCGCGGTGAGCGCGTCGATGTCGAGCTCGCCGCCCAGGCGGTTGCGGCCTTCACGCAGCAGCACGAAGCCATCGCCGCCTTCGGCCAGGAAGCTGTTGACGGCGAAGCGGTAGTCGGCCATGGGGTTGAGCGGCGCGCCGGCCAGGCGCAGGCCATGCACCCGCTGTCCGTACTCAGCCTTAGCCACCCAGCGGTAAGTAAGCGTCGACGACGGGATCAGCAGCAGCGGCCCGCTGCGCCCCGGGCGCTGCTGGTCCTCGAGCAGCTGCTTCACCTGCGCGCCAGACAGCGTCATCACCATCAGGTTGTTGCCGAAGGGCTGCATCGTGAAGACATCGCCATAGGTCACAGTGCAGGGCGGCGCGGCGTTGCCGGCGCAACGCAGGTCGGAGCGCACGCCGCCCGGGTTCATCAGCGCAAACTGCGCGCCGCCGCGGGCCGCGGCGCGCGTGGCCAGCCACTGCGCGTCGGCAATCAGGCGGCCGGCGCTGGCGTCGGACTTGGCCGTGCGTTCAAAGGCGCCGCCGATGCGGCCCACCGGCCGCTGCGCGCGCGGCGCGGCAGCCTGCGCGTAGGCGGCCACACGCTCGGCGACAGCGGTGTCGGCCTTGGCACTGCGCAGCGCGCTGGCAAAGGGCTCGGGTTCGGCGACGATGATCGATTCACGCAGCTTCGCGTCGCTGCGCTCGTTGAACACCGGCAGGTTGCGGTGCGTGGTGCGCGCGCGGTCGACGTCGCCGCTCTTCGGGTCGATCACCAGGTCGGCCACGCTGACACCGCGGCCCAGCGCGGTGGCCTGCATGATGGGACGGCCGTCGACCACGCAGCGGTAGCCCTGGTGGGTGTGCGCCGAGAAGATGACGTCGATGTCGGGCGACAGCTTGTTCGCGATGTCGAAGATGGCGCCACGCGGGCGCGGGCAGCCGGCGTCGTTCCATTCCAGCGGCAGGCCGGGTGTGCCGGTGTCGCCGCCCTCGTGGATGACGGCCACCAGCGCCTGGATGCCCTGGGCCTTGAGCCGTGCGGCCTCGGTGTTGATGGCGTCGGCCTCGTCGCCGAAGCGCAGCCCGGCCACGCCTGAGGGCACCACGATGGTGGGCGTGATCTTGGTCACCGCGCCGATGAAGCCGATGCGCACGCCGGCCACGGTCTTGACGATGGACGGCGGGAACAGCGTCTTGCCGTCGGACGTGGTGACATTGGCCACGAAGTGCGGAAAGCGCGCGCCCTGGTGGCGGTTGGCACCGGTGTCGCCCAGCGGGCACGACAGCGTCAGCGCGTCGGCGCTGTTGATGCGGCAGCCACCGCCCATCACACGCAGCAGCTCGTCCTTGCCGGCGTCGAACTCGTGGTTGCCCGGGATCGCGATGCCCACGCCGATGCGGTTCATCACATCCACCGTGCTCTCGTGCAGGAACAGCGCCGAAATCAGCGGCGTGCCGCCGATGGCGTCGCCGCTGCTGATGACGATGCTGTGGGCGGCACCGGCGCGCAACGCCTGGATGGTGCCCGCCAGGTGGGCCGCGCCGCCTGCGGCCAGGCGGATGGCCTTATCGCGCTGCGCCGGGTCGGGCCAGGGCAGCGTGAGGCCGGTGGATTCGAGGTTGCCGTGGAAGTCGTTGAAGGCGATCAGGCGCACTTTCACCGGTTCGGTGGATGCGGCCGGCGCGGTAGGCGCGATGGGCGTGGCGTAGCCGACCAGCGGCGCGGCAGCGCCGGCGATCAGCCAGACCGGTCTCAGCAAGGCGGGGAAGGTGCACATCGCGGCGGTCCTTGGGTCAACTTCAGTAGGTGCTGCCAGCGGCCGGGCGCTTGGCGCCCGACAGTACGGCTTCAATATCGTTCTGCAGGCCGCTGGCGCCGATGCGAAAGCGCGCCGGCACCACGGCATCGGTTTCCAATCAATAGGTGTCACCAACGAATGGTGACTGGAAAAACTCCAAGCCCACGGGTTCACCCCCGAGGTTTCCAATCAACCGATGACACCACTGAGTGATGGCCGCAATCCACCAAAGGATCTGCGCAGCCCACGATCCGAAGGCCCTTTGCGCACTCACCACTCCGTGAGCCGCCAGCGCCCCACTCCACCCTGGTACGCGTCACTGGAGTTTGGCGAATGGCATGGGGGTGCGAGTCATGGGTACAGGGCGGAAGGTTGGGCGCTGC
>CAIKLM010000145.1 GCA_903828235.1 uncultured beta proteobacterium | reverse complement strand
GCCGTGCTGGGCGCCGGCGTCGCCGGGTTGGCGGCAGCGCGGGCGCTGCGCCGCGCCGGCGTCGACGACCTGCGCGTCTTCGAGCTCGAGGACACGGCCGGCGGCAACGCGCGCGGCCACGCGATGGCGGGCCTGGCCTGCCCGCTGGGCGCGCACTACCTGCCGGTGCCGCCGCCGCAGGCGCACGCAGTGTCGGCGTTCCTGCACGAGGCGGGGCTGCTGCGCACGGTGGCCGGGCGCACCGTGCCCGACGAGCGGCACCTGTGCCACGCGCTGCAGGAGCGGCTGTGGACCGGGCAGGAATGGGTCGAGGGCCTGCTGCCGCCGGCAGCGGCCGGCTCCGCCACCGACGCGGCCTACCGCCGCTTCTCGCAGCGCGTGGCCGAGGTTGCGCGCGAGGCGCGCTTCGCCGTGCCGGCCGACTCGGTGCCGTGGTCGGCGGCGCTGCAGGCGCTGGACGGCGAGAGCTTCGCGCAGTGGCTGGCCCGCGAGCAGCTGCACGACGCCGCGCTGCTCGGCTACCTCGACTACGCCTGCCGCGACGACTACGGCGCCGGCCTGGAGGCCGTTTCGGCCTGGGCCGGGCTGCACTACTTCGCCAGCCGGCACGGCTTCGGCGTGGCCGCCGCCGGCGACGCCCACGATGCCGTCTTCACCTGGCCCGAGGGCAACGCCTGGCTGACGCGGCAGCTGGCCGCGCCGCTGGGCGAGCGGCTGCACACCGGCTGCCTGGTGCGGCGCGTGCAGCCGTCGCGCCACGGCGTGGCGCTGGAGGTGCAAGACGCCGCCGGCGCGGCCACGCGCTGGCTGGCGCGCGAGGTGGTGGTGGCGCTGCCGCTGCACGTGGCCGCGCGCATCGTCGAGGCGGCGCCCGCGGCGCTGGCGGCCGCCGCGGCGGCCGTCGACCACGCGCCCTGGCTGGTGGCCAACCTGCTGCTGCGCGAGCCGCCGGTCGACCGCGTCGGCGCGCCGCCGGCCTGGGACAACGTGTTCCAGGTGGCCGCCGCGCCGGACGGGCGGCTGCCCCCGCCGGAATCGCCCTCGCGCCTGGCCCTGGGCTACGTCGACGCCGGCCACCAGGGCCTGCGGGCCCAGGCCGGCCCCGTGGTGCTGACGGCGTACTGGGCCTTCGGGCAGGCGTCGCGCGCGGGCACTGCCGCCTGGCGCCGGCGCCTGCGCGACGAGCCCTGGACGACCTGGGCCGACCGCGTGGTGGGCCACCTCGCGCAGGTGCACCCCGACCTGCCCGGCCGGCTGCTGCGCGCGGACCTGATGCGCTACGGCCACGCCATGGCCGTGCCGGCGCCCGGCGTGCGCAGCCACCCGGCGCTGCGCGCGCTGCGTGCCGCCGCAAGCCCTAGCGGCCCGGCCGTGGCCGGCCCCGCCGGCAGCGAGCGGCTGCACCTGGCGCACACCGACCTGGCGGGCTACTCGGTGTTCGAGGAGGCCTTCACGCTGGGGGATGCGGCTGGCCGGCGGGCGGCGGCGCGGCTGGGCTGCTGCGCGACAGGCGCTGCCTGAGCACCTGCGCGGCGCCGAAGGGCGCCACCACGGCCTCGAGCAGCCGCTCGGCACGGCCGGTGTTGTCGGCGCTGGCGTTGCAGACGAAGGCGTCCACCGTTACCGTGCCGTGCTCGGGCCAGGTGTGCACGGCCAGGTGCGACTCGGCCAGCAGCACCGCGCCGGTCACGCCGCCGGGCGCCGGGAAGCGGTGGAACAGCTCGCCCACGGCCTGCAGGCCGGCCTCGCGCACCGCGTGCAGGCACAGCTCGCGCAAGGCCTCTGTGTCGCGCATGGCCGGCAGTCCGGCGGGGCAGCCGTGCAGGTCGGCAGTCAGGTGGACGGCGTTCATCGCGGCATTATCGAAGCGGCCCCGTGCGGCCGCGGCAGCCTTGGGCCGGTCATCGCCGGATGAAGCTGCTGAACAGGTCCAGGGCCAGCTCGGTCAGGTCCCAGGCGCGCTCCAGGCTGTCCTGCGCCGGCTCGCCGCCGGGGCGGGCCTCGTCGGCGCGGCGCTCGCGGGGCGGCGGGCGGCGGGCTCGCTCGCCGGGCGCGCCGCCGGAGATCG